>JBIQNJ010000029.1:20650-30063 GCA_044462445.1 Truepera radiovictrix | reverse complement strand
ATGCCGGGTCGCTGCCACGACGCTTAGCTCGCCCACGAAACCGAGTGCGGGGCGGGGGACGGGGCCTGACAGCGTGACTAAGCCGGCCACATGCTCGCCGGAGCTTGCCGCTGGCGCAACCAGCGCCACGGCTGCGGCGATCCGTGCGGCCGCCTCGGCGCCGTCGCGGCAACGCAGGAGCGCCCGGTCGAACGCCACCGGTCGGGTAAGAGCGATGGTGAGCCGGAGCAGGGGAACAGGATCAGGGAGACCCAGGTCCATGCTCTCGGAGACGACCTGGCGCGGGGTCAGCTCCACTTCGACCCCGCCTCCCCGCAGTGAGAGGCCGGCGGTTCCTGCCTGCCCGCACCCCTCGCCGTACAGGTAGAGCTCGCCCGTGTGCCCGTCAGTCCATCCGAAGTAGGCGCCCGAGCGCAGGCTGGGGCTGCCGGGGTCGTGCATCCAGGCCACGTGGGCCGGTAACCAGCCCGAGACGAGAGCCAGCAACCCGGACAGGCCCGGAACCTGCCCTGCGACACGCGGGCTGTACGCCCCCACCGTCACTACGGCAAGCGCGAGGAGCGTCAGCAGCGCCGCCAGGGCACCTCCCCGGCGGCGCCTGTGCGAAAGGCGCCTAGTCATCCCGCGCCGACACCGCAGATAAGGGCCACGCGGAGCAGCTCCTCCGCCCGCGCCAGACGCGCGAACGCCAGGTCGCTGCGCAGCCTGAGCAGATGCAGCTCAACGAACGGCTCTGGGTCGGGGTGCAGCGCCCCCGTGCGGGCGGCGGCTGGCTCGTCCGGCCCGCGGAGGTCACGAACCGCCCAGAGAAGGTTCGTCTCGGCCGCTAGCACCGCCCTGTCCACCGCAGCGAGGCCGCCGATGAGGGACTCGAGTTCGCGCTTCAGGGCTGCGAGCTCCTCGGCCTGCTGCTCGGCGCGCTCGGTCGCCGTGACCGGCCGGAACGCCGGCGTGGGCGGGGGCCACGTGAGGCTGAGCGTCTGCTCCATGCCGTGGAGCCCGGCCGCCACCCCCGCATGGCCCGCAACGGGCCAGCCGGCAGGGAGCGGCACGCGCGCCTCTATGCCCACCGTGCCCGTCAGAGAGCCCGAGCCGTAGGCAGCGCTGGCGTAGAGGTCTACGCGTAGGTCGGGGCTCTGCCTCGCAGCCAGTTCAAGCCGCCGCACCTCCTGCTGCAGCGCCACATGCCTGAGCAGCGGTGACGAGCTCAGGCACTGGCCAACGGTGGGCGCGGTCGGCACGGCCGCCAGCAGCAGTTCGAAGCTCTCGAGCCGGCCGCCGGACACGCTTGTGCCTGCGGCACGCGAGACCCGCCGCTCCAGCTCGGGCACGCGCGTCTCGAGGAACTCGCGCAGCCCCACCAGGTGCCTGTAGGCCGCCAGCGCATCCCGCTCGGCAGGGCTGGCATCGAAGGCTTCCTCCGCGTCGACCGGGGCCTGCCAGCCCGACCGTTCCAGCGCGCCGACGAGCCCCTCGACATCGGCGTTGAGGTCGCTGAGCAGCCGGAGCGCCAGCGCGTCGCTCAGGAAGCCGGCCCGTGCCTCGGCGCGGGCGTAGGCGTGCTGACGCTCCAGCAGAGCGGCTTGCTGTGCGTGCAGGGCAAGCAACGGGCCAGCTCGCGCACGGTATAGGGGCACCGTGGTACCGAGGCTGAGGCTGACGCTCAGCCGGTCGTAACTGCGCCATGTGGCGCTCTCGGCGAACGAGAGGGTCGGGAGGGCGTCCACCGCAGTGGCGTGGCTGAGTGAACGCACCGCCCATTCCTCGTCGAGGAGCTGTGGCGCGGGCCTGTAGTTGGCCTCGAAGAGCGCCACGAGCGCGGCCGACCCGTAGAGCGGCTCGGGGGCGGCTTGGGCGGCACCTTGGGCGCTCACGGCCGAGAGCAACGACGCCAGGAACAGCGCCGCCGGAAGAGAGAAGCGGCGCGCGTGCGGCCTGCGCGGGCTGCGTCCGCTCATGGCAGCTCTGTGCCCCACGCGCTGCTGAGGCGCGGGAAGGCGAGCGTATGCTGCTGGCCGTCCCGCTCGATGATAGCTACGGCCTGCATGGTGATCGTGCCCGCGCCAGTGGGCAACCTACCGTTGGCGTCGAACAGGAGGGCGAAATGGGCCGTAGCACCCGCCGCCACCTCGGTCGGTTCGAAGGGCGCACCGTGGCGCGCGAGGTCCTCGTAGCGATAGGCGAAACTGGCCGGCTCGTAACTGAACACCTGGCCGATGAGCGACGCGAACGCCGCGTTGTCGCCGAAGCCGACCACTGTCAGGGGTGTGCTCCCCGTGTTGGTCAGCCCGAGTAGCATCACGTCTGCGAGTTGATCGTGAGGCCCGGCGTTGGGCACATGGAGGCGTGCGGTTGAGAACGTGGGCTGCACACCTGTCGCCTCCGGCAGCTGCGGCAGGCGGTTGACGACGATCAGCGCCGCAGCAGACCAGCTGGAAGCGCCGGTGCCGAACTGGAGATCCACCCGCGTGGCGCACGGCCCCTCGCTTTCGACCTCGAAGCGCACGATCAGAGCCTTGCCCGGCGGGCCGGCGTGAACGCTGTCGGCCTTGAGGCACTCCGACGCCGTGTAGCTGAACTCGGTCCAGTCGACCATGGGAGGCGGGATGAACACGTCGATGGTGGCAGGGGCGCCGGAGGGTATGTCCTGGTAATGCACGGCGACCACGGGCGTATCGGTGACGGTGGCTGCCGCGGCCGGCGGGCTAGGGGCCTGGGCGCCTACGGACGTGGCGCCGAGTGCCAGCGCTACGAGTTTCAGGACCCGGAACCCGCTCGCAGCTAGAACACGAAGCGGGTGGGCACGACTACCGGGGGCGGGGTGGTGAGGGCTGCGCATCTGTGCTCCATCTCTATAGCGGTTGATGGGAGAGTTCTCCTGCTTTGGTCGGCGGAGAGGTAGTTAATGGGTTGGCGGGATCGGTGAGCCGGGAAGCCGGTCCGCCGGCTTGGGGGGCGGGCACGTGCCCGCCCCCGGGTGAACCTGCGGCCTACGCCTGCCTACTCGATGCCGAGCGCGGCGTAGCTGTACTCCGTCCGCGTCGAGTCGGTCAGGCCCGTCTGTTCGCGGTAGCCGTCGCTGTACACGATGACCATGCGGTAGTTGGTGGTGACGTAGTAGGTCATGATGCTCTTGTAGAGCGTGACGCTCGTCTTGGGAGGCACGGTGAAGCTGTAGTTGTGCGTCCTGGCGCAGTTGTAGGTGGTGTTGAGAGAGATGCCGAGGCTGGTCCCGAGGCTCACGCTGCCGCCGGTGATGCGGTACTGGCACTCGTCGTTGAACGAGAAGCTATGCGTGATAGGCGTGTTACCGGTGCTGTTGACGTACGTGCCTATGGGGGTGCGGCCCGAGCTGACCGTGCTGCTTGTCTGGGAGTTCCAGGCCTCCCAGACCTCCTTCCCCTGTGTCGGCCTGGCGGGGCCGGAGGGTGGAGGCGGTGGCTTACAGGTGCGGCAGATGCCGGCGGTGACGGTGTCTAGCTCGGCTAGAGCTAGAGCCTGCGGCGCCTGGCCGCCCTGTGCCGCGTAGGTGGCAGACAGGGTCATGAGCACGAGCAGGTTGAACGACCAGAGTACAAAGCGTTTCACGGTTTCCTCCTTCGGGAAGCGGGAGTGGGTTGCCGACTGTTTCAGGCTTGCGCTGGCTGGCGCGCACCACCACCTCCCCTCTTTCCCGCTACGCTCGCCGCGCTGGTGAGGGCCAGCAGGGCCGCCACTGCACACACGAGCGCGCCGACCAGGTCGCCGTAGATGACGTACGGCGTCGGGCCGGCCCCTTCACCGAGCCTGGCGCGAAGCAGCGTGGCCTGGCCGGCGGGCGAGACCGCGACCAAGGCGCCACCCGGGCCGATGAGCGCGCTAGGCCCGGTGTTCGACGCGAACGCCACGGGCAGGCCGCTCTCGACGGCGCGGAAGCGCGCCAGGCGGAGGTGCAGATGTGGGACGTCTCCGCGCGCGGCGAAGGCGTCATCGGTGAGCACGGCCAGGAGTTGTGCGCCCGCAGAAGCGGCGGCGCGAACAGTGGCCGGGAAGGCGATGTCGTAACAGATGAGCGGGGCGACGATGGCGGACGCGGTTCCGGCTGGCGGCAACCTGAAAGTTGCCGGAGTGTGCGGTCCGCCGGTAAGCCCAGCCTCGCCGACAGGCACGAGATGCCGCTTGGCGTACACGTGGCGTAAGTCGCCGTCTGCCCACAGGAAGGCCGAGTTGGTGGCCATGCCTTGGGAGGCAGCTCCCGGTGCGCCTATGAGCGAGGTAGGCATGCGAAGGAGGTCGGGAAGGAGCGCCGGGCTCACGGAGGCGAGAGGTTGCTCGAGGTGGAGTGCCTGCGGCCAGGCGCCCTCCGGGAAGACGACCAGGTTGGGGGTGCCAGGCCCGCCAGGCCCACCGGCCCGACCAGCGCCACCGGCCGGCGCGGGGGCGCCCGACCCTGAAGAGGCCAGTCGAACGAGGGCACCTATGTGCCGGTTAGCCACGGCCGGCACGGCGGATGCCGCCGCCAGGAGGGCGGTAGGCGTGTTCGGCTGCAGTACGGCCACATCGTACGAACCGGGTCCTGGCGCGGGCGCCGTGGCCTGCGCCCCGACCGCGAGCGCGTTCACGCCCCCGAAGAGCGCGAGGGGCACCAGCACGCCGCCCGTCAGGCAGCGCCGTGCACGGCGCAGCACGGAGACCAGGACCTGCGCCACGAAGGCGTTGCCCAGAAGGAGAACCACACTCGTAGCCGTCACAGAGCTGAAGCGGGCCAAGTGCATGGCCGGCAGCCCGTCGGCCACGTAGCCGAAGCGGGAGAGGACGAGGGCGTGGTCGCCGAGCAGCTCCGTGCGGGCGGGAACGTACTCTGCTGCCGCCCAGAAGAGGGCGAAGCACACGTATGTGAGGTGGCGCGGCAGCCGGCCGGCTACCGCCTTGGCGGCCACGCTGGAGATGACGAACGGCGCCGTGCCCAACACCAGCGCGGCAGCGTGCCACCCGGCCCCCAGCGCGGCGGTGGCTTCGTAGGCGACGCTGCAGAACGCCAGGGCGACCACCCCCGAGGAGAGCCCTACCGCGGTCCACGACCGCATCAGAGGAAGGCCGGCGAACAGCGGCGCCATGGCCACCCAGCCGAGCAGGCCCAACCCCCACGGACGCACCGCGGCCACCACCAGCAGTGCGCTTAGGCACGCGCACACCGCTCCGAGGGGGAAGCGTAGGGTGGGCGGCTGCGTCATGGCCTGCCGCCCACTACGTACGCGCGTCCGCTGTACTGCGCGGCCAGAGCGGCCAGCGAGAGGGTGTAGGGGCCGACGGCAGGATCTGCCACCACGGCGTACCCGTGGCTGACCCCTGCTACGGCGACCAGGTGGCCCAGCCCGGCTGCGCCGTCAACGTTCAGGTGGACGACGAACGGTGATGGCAGAGAGCCGAGCTGAGCGGCGGGTACGGAGTACCAGGTGCCGGCCAGGCCGACGCCGTGTGCCAGGCGGGCGAACTCGGAAAGGGTAACGCCGTCGCCGCTCATAGTTGCGGCGGCGATGAGAGCGGCTTCGGTGTGGGGCGAGCCCAGCCAGGCTGTCAGGGTGGCCAGCACAGCCGGGCCGCAGCTGGCCGGCTGCGACTGAAGCACGACCATGAGCCCCTCAAGAGGGTGCGGGCCGGCGTTCCAACGGGCGCTGGCCGCGATACCTACCGCTGGGGGCACGGCTACCAGTACGGCCGCGAGCACAGCGAGGGCGCTGGCGGCTGCAGCGGCGGCGCGCGCGGAGCCCCACGCACGTGAACGGCTAGGCAAGGACCAGACGGAACGCATACAGAAGCTCCTCTCCGAGGGTTGAACCTCAGGTTAGGAGCCGCGGGTTACGCGGGGGTTCGCCGTTTTGGTCAGTGCCAAGCGGTACTAGGCAGGAGTGGCGGGCGGGGCGCCGGCTCAGCCGGCCGGCGCGGCGTCTGCACCGCTGACGGCGCCGTTCCAGGAGACGATATCGCCGCTTGTCCACGTGCCGGCGATGGTGGTCGCCGGCGCCGGGGGCGAGAGCAGGAAGCCCTGCAGGTAGTCGCAGCCGATACTCACCGCCACCGCTGCCTGCGACTCGGTCTCTATGCCCTCTGCCACGACCTTCGCCCCTAGCCCATGGGCCAGCACCACGGCTGCGCGCACGATGAGCCGGGCGCGCACATCCGCGCCGTCGAGCCCACGCACGAACGACCGGTCGAGCTTCACGAAGTCGATCGACAGGTTGCGCAGCCGCCCCAGAGAGGAGTAGCCGGCGCCGAAGTCGTCGATGGCCACCCGCACGCCGAGGTTACGTATCTCGGTCAGGCGCCGTTCGACCGCGGGCAGGTCGGCGCTCGTCTCCGTGACCTCCACCACCAGCCGGCGGGGGTCGAGCCTGGCGGCACGCAGCGCACGCTGGATGCTCTCCACCAGTCCGGGTTCGGTGAACTGATGCGGCGAGACGTTCACGCTCACGTAGAACTGACCGTGCCCAGCGTCCTCCCACTGGCGCACCTGCTGGCAGGCGGCGCTCAGCACCCAGCTGCCGATGGCGACGATGAGGCCGGCGCGCTCGGCCAGCGGGATGAACTCCTGTGGCGGGATGATGCCGCGCTCCGGGTGGTTCCAGCGCAGCAGCGTCTCGACGGTCCTCACGGCCACCTGAGCGCCGGGCTCGTCGCCGGACGCGCTCTCGACCGTACCGATCGGCTGGAAGTAGAGCTGAAGCTCCCCCTTGCCCAGCGCCTCCCGCAGGTCACGCGCCAGGGCCGTGCGCCCATGCTCGTAGGCACTCTGTGAGGCCAGCTCGAAGGCCGCGCCCTTCTGTTTGGCGCGGGCCACCGCCATCTCTGCCTGGGTGACCTGCTCCGTCTGCGTGGCGGCGTCGAGCGGGTAGCGGCTTATGCCCACGGTGGCGGTCACCTGCAACGGTCCTCCCCCAGCCGTGAACGGCGCCTGGAAGGCGGACGACACGTGCGCCACCAGCTCTGCGGCCTCCTCTTCCTGCAGCGCGCCCGTGAACAGGAGCCCGAACACGTCTCCCCCGAGGCGCGCCAGCACGCGCGACTGCTGACCCAGCGTGCTGGCCAGCCGCAGCGCCGCCTCCCGCAGCACGTCGTCGCCTGTGGCGGTGCCGAAGCGCTCGTTGATGCTGCGGAAGTCGTCTAGGTCGACGAGCACCAGGCTGAACGGCTTGGCGCCGCGCCCGCGGGTCATGTCCTGGTGCAGGCGGTGAAAGGCCGCGCGGTTGGTGACGCCGGTCAGAGGATCTAGGGACAGCATCCGGGTGGCCGTCTCCTCGCTGGCGAGCGCGGCCGTGCGACGCTCGATAGAGTTGGTCAGGCCGAACAGGAGCAGCAGGTAGGCCACACCGACGAGCAGCAGGTCGGCGACGGCGCCTATCTCGCGGTCGGCCACCGGCAGCGGGTTGGCCATGAGCAGGTTGAGCGCGACCATGGCCACGCCGACGAAGAGCAGCAACGCCGACACGATCAGGGCAACGCCGCTTCGGAAGGCCAGGAACGCCCATACGATCAGCAGCGCAAGCCAGATGGTGAACACGCGCACGGCTGCCGTGTTGGTGATGAAGTCTTCCTGCAGCGCCAGGGACAGGTACGCCACGCACACGAAGCTGCCCACTAGGAACACCCCCACCTCGATGACGCGGAACAGGCGGGGTGTGGTCAGTGTGAGCACGGCCGCGATGAGCGCCATGCCCGAGACGGCGTAACGGGAGTAGTTCTCCAGGTCGGTGCCCACGATGCGGCCTGCCATGAGGGCCTGCACCGCCACCAGGAAGAGGATGGCAGCGTAGAGAGGGCGCTTGTAGCGCCGTAAGCCCTGCTCTATCTCGTGAGCTGTAGAACCACCGATAGGCTCCACCAAAGACGTCCTTATCAGGCCTCGGTGATCTGCTAGTAAGGTGAGACTAGACCGAGCCGACTGAGTGACTCGCCGTGCCGGCGGGGCGGTTGCCCGCCCCGTCTAGTAGCTGCTACCCCCGCAGTACCCGCCTGGCACGAAGGTTGAGACGGGCGAGGGTGACGATTCCCATCATCTCGTGAAGCATTGCACGAGCGGCTACGACCGTGCTGTGAGGTTTGTTGGCTCGGGCGCGACGGAACGCGAGCGGACCGGGAGCCTGGCGGCGCGACCCAACCCTTGTTGGCAGGCACGGCCGTGCGCCGAACCTGGTCGCCAGCACTAACTCTCGAGTACGGCCGTGAGGGCCGCCATGAACTCCTGCGGCCGCTCCAGGAACGGCGTGTGACCGACGCCGTCGCACACGACCTCCTCGTACGTACCGCCCTGCTCGCGGTAGCGGTTCAGCACGTAGCGTGTCTGGGAGACCATCGGCTGGGGTGGGAACACGTCCTCTCCGGGCCAGCCCGGAACGGCGCCGAGCTTGCCGAGCGTGCCGAACTCGAAGAGCGACTGGTCAGACACGATCTGGTCTTCCGCCCCGCGAACCCAGAGGACGCGGGGTTTGACCTCGAGCGCCAGAAGCCTCTCCACCGAGTCGCCCACGTACTTGGCGCAGATGGCGTTGGCCGGACCGTACGTGCCTGGCGCCACGCCGGGCCAGTTCGTAGAGGTGGTGAAGTCGCCGGGGTACTTCTGCGGTCCGACCTTCTCGCTAAGCAGGCCCGAGAGCAGCTCCTCCTCGCGCGCAGCGCGGAACGGCGGCTTCCAGTAGTAAGTGTTCATCACGACCCTGGGGGCGCTGGCGTCGTCACCGCTGCGGTCGCCGGCACCCATGCGCGCGGCGAAGTCCGGGTTGACGGAGCCACCGCCGCAGCCTGCGTAGTCGGGGTAGCAGGGTATGCCGTTCTCGCCGCGGGTGCCGCCGAAGCCGTAGGGCGAGCCCGGGGCCACGAGCGTGGCGCTGAGCATGCTGGCGCCGTCGGCGCCGAGGAGGCCCCACAACACGGCGCCACCCAGCGAATGCCCCACCGCGTGGTACTTGTCTATGCCCAGTGCGGCCTTCAGGGAGAGCAGGTCGTCCACCCAGTCGCCGACGCCGCGGGTGGCGTCTACCAGAACGTCGTCGGTGTCGCCGTAGCCCCTCAGGTCCGGGGCGATGGCGCGATAGCCGGGCGGCAACGCCAGCATGGTCTCTTCCCAGAAGGTGCTGGAGGAGGCGTTGCCGTGCACGAACAGCACAGGAACGCCGTCGTCGGGGCCCGAGAAGAGCGCATGGACGGTGAGCCTGGGTGTAGCCACTCGGCGGGATTCGATGCCAGGGAGCGTAGGGATTGAGGCCACGGCGGAGTCCTTTCGGTACCTTGATGTCCTTAACAGTACTGCGCGGGCACGGGTCCACCGTCTAAGGCGGCAGCCCGGCGCGCCCGCCGCCGCCGAAGGGGGCCAGCCCTGCGAGCACGTTACCGCAAGCCCGCGCTACATGAACGCCCGCTTCACGAAGTCGCTCCCTCTG
>JBIQNJ010000029.1:0-20550 GCA_044462445.1 Truepera radiovictrix | reverse complement strand
CGTTACCGCAAGCCCGCGCTACATGAACGCCCGCTTCACGAAGTCGCTCCCTCTGTTCATGCTGCTCATGGCTTCCGGACCCAAGCTGAACCGTGAAGCTGTCTGCCTGCCCGAACAACCCCCCTCGGCAGGCCGACGCTCAAGTCCGGAACCGCCAGAGGCGCGTTGCCTGATCTCTCAGGCGCCCGGGCAACGCGAACAAGAGACTCGGAGGACCAGAACGATGAGAGACAACGCAGCGACTACCGCCATCCCCCACACCAGATCATCGGCAAGCAGCTGGCTTCTGCCCGCGCTCCTCACACTTGTGCTACTGGCGCTTCAGGGCGGTGCTGACGCCCAGGGTGGCGCCGTCTCCGGCACGCAGATCGTCTTGCCGGACGGCAGCCGCTGCGTGGCCCTCCATGACAGTGAGAGCGTGACGGTGGCAGGGGCCGAGCTGGAGTACCGCTGTGGTGAAGGCGGCTACCTCGGCCTGGTGGGCGGCGTGATCGAGAGCAAGAACCAGCTGAGCCTGGAAGTGGTGGAGGTCGGCGGGGCCGAGGCGGGAGTCGAGGCCTCGCGCCTGGCCATCTTCCCGGTCGACAGCCTGGTGCTCGAGAACGGCACCGTGTGCACTCCTAACACTGAGATCATCGTGCAGGGCGCGGAGGAAGCCGCCCCCTACAGCTGCGTGGCTCAGGACGGCAGTACTCTGGTGGTGGTCGCAGACATGGAGCAGGGCAGCCAGGACGGCTACGCCACGAGCTTCGCCAACGTGGCCGAACTGGGCGCCGACGGCCAGGTAGTGGCCACCGAGCGCCTGGCTGTGCGGGTCATCGACGGCACCATGCCGTTCACCAAGGTGCGTTGGGTGCTGTCGTCGTGGGGCACGGGCCAGGCGCCCCCCATCGAGGGCTCCGCCCCCACCCTTGAGTTCCAAGAGGGTCGCGCCAGCGGCACCAGCGGCTGCAACTCCTACTTCACGGCTGCCACGATCCTCTCCGAGGGCCAGATGGAGCTGGGTCCTGTGGGCTCCACCCTGATGGCGTGCTCGGAAGAGCTCATGCAACAGGAGTTCCGCTACTTCGCGGCTCTCGACGGCGTGATCGGCTACGAGTACTTCGGCGGTAACCTCTACCTGTACGGCGGCGCTGAGGTCATCACCTTCTCCCCGGCGGCCGATCAGTAACAGCAGCCGACCGGCGGCGCCACTGCGTCAGAGCGTGGCATGATGTTGCGAATGACGGCGAGCCCGCCACGAGGCGACGACAACGGCCTTGACCCCACCCTGCCGCCCGTGACCCCCACGGAGCTGGCCACGGCCATCCACTCCACCCCTCACAAGATGGTCATGGCGTTCGCCGGCGCCGGCGCTCAGGCTCTCGCCTGGCTGCACGGCGTCGGCGGTTCCAGCCGCACGGTCCTGGCGGCGCTAGACATCTATTCCCCCGCCAGCATGGAGGCCCTGGTGGGCTTCATGCCTGCGCGCTTCACCTCGCGCCGGGTGGCCCGTGCCATGGCGCGCCGGGCCAGGAGCATGGCCCGCGAGTTCGCCAACCCGTCCGACGCGGTGTTCGGCCTCGCCAGCACCGCCACCATCGCCACCGACCGCGCCAAGCGCGGTGAGCACCGCGTGGCCGCCGCAGTGACCGACGCGTTCGGCACCGTCACCTACCACCTGACGCTGGAGAAGGACGCCCGCGACCGCCTCGGTGAGGAGGAGATCGTGAGCCTCGTGTTGCTGCGCGCGGCCGCTGACGCCTGCGGTGTGCTGGCGCGCCCCGAGTTGCCGCTGGTGGGTGACGAGCACGTGGACGAGACGTTCATGCCCAGCGACCTGCTCGGTGGCCTGGACAGCGGCGCGCGCCGCATGGTGGTCATGCGCCCAGGCGGCGACCTCGCCTCCGAGCCGGATGGCGCTCGGCACGTGGTGCTGTCTGGCGCGTTCAACCCCCTTCACTTCGGTCACCTGGAGCTGGCGGCCGCAGCGGAGCGCCATACGGGCCTACCTTCATTGTTCGAGCTGCCGCTCATCAACGCCGACAAGGCCCCCATAGGCATGCTCGAGGCGCGCCGGCGTGCGCAGCAACTGGCGGGCCGGGGTAGCATCGCCCTCACCCGGGCCCCCCTCTTCGTGCAGAAGGCGCAGCTGTTCCCCGGCAGCGTGTTCGCCGTCGGCATAGACACGGCCGAGCGCATACTCGAGCCGCACTTCTACGGTGGCGCGCAGGGCCGCGACCAGGCGCTGGCAGAATTCGCCGCTCACGGCGGGCGGTTCCTGGTCGCCGGCCGGCTGAACCAGGGCGAGGGCTACAAGACACTTCGGCACCTGCACGTTCCTGCCCACCTCACGGACGTCTTCGAGGAGCTCCCCGAGGAGGAGTTCCGGCGCGACGTGAGCAGTACGGAGATACGCGCCCGTTGGGTGGGGCGGGGGGCGTAGGCTCCGTGCCGGAGCGTCAGGCGGCGGCCCGAGACCCCCTTCCCCAACCAGGCGCCTGCCCAACGCCGATGGGCTTGGGCGTACGCGGGCTTAACCTTTCTCATCTACGCCGGCCCTCAATCGCGTACTCTCTGGGTGTTCCTTGAAAATCGAGAGGTTTTCTAGTGACTCGGGCTTAGGTCCGGCAATTCTTTGGCTAAACAGAGCTTTAGCAGATAGGCAATACAACATGGCAACAGGTACGGTTAAGTGGTTCAACAGCGAGAAGGGCTTCGGCTTCATCGAGCAGGCCGACGGCGGCAACGACGTCTTCGTGCACTTCTCTGCTATCCAGGGCGACGGCTACCGCTCGCTCAACGAAGGTGACGAAGTAGAGTTCCGCGTGGAGCAGGGCCAGAAGGGCCTTCAGGCCGCGGACGTGCGCGTGACCAGCGCCGCTTCGCGCTACTAAACTCACACAGTCATAGTCTCCGGCTGTAGTCCGGAACGAACTGCGCCCAGGCTTTCGCCTGGGCGGTCTCTTTGGCCCGGCCGGTGGTGTGCGTGAGGCGCATGGCGCGTGACACCGGCAGGGCCGGGTGCCATTGAGCCGTTCCATTGTCGTGCGGGCGAGCGCGAGCGGTAGCCGTAGCGCAAGAACAGTATCATCGCCTGCCGCATGCAGGTACGGCAGCGAGCTTCACGTGCCGGAGTTGCATTATGGTGACGACGCTCCCCGCGAGCACCGGAAGCTCTGCTAACCTTCAATGAGGTTGGTAGGAATCAAGGAGCACTCTTGAGCAGGCAACTTCACGACAGCACTCACCTTGGTACCAGAACCGTGACCTTCGCAGAGATCATGACCGCTATCAGGCGGGGCGCACCGATAGCGCTACTCGTTACAGCGGTCGCCATCGGGGTCTCGTTCATCCTTACCCAGCGCGCCGAGCCCGTGTACCAGGCCAGCGCCTCAGTGCTCGTGTCGCGCCCCACGTCATCCTCGCCTGGCATAGACCTTGTGATTCCCCCGGCGGTGGATGCGCGCGTATACCAGCGCGCCCTGAGGGAAAGCACGATAGTCAACGACGCGCTGCAGCGGCTGGACGGGCGCAGTCGCAGCGTAGCCGAGATGACGCGGTTCATGGAGAAGGTCTCGGTGTCGGTAGAGAGTCACGACATCTCCAGTGTCATCAGCATCTCCGTTCGTGACCCCGACCCGCAACGGGCCGCCACCCAAGTCAACGCCATCGCTGCCCAGCTCATCGAGTGGGACAGGGACCGGGGCCGCGCCATGCTCGAAGATGCCATCGTGGCCATCGAACGGGCCATCGAGCAGATAGATGCGCAGATAACAGCCGCGGTTCAGTCTTCCGATCAGGTCAGCGCCCAGCGCCTGCAGGCTATGAGCGCCACGCAGAGAGAGAACCTCGCGCGCGAGCTCGACGTTGCGCGCGCAAGGAGCGCATCCGCCGTGGTCGTGGGCGTGCTCGAGTCGCTGAGCATGGCGCAGGTGCCGGTAGAGCCGATCTCGCCGCGCCCCGTGTTCAGCGCGTTCGTGGCGGCCCTGTTGGGCGTACTGCTCGGCTACGGCGTGCAGATCGCGCGCTGGTCGCTTGACACGCGAGTGAGCGACGCAGGAGTCGTCGTCGACGCCACTGGCCTCACCTTCCTCGGCGAGGTCGCCGTGCCCCAGCGCGGGCAGCGCCTGCGCCCTGACGCCATCGGCACCGTGAGGGCCAGTCTCATGGGCGTGATCCGCTCAGGAGGCACGGCCGTGCTTGGTGTGACGAGCGCATCCACCTTCAGCGAGAAGAACGGTGTGGCTGCCAGCCTCGCCGAGTCTCTCGCCAGGAGCGGCTACCGCACGCTGCTGGTCGACGCCGACATGAAGCGCCAAGGGCCCGGCTACGGCGTCGATACTGAGCGCTTCATGGTGCCTTACCTGGAGGACTATCTCAGGAACTCCGCGTTGCCCCTAGAACCCCTGAGCTTCTCGATCGGGTCCAACCGGGCGTTCGACGCCATCCTCTCCAAGGGCTCGGCGCAGCCGTTCGACGGCCCCCTTGAGGCCAGCTTCGCCACCCTCATCGCGAAGCTCAAAGGGCAGTACGACGTGGTAGTGATAGACGTTCCGCCAGTGCTCGCTAACCCGGACGCGGGCGCACCTACGTCAGCCTGCGACTTCGCTGCCCTGTGCATAGGCGTCGGCACTCCCAGGCGTGAGGCTCAGTCGGCCGCGAGCGTCCTGCGTCTCACAGGCGTGAAGGCGACAGGGGTGTTCCTGACCGAACAGACGAGGGACAGTGACGTTGGCAAGCGGGGCAAGCGCATAGACGTCGAGCGCGCCCACGGCGCCGATGGCGGCCAGGCCACCAAGGGCGAGCCCTCTCCTCGCGCATATGCTCGTGTAAGGTCTCGCTAGCAGGCCCCGGTACATGAGAGGCTGGCGGACAGACAGATGAGCTCGGCACGCACGTCGCCGGTTCGGCCCGAAGCAACGGGCGCGCGAACTACCGGCAGCATGACTGGGAGCGCGCTGGTCGTTTCCCTAGATTTCGAGCTGCTGTGGGGTGTACACGACTCATCCGGCGCGAACGGCGGATACCGAGAGAACCTGCTGGGCGCGCGCGAGGCCATCCCGCGCATGCTGGACATGTTCGCGGCGTACAACATAGGCGTCACCTGGGCAACGGTGGGTTTTCTGTTCGCGGACGGCCGCGAGGAGCTGGAAGCCTACAGCCCCAGGCTGAGGCCCACCTACTTAGACCCGCAGCGCGACCCCTACCGGTTAGCCGTTGGGGAGAGCGAACAGAAGGACCCCTACAGTTTCGCTCCCTCCCTCATCCGCCAGATAGCCGCTGTTCCGAGACAGGAGATCGCCAGCCACACCTTCTCTCACTATTACTGTCTAGATCCAGGCCAGACGGCCGAGCAGTTCCGAGCTGATCTCGATGCCGCCATGGCCATCGCCGCTGCCAAGGGGTACCATATGCGCTCGCTGGTCGTGCCTCGGCATCAGGTGCGGTCCGACTACTTCCCTGTCATCAGGGCGGCCGGGTTCCGCGCCCACCGAACCCAGGAGAAGAACGTCCTGAGCGTGCCCAGCGCCAGCGGCCGCGAACCCGTCGTTCGGCGGGGGCTTCGGCTGCTGGACTCATACTTCCCGCTGACTGGCGCCAACTCAGTCGAATGGCCGAAGGCGGGCCCGGACGAACACGGCTTAACCGACGTGCGCGAGAGTCGGTTCCTGCGGCCCGTCGAGCCGAGGCTGCGCGGCCTGGAGCCGTTAAGGGTCAGGCGAATCGTGTGGGCGATGGAGAGCGCTGCAAGGCGAGGGCACATGTTCCACCTCTGGTGGCACCCGCACAACTTCGGTGCGCAGTTGCAGGAGAACCTGGTGAACCTGAGGACGGTGCTGAACGCGTACGAGCGCTTGAGCGGCCAGGGGTTGATGGAGTCACTGACCATGGGTGAGGTGGCCGACATCGTCTCAGCCAGGCAGCAACTGCCGACCCTGGGTGAAGTCACGGCCGCCATCCCATGATCGACGGAGCAGGTCCGGAGCCGGTGAAGGTGCTCGTTATGGGTCAGGACCTGCCTTACCTGGTCCGCTTCCGAGGTCATCTTGTAAGGGCGCTGGTGGCTGGTGGGAACGCTACGGTCGTTGCCACGCCCGACCCGGAGCCGGCCACGCAGCCGATCAAGGCGATGGGCGCGCAGTACGTTCAGATGCAGTTCAGCAGGGCGGGTATGAACCCGGTAGACGAGATCCGCTCCGTGGCGCGGATGCGCCGAGTGCTGACGGAGATAAGACCCGACGTGGTGTTCGCCTACGGCGCTAAGGGGGCTGCCCTCGGGCTGTTGGCGGCGCGTCTCGCGGGGGTACGACGCAGGTACGCCATGATGGCCGGCCTTGGGTTCGCCTTCATAGACGATGGGCGCCGCTCACCTAAGCGGCTTTTCGCGCGGACAGCACTACAGTTCCTCTACAGGCTCAACTTCCGAAGCAGTCAGGCGGTCATATTCCACAACAATGAAGACCGCGATGAGTTGGTTAGGCGCGGGATCGTTGCTGGAGACCGCACTGTAGTCGTGGCCGGGTCTGGAGTAGACACGCGCCTTTACACGGCGGGCGAGCCTACGACTGACCCCACGCGTTTCGTCTTTGTGGGCCGCCTTCTGCGCTCCAAGGGAGTGGAGGAGCTGCTCGAGGCGGCTAGGATGCTGCGGCAAGAGGTGCCGTCCGCCGAGGTGGTGCTTGTCGGCGGCGAGGACGCCAACCCGGACAGGGTCGACCCGGAGTTGCTTCGGGCCGCCGCCGCGCGGGGTGATGTGAAGCTTGTGGGACACGTGACTGACGTGCGCCCCCACCTGACCGACGCGAGCGTGTTCGTACTGCCGAGCTACCGGGAGGGCATGCCCAGGTCGGCGCTGGAAGCCATGGCCTGCGGCCGCACTACGATCATGACCGACGTGCCGGGCTGCAGGGAGGTCGTCCACGTCGGTAAGCACGGAGCGCTGGTGCCAGTGCGCGACGCGCGGGGGCTAGCCGACGCCATGGTCATGTACGCGAGAGACCCGGTGCGCGTGGTCAGGGAGGGCCGGGAGGCGCGCCGCACCGCAGAGAGCGAGTTCGATGTCCGCCGCGTCACGGCGGCTATGCTCCGGGCCCTCGGACTACCCGGCGACGCTGACGTCGAGTGAGCTCTCAACCCTGGAGGAAGCTCTCACCGAAGCGTCTTCACGCTCCCACTCAAGGAATGCAAGTACGGGCCAGAGCCTATGCTGCCAGTCAGCCGCCCCGCTCAGGTGTTCAGACCACAACTGCCGTATAGGCTCTGGCTGCAGCGGGCCGGCGCGCAGGCAGCTCTCCTGTAGGTGCTCTTCGGCCCACTCCTTGAGCGGTCCGCGCAGCCACGCGCCCATAGGGACGCCGAAACCCTGCTTCGGTCGGTCTACCAGCGCTTTCGGCACATGCCGGTACAGCAGCTGCCGCAGCAGCCACTTGCTCGCACCGTCCCGCACGCGCAGCCGGTGAGGGAGCGACCAGGCGAACGCGACGATCCGATGATCTAACAGCGGCACCCGCGTCTCTAGACCATGCGCCATGGCGGCACGGTCCACCTTAACCAGAACATCGTCCGGCATGTAGGTCAGGGTGTCGAAGGCCATCATCCTCTCGGTCGGGTCAGCCCGGCCGATCTCGACCTCGCGTGCCCAACTCGTGGCGGGATCGCTGGCCGACTTGAGGAGCGCCCGTGGGTCTCCCCAATGCGACATGCGCCTGTCGTAGGCGGCGTCTATCGCCCCCTCGCCGAACGCCGCCCGGATGCCCTCGATGCGACTCTCGAACAGGTGTGGGAAGCCGCCTATCTTGCGGCGCATAAGCTCTCTTTGGAGAGTGCCTGCGGGCAGCACTCCTAGGCCAGAGCGGGCCAGTGCGCGGCCGGCTGACCCTATCTTCTGTGCGCGCTGCCACAACTTGGCGGTGCGGTGGTAGCGGTCGTAGCCTGCGAACAGCTCATCGCCGCCGTCACCAGAGAGCGACA
Organism: Truepera radiovictrix; assembly: GCA_044462445.1. Lineage (GTDB taxonomy): Bacteria > Deinococcota > Deinococci > Deinococcales > Trueperaceae > JAAYYF01. Next base: position 12,597 of record JBIQNJ010000029.1, on the reverse strand, counting down.
CCGTGACCTGAGTGCGTGCGAGCTTGGCGAGGAGCCAGGTAGGGATGGCCGAGACGTCTCCGAACGGCTCGTCGAACATGTGGGGCAACAGCGGGATCACGTTCAGACTCTCCTGCGGAGCGACCGTTATCTCCGTATGGTCTGTTCCGAGATGCTTGGCCACCCGGGCCGCGGCGCGCGACTCGTCGAACTCGCTCTCCCCGAACCCGACGGTGAACGTACGCACTGGGGTCGAGGAGAGCCTCTGCATGAGCGCCACCACGGTGCTCGAGTCGATACCACCGGACAGGAAGGCGCCGAGCGGCACATCGGCAACGCGCTGTAGCTCGATCGAGCGGCTGAGCAGGCGCTCGAGCTCGTCGATGGCCTTCTCATCACTGCCGGTGAAGGGCTCAGCCTGAGACGCAACGGCTGCCAACGACCAGTACTGAGTAAGGACGCCCTCGCGGTTCGGAGAGCCTAGTCGGTAACGCCACACGTGGCCCGGCCTGAGCTTGTTGACGCCCTGATAGATGGAGTGTGGTGCGGGCACGTAGCCGTACTTCAGGTAGGCGGAGAGGCTGTTCTGATCTAGCTCGAAGGCGAAGGCGGGGTGGTGCTTTAGCGCCTTGAGCTCCGAACCGAACAGCAGCACGTTGCCCTGCCAGCCGTAGTAGAGCGGTTTCTCACCCAGTCGGTCCCTGGCAAGGGTGAGCTCGTTCTGGTGGCGGTCCCAGAGGGCAAGAGCGAACATCCCGACGACGCGTCTTAAGGTCTCCTCTACCCCGTACCGTTCGAAAGCGACCAGTAGGGTCTCCGTGTCTGACCGTCCGCGCCACGCTACCCCGGCTCCGAGGGCCTCGCGGAGTTCCAGGTGGTTGTAGGCCTCGCCGTTGAAGATCATGATGTAGCGCCCGCTCGGCGACTCCATCGGCTGGCTTCCGGCAGGCGAAAGGTCAAGGATCGACAGGCGGCGGTGGCCTAGCGCTACCCGTTGCTCGGGGTCGAGCCAGGCACCGCCGGCGTCGGGTCCGCGGTGAGTGATCGAGTCGACCATCTGAGCGAGCACATCTTTGGCGTCGTCAGCGCGGGAGTTCTCGGTTAGGAAGCCAGCTATTCCACACATCTGGCTAAAGTTACACCGCCGACATGAGTTCTAAAGTGCCGTTGCTCGCGTCCGAGCGCGAGCTGAACGGGTCGGCAGCACCAGCCAGAGGTTCATGAGAGAGCTGTACATAAGCTCGCATACAACTCTCATCGCTGCCTGATAGCGTCTAGTTCGTGACGGCGATAGCCGTCATCTACTCGAAGGCGATGATGCGTGCGCCGCAACGTGGGCGCTTGGTGCACGCGGAGCCAGTGGCGCAACCGGTCGAGTGCTTTTTCGCTTGCTCCAACCCTGGTTAAGCACCCACATGTTCTCGGACGTCATGCATAGGCGTCCGGAGGCGATGAACCGCTGATCCCCATCTGGGCATCAAGGGACGCGGGGAGCCAGTGATGCAACCGGCCGGATAGCACTGCTTGGTTGCATCCCGACCACGGGAGCGGGTTTGGATGCGTAGTAACACTGATGAGGGCATGACCGCTGCTACAGCCATGCGGCGTTCTAGGCCCGGCGATAGACATGTGCACAGCATTATCATCATCCTGCTAGCGGCGCTGCTCGCCGCCTGCAGTCAGCCCGGCACCGGACCGAACGTGTCCGAGAGACCCGGAAACCGGGACATCACGTCGGTGCGTTGGGTGGGTGCAGCCGTAGGTTACCAAGAGGACCAGGCGCGCCTCCAGCTCGGCAGCTCGGAAGACGGGATAGTGGTCGTAGGTTCCGGGGCCGACATCTGGGGCGAGCAGGACGAGTTCTACTTCACGTACACGATGATGACGGGCGACTTCTCGCTGGCGCTGCAGGTCGACGAACTGAGCGCAGCAGACCCCTGGAGCAAGGCGGGGATCATGATCCGCGAGAGCCTGGATCCTGACGCCCGCAACGCGCTCCTACACATAAGTGGAGGCAACGGCTCCGTGTTCCAGGCACGGCTGGCGCGCGGAGAGCGTACCGTCAACGACGCAGGCGCGGACCCAGGTGCGGCTCCGGGCAACTGGTTGCGGCTGACTCGCTCAGGCGACGTGCTGTTCGGTGAGCTCTCCTACGACGGCTCGGCCTGGACACCTGTCGGTAAGTACGAGCTGCCCATGCAGCAGGAAGTGCTTATAGGCATGGCTGTGACGGCGCACGCTCGAGGCGCCAAGGCCACCGCTCGCTTCAAGCACCTCCAGCTTCGGCGCGGGCCCAGCACGATCCCAGATCAAGGGGATCCTGAGCAGCCTAGTCCTGAGCAGCCCGACCCCACACCTCCGGCACAGCCACAGCCGCCGCTAGAGCCCGCGCCCCCTCCTCCCAGCCCAACGCCTAACCCGAGCCCGACGCCTAGCCCTGGCGGCAGCAAGTTCGTGCTCCCCCCCGCCACGCTGTACGTTTCTCCCACAGGCAACGACAGCAACTCCGGTAGAAGCGTCAGCGCGCCGCTAAGAACGGTCCGCAAGGCCGCCTCCATGGTCCGGCCAGGAGACATCGTGTACCTCCGTGGCGGCGTGTACCCGATAGAGGTCAGCTTCACTACGTCCGGCACGGCTTCGCAGCCCATCGTGTGGGCCTCCTACCCCGGTGAGTGGGCCATATTCGACGGTACGGGCAAGTCCAAGGGTACGGACCAGGATCGCATGTGGGTGGACGGAGCCGACTATAACGTCTTCGCCAACTTCGAGGTTCGCAACGGGCCTCGTCAGGGCATATACGTCATCAATGGCGCCAACGACAACCTGTTCACCGGGCTGGTCGTACATGGCAATAACGGCAGTGGCGTTCAGAACGTGAACAGTAACCGTAACCGCTACGAGTACCTGACGCTGTACGACAACTTCGATGAGGTGCATCCGAGCGGCAAAGCGGGCGAGGATGCAGATGGCATCGGCATCTCGTCGGGTGACCGGAACGTGATCTCGCACGTGCTCAGTTACCGCAACTCTGACGACGGGATAGATGCCTGGAAGTCGACCAACACGCTGATCGAGTACTCCGTGTCGCACAGTAACGGTCGCGGAAGCAACGGCAACGGCAACGGCTTCAAGGCCGGTGGCGGGGTAGACAACTACACCGTGGTGCGCCACTCGATCGCCTACAACAACAAGGCCATAGGCTTCACAAGCAACAGCGGCAGGCACATTACCTTCGTCAACAACACCGCCTTCAACAACGGCCAGTACGCCTTCCTGGGGCATAACACGATCACGTTCCGCAACAACCTGGCGGTCGGCGGCACTGCCATGGTCACCAGCTCCACCCAGGAACGCAACAACTGGAACCTGGGTGTCAACGATCCACGCTTCGTCAGCACCGACCCCGCCAGTGCCGACTTCCTCGCGCTCAGGCCGGACAGCGCGGCCATAGATGCCGGCGTCAACGCGGGCTACGCGTTCAGTGGCTCCGCCCCTGATCTCGGTGCCCTGGAGTACGGCGCCACCATCGCCTCGCTGATCAGCGTAGCCAGCATGTAGAGAAGGGCAACCACCACAGGGCCTCTCTGGCGCGCGTAGTATCTTTGCCGGTATGCGCTGCGACTCCCCCATCGCCGCATACCGGTCGGAATCAACCAAGCTAGTCTTCGCTGATCTGATGCGTACTTCGGCCAGAGCGCGGCACAACACGTGGCCCCTATGACAGGCGGCGCCCAGGTCAGCGCCGGCCTCCTCGTAGCTGCGCTCGTGATGGGCGTCATGGCCGGCCTCGGCGCGGTGGTCCCAGCAAGCCTGATCGCGGCTGCGCTGGCTCTTACCGCCCTGGCGATCGTGGCCATCCGCGCGCGGGACCGTTCCGAACTGCTTGTCGCTGCCTACTGGGTCACGTTCGTGCTGTTCTCGACCATGCTGGTCAACTCGGTCATACCGGGGATGTTCATCATGTTCTACGCCGCCATGCTCGTGGCGGCGGCAGCAAACAGCATGGCCGGCGGCCTGCGCCTGGACGTGCCCGTGCTGTGGGTGTACGCCGCGCTGCTGCTCATAGTCGTCATCTCACTCATCGGGTCCACCTTGAGTATGGGGACGCTGATGGACAAGTTCATCCTGTTCCCGTTCGGGGTGCTGGTCCTCCTGCAATTCAGTTCCGTCGGCGGCCACAGGCTAGTGGCCTTCTTCGGGGTGGCCACGTCACTGGTCGTGGCAAGTTGGGTGATCTTTCAGGCCGATCAGGCGCAGTTCGCCTACCGCGCCAACCTAACCATCAACCAGAACGTCGTGTCGTTCTACATCTGCATCGGGTTCGTGGTCGCGCTCTCGTGGCTCATCGGAGTTAACGCCCGACGGGCTGCCCAACGCTGGCTCATGCTTGCAGCGGTTCTGGTGCTCGGCGCGATGGCTTACAGCTTACTGATCCTGGCCTCGCGGGGCGCCTTCATTGCACTGGCTGCAGTGCTCCTGGTCTTGGCCGGTTTCAGTGCGTTCCACAAGCCCGGCAGGCTCCTGCTGATCCTGGGGGTGGTGGCGCTGACGGCTGCCAGTACCCTGTTGCCTGGTGGGGCCGGGCTACTGCAGAGGTTCTCGGCCAGCAACACGGTCAGCGGCGGAGGGCGCGTCGAGATCTGGAGCGCAGTTGGCTCGCAGCTGGGTGCGAGTGGACCAGTCGCGCTGCTGATAGGACACGGCTTCGATCAGAGCAGCGAGGTCGTGAGCCGCAACTTCGGCAACTTAGATTCCACTCATAATGCCTACCTACTTATCGCTTACGATTTTGGGCTGCTAGGGTTGGCGCTCTTCTTGGCGTTACACCTGATCCCCCTGGCGCGAGCCCTGGCACGGCCCGGCCCCTGGAGTGCGGTTGTGATCGGCGTGATCGTGTACCTCTTAACCACCAACCTTTTCATGAGCACGCCCGACAACTTCATGTTCTGGGCTACGTTGGCCACGGTGCTGGCCATGTCTACGCGCCTCGACGCCCTCTCTGCCCATGCGGCCGTGAGCGAACGAGTTGGCCAGCAGAGCCCCTTCATAGTGCGTGGAGACATTCCACACCAGACGCCCTGAATGGTTGCCCCAGAAGGGTCTGAGATGCATCACGTCGTGTTCGTAGTCAGCGGGCTGAACATGGGCGGGATGGAGTCGCAGCTGACCAGCCTCCTGGAGACACCCGTCGAGCTCTCGCGGCACTGGCGCGTTACGTTGCTTACGCTCACTCGCGACCGCAACGAGGAGCTCGTGAGGCGGTTGGAGAAGCGAGGTGTTCGCATAGTCTTGGTGGACAGGCAGGCGTCCGGCTTCCCGCAGTTCCTGTTCCGGCTCGTGCGCGCCATCCGTCACGAGGAGCCGGATGTTGTCCACACGCTCCTCTCCGGTTCCAGCGGCACGTGGGGTCGCGTGGCCGCGCGCCTGGCCGGTGTCCCGCGCGTGGCGCACTCCGATCGGTCTCTCAATCCCATCAACACCCGCGTTCATCGCCTGATAGGCCCGATCATCGACAGGTTCACAGACACCTTCTTCACGAACGCCCGGGCGGTCGCCAGCCGCATAGAAGCTTCCGGCATTCCTGCAGCGAAGATCGAGCTGGTTCCTAACGGCGTGGCACTAGACCGTTTTCTGAGCGCAGACGGCACCAGGTTACGTAGCGATTGGGGGGTGGGGCCAACGGATCTGGTCGTCGGCTACTTGGGGATGTTCCGTGCCGAGAAGAGGCCCCAACTTCTGCTAGAGGCGCTTGAACTGCTCAGCGAGGCTGATGCACCCACGAAAGTGGTCTTCGCGGGAGACGGAGCATTGAAGGGAGAGCTACAGGAGCTGGCCGCGCGCAACAGGTGGTCTGACCGGGTCCACTTCGCCGGCCTGATCAGTGACACGGCTGAGTTCCTGGCCGCCATCGACATCATGGCGCTCACGTCAGACACCGAAGGCCTTCCGAACGCAGTCATCGAGGCTATGGCCGCCGCGAAGCCCTTGGTAGCCACGCGCGTGTCGGATGTACCCGATCTCGTGACCGACAACGGCTTCGTGGTAGAGCCTCGTGATGCGGGTGGGCTGGCAGACGCGCTGGCCCGCGTGGCCCGCATGCCCAGCGAAGAGCGGCGGCGCTTAGGCGCCGCGGGACGGGTGCGTGCTGAGGCCCTCTACGGTCTGGAGGCGTCGGCGACCAGGTTCTGGGAGGCGCATGAGCGCCTGGTGGCGAAGGCGCGGGCATGACGTCCCCGGCTCACGACGCAGCGCTAGCCCTTTCTGGCGGAGGAACTGCAGGTAACGGCCCTACGTCACGAACGCGCGTCGCGTTCTTCATGCCATCGCTGCGGGGTGGCGGGGCCGAGCGTGTGCTCTCCGATCTGGCGCGAGGAGTCGCCGAGCGCGGCTACGAGGTCGAGGTGGTCATCCTGAGTAAAGCTGGCGCGGTCACCGATGACCTCGGTCCCGGCGTGAGACTGATAGACCTGGAGCGCAGCCGCGCGGCGTTCGCGCTGCCTGCCCTGCTGTCGTATCTGCGGCGTTCCAAACCGGCCGTCATGCTCAGTACGCTTGAGCACACCAACGTGCTGGCGGTCGTCGCGGCGAAACTGGTAGGCGGCACGCGCGTTGTGGTGCGCGAGGCGAACACGCTCGATCGCGACCTGGCCAGCGAGGGAATCAAAGGCCGCGCCGTGCGCGCAGCCATGCGCGCTACATACCACCGAGCCGCTGGAGTAGTGGCGGTGTCTGAGGGCGTGGCCAGAGCCCTTATAGCCGAACTCGAACTGCCGCCCGAGCGCATCTCAGTCATCGCCAGCCCGGTCATCACCAAGCGCCTCCACGAGGGCGCACGGGAGGTGCCCGAGCACCCGTGGTTCAACGATGGTCTGGAGCCCGTGATACTAGGCGTGGGCAGACTGGTGGAACAGAAAGGTTTCGACGTGCTGCTGCGCGCGTTCGCTAAGGCGCGGAACGAGCGGGCGTGCCGGCTGGTCATATTCGGTGAGGGCCCATTGCGCGACGAGTTGACGGCGCTGGCCGACTCCTTGGGCGTTGCCGAGCACACACGGTTCCCGGGTTTCGTCAAGAACCCGTTCTCCCACATGGCCGCCTGCGACCTGTTCGTACTGTCGTCTCGCTGGGAAGGGCTGCCCAACGTGCTCATCCAGGCAATGGCCTCGGGGGCGAAGGTCGTGTCGACTGACTGTCCTAGCGGTCCCAGCGAGGTCCTGGACGGCGGCGCGCTGGGGGAGCTTGTTGCAGTTGAGGATGTGGACGCTCTGGCAGATGCCATACTCAGGTCTTTGGATCGCCCGAGCGAGGACCTCCCACCTGAGTGGTACGAACGCTACGATTCCGAGGCCGTTGTAGGGCGCTACATCCAAGCCCTCGGCCTGCCGCCGGTAAACCAGGAGCAGCACTGATGCCTCCAGCAGATCTACCAGCCATATCTCCGTCCGCGCCGCACGGTCGGCCGTTACGGATAATGCTCGTAACTACGTCGCTTATGGTCGGCGGGGCCGAGAACCAGGTCTATCTGCTCGCCCGCAGCTTCGCGGCGTCCGGGCACACCATCGAAGTAGTGTCGATGCGCCAGCCGACCGCCTACGAGCACGAACTGCAGGCGGCGGGCGTGTCTGTCACGAACCTCGGCTTCGTGCGCGGCAAGCCTAGCTTGGGTGGGCTAAGGCGCTTCGTCAGGCGCGTGCGGGAGTGGCGGCCGGATGTCGTACACAGCCACATGGTTCACGCCAACCTGCTGGCACGCGTAGCGCGGCTGTTCGCACCTATGCCGGTGGCGATCTCCACAGTGCACAGCCTAAGAGAGGGCTCGCGCACGCGCGAGCTGGCCTACCGGGCGACAGACCGCCTGGCCACGCTGACCACGAACGTGTGCGTCGCCGGGGCAGAGCGGTACGAGCGCGTGGGTGCCGTGCCCAAGGGACGCATAATCCCCATGCCTAACGGTATCGAGGTGGACGCCTTCGCCGCCAGCCCTGGGAAGCGCCGGCGTGTGCGCGACGAGCTCGGTGTAGGAGAGCAGCTCGTGTGGCTGGCCGTCGGACGCCTGGAGGAGCCCAAGGACCTGCCGACGATGCTGAAAGCCTACGCGCAGCTCCCCCAGCGAGACCGAGTGCTGCTCATAGTCGGCGACGGTCCGCTGCGGGACGACGCCGTCCAGCTGGCCCAGACCCTTGGCATACGCGATACCCAACTGCGGTTCTTGGGCTTGCGCTCCGACGTTCCGGACCTCATGGCGGCCGCCGATGGCTACCTGATGTCGTCCGCCTGGGAGGGCCTGCCGCTCGTGCTCATCGAAGCCTCCGCTGCCGGCCTGCCCCTGGTGGCGACGGACGTCGGTGGAAACTCGGAAGTGGTGCTGCAGGGGGTGAACGGGTTGCTCGTGCCGTCCAGAGACCCGTCGGCGCTGTCTGTTGCCATGACCGCCCTTGAGGATCTGGGTGCGGAGGAGCGGGCGGCCATGGGCGCGGCCGGCCTGAGCCTGGCGCGGGAGAAGTTCGAGATAAGTGCGGTGGCCGCCCGCTGGCTTAAGCTCTACCGGGACTTGGGGGCCGATGCAGCCGCCACCTGACGGCCCTCCCACTGATACTGCTGGCCCGGCAACAACGCCCACCGAACCGCAGAGCAGCGGCGCACGAGGCCTAGGCCGCTCGCTCGCCTACTTCGGCACCATGGTGGTCGGGCAGGGGATGTCGTTCCTGCTTCTGCCGTTTGTCACGCGTGCGTTGAGTCCAGAGGAGTACGGGGTCTACACCATAGCCCTGACGGTCGGCTCGCTGGTGGCGATGATCGCCTCGTCCTGGTTACGCAACGTTGCGCTCAGGCTCTACTTCGACGAGGACGTTCAGGGCCGAACGAGAGCGTTCTTCGTGGCCACGGCGGCTCTACAGGCGCTACTGCTCGTGCTCCTCTACGGCGGCACCCTCCTGCTGTTGCCGTCGCTTCCGGTAGGGCACGCCTCCCTGAGCGTCTACATAAGTGCCGGTATCTCGCTGCTGGTCGGCGACCTCGCCGTGTACGCCACCACGCTCTTGCGGGCGGAGCAGCGCGTGGGCTCCTTCGCTCTGGCCGAAGTAGGCGGCGGCGTTCTGCGTTTCGCGGCCACATTGATAGGCCTGCAGATGGGCCTTAACTCCGCCAAGCTTCTGTTCGATGCCACCACTATCGGCTACGCCCTAGCTGCCGTCGTCGCGCTTGTGGCGCTGTGGCCGCGTCTCACCGGACCCATAGCTCTGGATGCCGGGCCCATGAAGAGGGTGCTCAGTCACGGACCAGGAGCCCTGCCCTTCTCGGTATCCGACTGGGTGGAGCGCCTCGCGGACCGGTTGATCATCGAGAATTACCTGGGCACCGCCGCCGTGGGCATTTACAGCGTGGGTTACGCCATCGGAGAGCGCACCATCGGCCTGATCGTGCGAGCTGTATTCATGATGGCCTGGCCCACTATCCTGGCGTCCTGGCGCGACGAGGGCGTGAAGGGGGCCGCCAGCGCCATCCGGCACGCACAACACCTCTATGTATGGTTCACCGTCGGACCTACCATGTTCATGATCGCGTACGGCGCAGAACTGCTGCGGCTCCTGACGGGCAGCGAGTTCAGGGCAGGGGGCGGTCTGGTGCCGCTTATCTCTCTGTCTATGTGGATAGGAGGCTACGCCACGTACTTCAACCGCGACATGGAGCTGAACAAGCGCTTCGGTGCCATCTCCACCGTTCGGGCGGTAGGGGCAGGCGTCAACCTGGCACTCAACCTTGTCCTGGTTCCGCTTTACGGCCTGATGGGCGCAGCCTGGGCGACGCTGCTGAACCGCTTGCTCAACGCGGGCGTCTTCTTCGTGCTGCGAGACCGCGAACTCGTGACGGTGCCGTTGCGCCCGCTAACGCTGGGCCTTCTCTGCTCGGCAGCAGCGTGGGTGGTGTCGCTCCCGTTGCCGGTCGCGCCGGTCGTGAAGATGGCTGTGTTCATCGCCGTCTACGCGCCGGTGGCCCTGCTAATGATGCGCCGCGCGCATATATGAGCCGGCGGCCTGCCACCGTGCATCGTGGCAGGCCGCCCTGCGTCGTCTGGTGTAGGCTCGTCAGTAGTTGAGAAGCGCGTGCACGTCTACGCTCAGCCAGGACGACAGGGTCTGGCCATAAGGCAGCGCGCCCAGGTCACTCGAGCCGGTTGAGCCCGTGGCGCGGTTGCGTGCACCTGAGGCCGAGGAGAGCGCGAGGAAGTCAGGCGACCGGCGGTCGGTTGACACGAAACCTGCTTCGTTCAGGTTGATGTTCCAGCTATTGCCGCTCTGCGAATTGCCGCCATCGTCCTGCCAAGCGCGTCTGGCGTTGGCGTACGAGAGGTTGTTGCGCAGGGTGGCGTTGGCTGCGATGAAGCCGTAGTAGTCGTTGTCGTAGGACGTATTGTGCTCGAACGTGATGCCGCCGCCAGAGTTGTAGTTGAAGCCTTGGCTCTTGTTGCCGAACGCCACGTTGAAGCGCAGTACGGCGTTGCCGTTGGACAAGCCGCCGCCGGCCTTGAAACCGTTGCCGTCGCCGCCCTGGAAGCCGTTGTCGAAACTGACGCAGCGCTCGATCACGGTGCCGTACGACTTCCAGGCGTCTACCCCATCGTCCGAGTTCCGGAACGCGACGCACGTGTCTATGAGCATGCCCGTGCCGGAGGAGATACCGATGCCGTCGGCGTTGCCCTGCCGTCCGTCGGAGTTGTCGTGGACTATGAAGTGCGTGAACGTGTTGCGGCTGCCCCCAACGTTCTGCATGCCGCTTAGGCCGTTGTGATGGCTGCGCACGTGGCTCACGACGATGTCGCTTGAGTTGATGAGGTGCACACCCTGAGCCGGCGAGTTGCGGACCTCGAAGTTGCGGAACACGTAGTAGCGCGCCTGCTCGAAACGCACGTGCTGGTAGCGCTCATGCCCGGAACCGTCCAGGACCGCGCACTCGCCCGGGTAGGACTCGAACACTATCGGCTGAGACGAGGTACCCGACCCCTGGAAGGAGACGTTGGCGGAATAGACGCCTCCCCTCACCCACACGACATCGCCTGCGCGGGCGAGATTGGCGGCCCGCTGCAGGGTTCGAAGGGGCCGCGCCTCGCTGCGACCGTCGTTGTTGTCGTTGCCGGTGGTTGCGACATAGAGGGTGGGATGGTAACGCGGCTCCAGCGGTTGGCTGCCGCACACCCAGCTGCTGGCCAGACCGGTGGAGGACCCGGTTGCCGGCGGCACCGGCACGGGTCTCGGGGCCGTGGTGGGCGGCTGGGCCGCGGGAGGCTCTTGTCCACCCGGGGCTCCCTGCAGGAGTCTTAAGCCCGAGAAGTCGGCGGTGGCGGTCCTACCGGCTTCGTGCGAGGTGAGGGCAAGGCCGACGAGGGCGTTGCCGCTGAAGCGGATGCTGTAGCGACCCACTTCCTGCCACGCCCCGCGGGCATCACGGTATTCGCCTATGACCTCGTTACCGAACCGGGTGAGCTTGAGCGTGGTGCCCACACCTACGCCGGGGGTATCGCCCTGGGAGGTGGTGTCGGCGCCTGTCTCGGTGCGCGCCTGGATCAGGGCCCTGCCCGCTCCGCTCACGTACAGTAGCGCGTTACGGGCATCAGGTGCGAGGCTCTCGCGGATCATGATGCCAGCCTTGCTCCAGTCGTGGGGTGCGTCGAGGTCACGTAGCGTGACTTCGACGATGCCCTCGCTGGGCATCTGCGTGTACAGGTAGAAGAACTCGTCGTGGTCACCCCAGATGTCAGCACCTTGACCAACCAGGCGGATGCCGGCTGCGCTGGCGGTGACCTCAAGGCCCGGATCTGCCTGGTAGCCGACCATGGCCGATGACCACTCGATGTTGCCGCTGGAGTGTTGGTTTTCCGGAAGAGATGTTTGTGAACTGCAGGCGATAAGTAAGCAGATAAGAGATATGAGCATCAGCGACCTAACGGCCAGTTTGTGGGGTGAAATCACTGCGTCTCCCACCAGGAGGTTGGGTTTTCGGCAGTGCTGACAGGTTGTAGGCGTAGCGAAGGCGGCTGCATTTAGCTCCTGGGTGCCACCGGACGCCCGCTAGGGAAACCGAGTGGTTCGTATGGAAGCTAACCAGCCCGCATGTGAAGTAGATTAAATCTTCACTCAATGTGATGAATGTCACAGAATTGGGGTATGGCTTCGGGATGAAGAGCTCTGGTTCCCGGCGCGAGATGGCCGGGAACCAGAACGATGACACGGGTTAACGCGGTGCTGCAGGGGAGATGCGGTAATCGAGCATGTCGAACACCATGCCGCCCGAGCCGGCCGGACGTATGCCGCGGTCTACGAACTCGTAGTCAGAGTCGATAGTGCCCTCGTCGCGGTTGTTGGCCACGTTTCCACCGGAGCCGTACGACACGGTGGCGTGATCGAGGTTGGACTCTTCGCCCGAGTAGTAGTTGTGCAGGATGCCGCCGCCGAAGCCTCGCACGGTTCCGAGGCCCGCTATGTTGCCTTCGATGGTGACGCCGCTGAGGGTGCCCGTGGCGTTGCGGCCATGCCAGTAGCCACCGCCCTGCTCGGCTGCGGAGTTGTTGCTCAGCGAGCCGCCCGTCATGGTGACGCTGGCGCCGTCGGCGTTGGAGATGCCGCC
>JBIQNJ010000028.1:0-30168 GCA_044462445.1 Truepera radiovictrix | reverse complement strand
CGCCCGCGCGATCGCGCCGGGACCCACACCGACCGCACGGGCCAGGGCGCCGATCATCACGGGCAGCGACTCGCCGTTGGTGCCCGTGGCGAACTCGACCGGTGCGTCGAAGCGCGGGTCGTCCGGCAGCGGGTCCAGCTGCCCCTGCGCGAAGGCAGTGGCGAGAAGCGTCAAGAGAAGGAGTGTCAGTAGCCTTTTCATTATCACCGCCTGGTATCCAACGAGAGCACCTGGGTGGATTGACCCAGGGTGAATCTGGCTTCATAACCGCGCAGATCCGACAGAAGGATTTCGGAATCCGGCAGTGTCTGCCCAAGCAGCACCACGGCGGGCTGCTGGTACAGGTTAGAGCGGAAGACGCCTACGCTCAGGGGGCCGAGGACCTGGCCGGTGAAGCGCACGTTGTTGTCGCGCAGGTAACGGCTGAGGGGGTCGGCGCCGACGGCGAGCGGAAGGCTGGGGGTGACGGCCGCGGTCTGTTGAACGTGGCCTGGACCGATCGGTTCTGGGGAGGTGGCGGCTGCCACTTCACCTTCCGACGAGGCGAACGGCAGGTCTGTACCCTCGTCGGGCTCCGGCACGGCCACGGCGGCCACCGTGCTCAGGTCGGCTGGGCCGCCTGCGGACGTGGGCTGGGTGCGGGCCGTCTGGAGGATATCGGGAACCGAGGAGAGCGTGCCGCTGGGCAGCGGGCGCGGTAGCTCGGCGGTATGTGTCGCCGCCGGAGCGACCGTGCGCGGTGCGGGCGCCGTGACCGGGGTGCGGACGGCTGCGGTGCTGCCGGCCGTGCCACCTGGCTCCGCGCCACCGTTGACGACCACGACCTGAGGCTCGCTGGATGTGGGCTCCGGCATGGGGGTAGCGGCGACGAACTGCTGCGTGTCGGCCGGAGTCTGCACCAGGATGGGAGAGAACGGGTTGATGTTGGCGCGGGCCGCGTTGACTCCGCGACTGGCGTCCGGATCCTCTTCCTCAGCGGCTTGCTCGACCACCTGGGGCGGCTCGGTCACGAGGAAGGGAAGCTGTTCCACCACCAGATCGCGCAGAACGACGGCCGGCGGATCGGTCACGACCACAGGGGCGGCCGTGCCGACGGAGGCCACGCCCGTCTCAGGCACCCGCTCTTCGGGCGTGGTGACGATGCCGTTGCCGGTGACCGCGTCGACGCCAGGAGCGGACCCTGTGTTCGCGCTGGTGGCGGGGGTGACGGTCGTAGTCACGCCCACGGCAGGTGTGGACGGCGTGGCGGTGCCGGAGGCGGTGGCGCCGGTGAGCGGTACGGCTGTGCCGGTGCCGGGCGGTGTGGCGGAGGGTACCGCGGTCGGGGGGGCCTCGACGACCTGGTTCTGCTGGAAGAAGTTGAGCCAGAAGAACGCGGCGGCGGCAAGCAGGAGGGCAGCTATGAGGATTCGTGCGGTGCGAGAAAGGGCCATGTCTTACTGCTCCCCTGGGTCGCTACCGGTGTACACGTAGACAGTGAACCCGAAGTCGGAGTTGATGAGCGGATCGGTCGAGGTGTTCTGGTCGAGGTTCAGGCCCACGCGCGCTATCTTGGCGAAGCGCTGCATGTTCTCAAGCCTGGCCAGGAAGTCCATCGTCTCCTGGAACGTGCCCTGGAGGCTGATCTCGAAACCTATCGGGCGCACGTCCTGCACGGAGTCCGACGCCGTGGACTGCGAGAACCCCAGCACCGACATATCGGAGTTGAGGGCCGAAACGCGCAGGGCGTCGATCAGGCCCGCCACGTCGCTCTCGCGCGGCAACTGTGCGAGGAACTCGCGCCGGTCCTGCTCCAGCTGGGCCACGGCGAGGCGGAGGTCCGGCAGGTTCCGGCGCGCGTCCTCGCCGCGCCGGATCTCCAGGTCAAGACGGCTGATGTCGTCCTGAAGCTCGGTGATGCGCTGCTGTGTGGGCCGGTACATGTAGAAGAACCAGAGCAAGCCGACGAGGAGCGCGAGCACTATGGCGATGATCGCGATGTCGCGCTGCCGCAATTTCTTCAGGCTGAAGCCGCCGCGAGTCATTGGCCGCCCCCTTCTACGGCGCCCACTGTGAGCGAGTAGCTGAAGAGGTCTTCCTCGCCCTGACGCTGGGCGTTCTGGAACATGACGCCGTAGGCATCGGAACGTTCGAGGGCTCGTATGAACTCAGCCAGGACTTCCGTATCGACGACGGAGCCGGACACCTGCATCTCGGCGATGACGGAACGACCCTCGTAGCGGTTGGGATCGACACGCGGTGGGACGACGCTCTGCATCTGGAGGGCCGTGAAGTCGATGACCGGCGCGGGGCCGTCGCCGACCGGCAGGGTCTCGAGCAGACCGGCGATCTCGCTGGTCCAGACGATGTTGTTCTCGCGTACAGAGCGCGCTACCGCTATCAGCTGGTTCAACTGCTGCTGCCGCGAGATTAGGTCGCGCTGCTCGCGGAGGAACGGCTGGAGGAGGGCCAGCTGGTCTTCGCGGGCGAGCTTCTCACGCTGCAGGTTGGCGGCCGTGGTGTTGGCGAAGTACTGCATGCCACCGGCCACGAGTAGTACCAGGAGCGGGAACGCTACGGCGAGCAGGCGCCAGTAACCAGGTTCGCGTACACGGCGGAGGTTCTTGGGGAGCAGGTTGATGTTAATCAAGGCCTGACACCCCCCTCAGAGCCAGACCGAGCGGCACCGCGAACTCCGGTCCTATGCGGTTCAGGTACTGGGTGTCGAAGCGGTTCTCGTCTACCGACACGCTGAGCCAGGGATCACCCATCTCCACCTTGAAGCCGAGCGAATCGCCTACGGCCTCGGGCAGGCCGCGCAGCTTGGCGCCGCCACCCGTTACGAGCATGCGGCTGATGAGCGCGTCGCCAGACTGAACCCTGAAGAACTCGAGTGACCGGCGGATCTCGGTGGTGAGCTCCACCAGCACAGGGCGAAGGGCGTCGTACACGCGGCTGGGGGAGAACTGTTCGCGCTTGACGTCGAAGTTGAGGAGGTCTTCTTCGTCCTCGGTGGGAACAGTGGCCGTGCCGTACTCGATCTTCACCTCTTCGGCCGAGTCGAAGTCCAGGCCGAAGGCGCGCTGGATGGCGGCGGTGAAATCGTCGCCGGACACGTTGATGTTGCGGTTCATGAGCACCCGCTGCCCCCGCACCAGGGTGACCGTGGAGCTGCTGGCGGCGATCTCGAGGACCACACCGACCTCGTTGCCCTCGGTGAAGTTATGGCTCGCCAGCGTGGTCTTCGTCAGGTTCTCGCCCAGAAGCGAGCCACGCAGCGCACGTAGAAGCGCGAACGGCCGCACATCTATGACGTGCGGCTCAAGGCCCGCCTGCTTGAGGTACTCGACCTGCTGCGACACCTCGTCGAGGCGCGCGGCGGCTATGACCACTTCCAGCTGGCCGCCCTCTTCCACGTCCTCGGGGTTGTCGAGAACGAAGTAGTCGAGCACGACCTCATCGATGGGGAAGGGGATGTAGCGTTCGGCTTCCCAGCGGATGGCCTCGTCGAGCTCGGCTATAGACATGCGGGGCACGTGGATGTTACGGGTGATAGCCTGCCGGTTGCTGACCGCCGTGACGGTGTAGCGACGCTGGATGCCAGCGTCGTGGAACAGCGCGCGGATCTCTTCGACCAAGGCGGCGGGGTCGGTGACCTCGTCCTCGGTGATGATGCCCGGTGGCATAGGCCGCACCGCCAGAGCCCCCAAGGTAGGCGGGTTGCCGGCGCGAAGTTCCACCACCTTCAGCGCACTGGTCCCGACCTCAAGGCCGACCGCCTCGATCTTGGGACTTAGCAAGCGAGACATCCGCTCGCGCAATGAGGCCATATCTCCTCCTCTACGTAAATCAGGCGAAGCTTATCACGGTGTATTCCGGGCTCCACGTGAAATATTCCAAGCCTGACCGCCTTTGCGGAGCCCGGAAGTATGGCGAAGTTCACGTTCTTAGCGGGGTTTGGTCGATGAGTGCTATCTGAGAGCCGGATTATAGCTGGCGGCTGGTACTCATTTTCCAACGGTGCCGTGAACCCATCTTGGCCCGGGAGGTCGGCGGAAACACGTCAGCCCTTCGCCAGATCGTTGAACCGGACGTGGGCGTTGTGGAACTGAAGCTCGACGTGACCCGTCGGGCCGTTGCGGTGCTTACCTATGATCACTTCGGCGATGCCGTGCTTCTCGCTGTGCTGGTCGTAGTACTCATCGCGGTATATGAACGTCACCAGGTCAGCGTCCTGCTCGATCGCGCCCGAGTTATGCATGACCACGCCATCCGCGAGCCACGAGCTTGTGCCAGGCACCGTCAAGTCGAACACGGTCTGTGGGCCCACGGGCTCGATGCTTACGATTTCATCCCAGTAGAGGTCTGAAGCGGCAGTGGCAGCAAGCTCCGGGTCTTCGAGGATGGCCGCGTACGAGGCAAGAGTGGCGCGAGACGGGTTGAACCTGAAATGCGATGTGCCGCCATACGAAGTACCGCGAGCCGCAGCCAGCTCCCTAGTAGATATGCCCCGCTCTTTTGCCAGCGTTCTGACGCGACCAAACACTTCTCGGGGGATGGTGTCGCGGTTCGGGTTGGTGGCCAAGGTACCGATGGTTCGCTTGAGGCGTGCGGCGGCGTCAACTCTCGGACCGAACGCGCCGACCGTGTCAAGGAACCGCAGTTGCTCCTCCGCGCCCGAGACGTCGACCTGCCAGACCTGGTGTCCCTTCGCCGGTCGGATGGCCGCGACCAGCCCTTGTCGCAGCAGAAGGGCAGTGACGTCTTCGGCAAGGCCCTTGCTGGCTGTGGCGAAGTAGACGCGGTTGGAGCCTCTCTGGCCCTCCGGCCGTACATGGATGCAGCCGTCGGTCGCCCAAAGATGCCGGAGCAGGGTGGCCTGGACATCGAGGCTGGCGGCGAAAGCCTCCGAGGGGATCCGCTTGTCGTGAGACCTTTGGCCGAATATGCCTAGTCTCTTCAGCCACGCGCCGACGCCCTGCGCATGCCACCGATTGCCGTTGCCTGAGATAAGCAGCTGCCACCACTGGCCACGACCTTCGAAACGTGTGACCGTGCTGCCGAAGGATGTAGCCACTCTAGCCACGACCTCCGAGTTGTCGGCGGATGCCGTGGTGTAACGCAGAGGCTGCCCCTTGAGGTACGAGCCGTCGCCTACGAGTTGGCCAAGGAGCGCAGCCTCGTCATGCGTCATCGAGGACCGTGCGTCATGGCGAGGAAGCCTCCTGGCGATGGCGACTCGGTCGCCCGGCCCTAACTCCTCAAGGCGCTTCCAGCCGTCGAAGCCGTACCACCTGTGTTTAGCGGTGGTTCGGCGAACTCGGCCGCTTGCCAGGGTCACCTCGAAGACCTCACGCTCTCCCACTTCCCAGACCAGTTCGGCATTGGCCCGGACGACCTTGCCGACCGAGTCGACGGAGAAGACCTCAGGCTCTTCTCCGACTAGATCGGCTATCGGCACGCGCGTGCCGTCAGTCAGGTCAACCAGAGTGTCGCCAGTGACGCACTCCCTGAGGTCGGACAGCATGGGTCGTTTGTTCGGACGTGCTTCCACAGCTCGAGAGAGCTGGGAGAGCACAAGTACCGGTATGTCGAGCTCCCGGGCCAACGCCTTGAGCCCGCGCGAGATCATGGAGATCTCCTGCTGGCGGTTCTCGCTCTGGCTGCGGGTAGAGCCCGACATGAGCTGCAGGTAGTCGATTATCAGGAGGTCGAGCCCGTGCTCCACCAGCAGGCGGCGCGCACGGGAACGCAGCTCCATGACCGTCATGTCGGGGGTGTCGTCGATGAAGATCTTGGCCTCGCTGAGGCGGCCGGCGGTGTCGGCCAGGCGCTGGAAGTCCCGCTCGGAGAGCTGACCACTCTTGACGCGGCTCATGTCTACCCGCGCCTCGGAGCACAGCATGCGCTGAACGAGCTGCGGGCCCGACATCTCGAAGTTGAACACGCCGACCGTGGCGCTCTCGCGCAAGGCCGCGTTGAGCGCGATGGTCATCGCGAACGCGGTCTTGCCCATGGCCGGGCGCGCGGCCAGCACGTTGAGCGTCGACCTCTGGAGCCCAGCGGTCATCTGATCGAAGTCGGAGAAGCCGGTCCTGAGGCCCGACACCGGGTTCGGGTTGGCGAAGCGCGAGTTGATCTCAGCGAACGTGTCCGTCACGAGGGTGCTCATGCCCTCGAAGTTGGTGCGCCGCTTGCGGGCGCCCAGGTCGAAGATGGCCTTCTCGGCTTGGTCTAGCACGTCCTCGATAGGCTGCGCCTGGTCGAAGGCGGACTGCATGATGCGACCGCCCGCGCTGATGAGGTCGCGCAGCGTGGCCTTCTCGGTGACTATGCGGGCGTAGCTCTCCGCGTACGCGGCCGTGGGTACCGAGTCGGCCAGGCCTATCAGATACGCGACGCTGCCCACAGACTCGAGCTCGCCCATCTGGCGGAGCTCCTCGGTGAGGGTGACCAGGTCTATGGGGTCGCCGCGCCTATGCAGGCGCTCCATGCCGCGGTAGATCTTCCTGTGGGCTTCCTTGTAGAACTGGTCGGCCGTCAGCGCGCCCTCGAGCTGCCCGTACACCTCGTTATCAAGAAGGATGCTGCCCAGAACGCTCTGTTCGGCTTCCTGGTTGTTGGGGGGCGTGCGGCCTTCCACCCGCCAATGCTACACCGGGCATAGTTACAATACGAAGGCATGGACTTCGTCCTGACTTGGGCTCTACCACTGCTGCTCGCCTACCTCATCGGGTCGCTACCCCTCGGGGCGTGGCTCGTTCAGGCCACCTCCGGCTTCGATCCGCGCGACGTGAACCCGCACCTGCTGGGCGTTGAGAACGTCTACAAGCTGGTGGGTCCGGCCGTGGCCGTAAGCTCGTTCCTGCTCGATATCCTGAAGGGTCTCACGGCGGTGATGGTGGGCACCCTGGTCGCGGCCTGGACCCTGGGTTACGCGCCGGTCACGCTCAGTCCTTTAACGGGCATAGCGCTCAACCTGCCGGCCGGCTTCACCGGCGTCTTCGCCGCCTCCGGCACCCTGCCTTCGCCCCTGGGCGTACCGGCCGGCATGGCGTTCTTCGGCGTGCTGCTGGGTCACCTGCACCCTATCCCGCTCAGGGGCCTGGTGGCGGTGCCGCGCGGCCGTGGCAACGGCGTAGTGGTAGGTGCGCTGGCCGCCCTGTTCGCTATGGGGGCCCTGCCTTTCTGGCTGGCGGCCGTGTCTATCGCCGTCTACGCCGCCGTGCTCGCCGTCAGCGGCTACGTAGCTCTGGCCAGCGTCGCGGGCGTGGGCGCCCTCGCGCTCGCGGGGGTGCTGGGCGCGCAGGCGCAGAACATCACTGGCGGTCTCAGTGCCGGCTTCGTGCTGGCCGCGCTGCTGCTCACGTGGAGGCACAAGGCCGCGCTCAGCCGCATCAACGACGGCACGGAGGCGCGCCTGGGTGCGCCACCGCCTGTGCGCGGCCTCGACCCCAACACTGTGCTGTGCGCCTTCATGGTTCACCCACTCACATACGACGACGTGTGGCAGCCGCGCTCCAGCCGCTGGGTGCGCTGGGTGGTCAAGAACCTGGTAGAGCCGGGCGTGCTGCCCGAGAAGTGGCTCAAGCGCCTCTTCCTCAACCTGCGACCCCAGTTCCACGGGGTCATAGAGGGCGTCAAGCTGTCCGACGGCCGCAACATGCGCGTGCTGCTCATCTCGGCGCCGGTGTTCCCCGACCAGTTCCGTTCTCACCCCGACGAGGCCCTGCGCATAGCCATCCTGGGCGCGCGCTTCGCCAAGCGCCTGGGTGCCGAGGTCGTGGGCCTGGGCGCGTTCTGGTCCACCGTGGGAGAGAAGGGCGCGCTGGTGCAGGAGGCTGTGCCAGACATCGTGGTCACCAACGGCGGCGCCTACACGGCTGCCACGGTGAAGGCGGCCGTGCCCGGGCTGCTGCGGCGCTTCAAGCATCAGGGCGGTAACTTGCGTGACGCCACTGCGGCAGTGGTCGGCGCCAACGGCGTGGTGGCGTTCGGCGTTGCCCGCATGATCGCGGGCGAGGTAGGGGAGCTCATCCTCGTGGGTCGCGACCGCGAGCGCCTCAACCGGTCAGCGGACACGCTGCGCAAGAAGTACCCACGCACGCGCGTGCTGGCCACCACCGACGTCGACGCAGTGGCCGGCGCAGACATCATCTTCACGGCCACCTCCGACCCCAACCCCGTCATCTTCGCCCATCATGTGAAGCCCGGCGCATGGATCTACGACCTAGGCCGCCCTGTAGACGTGGACGAGTCAGTGCTCACGGTGCCCGGAGTCGAGCTGGTCCCAGGGGGCGTCGTGCGCCCGCCGGGCGAGATGACCAGCCGCATCGACCTGCGCTTCGGCGACGGCAACGTGCCGGCCTGCCTGGCCGAGACGATGATCCTCACGGCCACGGGCGAGTACGACAGGCGCAGCCTGGGCAACGGCACGCGTTCGAACGACATCGAGTTCTACCTGCTCGAGGGCGAGCGGCTGGGCTTCGAGATCGTCACGCGTGACGCTCGCATAGCCGAGCCGAGCAAGGTCGTCGCTTAAGCCGTGGTCATCTTCCGCGCCCCAGGCCTTTCCGGTGAGTCGCCGGAGGCCGCCCAACTGTGGGAGCTAGGCTGCCTCGGCGTGGTGGAGGAGGCGGGAGCCCTGCTCGCCTACTTCGAGAGTGAGACGACCCTGCCGCTCGAAGGAACGTGGGAGCCGGCGCCTGATCGCGACTACGTCGCCGAGTACCAGGCCGGCCTGGAGCCCGTGCAGGTGGGCCGCCTGGTGGTGGCTCCCAGCCACTCCACCGTACAAGCCACCGACGGCACCGCCATCATCTGGCTAGACCCGGGCTCGGCGTTCGGCACGGGCCACCACGAGACGACGCGCCTCGCGCTTGCCGGACTAGGGCGGATAGACCTGTCTGGCCGGTCGGTGCTCGACGTCGGCGCCGGCACGGGCCTTCTAGCGATAGCGGCCGACATCCTGGGCGCCAGGGCGGCATACGGCGTGGATGTCGACCCGCTCACCATCCCCGTCGCGCGCGAGAACGCCCGGCGCAACCTCAGTCGGGCGCGCTTCGCCCTCGGCAGCGTTGGTCATGAGCGCCTGCCGGGTCGCTTCGACGTCATCGTGGCCAACCTGTACGCAGAGCTACACGCGCAGCTGTTCGAGCAGTACGTTCCGCGGCTGCTGCCGGGCGGGCGCCTGCTGCTCACCGGTGTACTGGCGCGCTTGCGGTCCGTGGTGCTGGACGCGGTGCCCGGCCAGGTGGAGTTGATCGGCGAGGAGCAGGACGGCGACTGGCTGCTGCTGGAGTTCGAGCTCAGACCATGAACGGCCGCGTCCACCGCGTGCTCGTCGAGGAACTGACGGTGGGCGAGATGGTGCTGCGCGGGCCCGAGGCGCACCACCTGGCGAACGTTCTCAGGGTGAAGCCCGGCGCAGCGGTCGAGGCCTTCGACGGCGCCGGAAGCATCGCCGCTGGCAGCGTGAAGTCCGTGGCTCGCGATGCCGTCATGTTGCAGCTGGCACAGCCGGCGCCCTCTGCTGCCGAGGCGCCCCTGCGCGTCACGGTGGCGGTGTCGCTCCTCAAGAGCGACAAGCTCAGTGATGTGGTGCGGCAGTGCACCGAGCTCGGGGTGGCCGAGTTCCGGCTGCTGGTGACGCAGTACGCGGACGTGACCGACCTGGGTCCAGGTCGGCTGCAGCGCCTGCGGCGCGTGGCGGAGGAGGCCACGCGCCAGAGCGGACGCGCTACCGTGCCGGCAGTGCACGAACCAGTGACCCTCGACCGGTTGGAGTGGAGCGCCCTGGCTCTCGTGGCCGACCCGCGGGCGGCCCAGACGCTGAGCCAGGCCATGACGGCCGGTGCCGGCGACTTCTGGGGCGGCCGGCACTCAGCCACCGAGCAGACGGCTCCGGAGAGCCAGTCGATCACGCTGATCACCGGTCCGGAAGGTGGGCTCAGCGACGCGGAGGTAGAGCGACTGACCGATAGAGGTGCGCAAGCCATCAGGTTCGGTCCGCGCATAGTTCGCGCCGAGACGGCGCCCGTGGCCCTGGCGGCGGCCCTGCTCCTGCCGCTGGGAGCGTGACTCCATGCTGCGGCTAGGGCTGCTCCTCCTGAGCGCGCTCGTGCTGCTCACGGCTTGCCGCCCGCTCTACCTTCCGCTGGTGCCGGACTCACCCCCATATGAGCCCGGAGCCCGCTTAGTCTCGGTGCAGGCCGAACTTGACGTAGCCGGCAGACCCAGGCTCGAACTGTCAGTAGTAGACGTGGCCGCACCCGCCTGGCTGGCGGTGCAGTGGCTGGCGCCCTCGGGGCGCGAGCAGGCTTCGGAGTCGGTATGGGTCGAACCTGAGGGGGCCTCGGCCATAGTGCTGAGCCTGCCGGCCGACGTGGCTTTGGTGCGTGGCGAGTGGCGCGCAGTGGTGTCGCTCGGAGGCAGGCTACTGCGCCAGTTCACGTTCACCGTTCCCTGAACCCGGCAGAACTGACTAGAAGATCAGGTCGGTCAAAGAGCGTTGGGTCGACCCGCGCTACGCGGGTCGACCCAACGGTTCATCTGCCTTACCTGGGCCCTACAGGCCCTGGCCCCACGGACGCGTTAGGCGCGCGCACCCGGCCGCCGGCTGCTGCGGCGGCGCTCGTCGTACTTGCGCACCCACTCGCGACCCCAGACCATGAGCGGCGAGAGCAGGAAGATGCTCGAGAAGGTGCCGATGACGATGCCGATCATCAGCGTGATGCTGAAGCCGCGCAGCACGCTGCCCCCGAAGAACAGCAGGGCCAGAACGGGCAGCAGGGTGGTGCCGCCGGTGACGATGGTGCGGGTCAGCACCTGGTTCACCGATATGTCGACGATCTGCCGGTAGGACTTCCCGCGCAGGATGCCAGCGTTCTCACGCACACGGTCGGAGATGATGATCGAGTCGTTGAGCGAGTACCCGACTACGAACAGCAGCGCCGCCAGCACGGGGATGGTGAACTCCATACCTACCAGAGCCATGATGCCCAAAGTGATGGCGACGTCATGGGCGGTAGCGATCACGGTGCCCACGGCTATTATCCAGTTCGGCCAGAAGCGCACGCCCACGTAGACGAGGATGAGCCCCAGCGACACCAGCACGCTCAGGATGGCGCCGCGCCGCAGGTCGGCACCTACCGAGGGGCCGACGAACTCGGCGGACTGCAGTTCGGCGTTCGTGCTGGAGGCCAGCTCCAGTGCGAACTGCTCGGTGGCGCGCGTGTCGTCGTCAGGTAGCGAGACGCGCACCGACATCAGGTTCGTGCCGCCCTCGATCTCGACGATGGTGGCCGCGTTACCGTCCACCCCCGGCACTTCCAGAGCGTTGATGGCGTTGCGCAGGTCGCCCGAGGTGGTACCAGCAGGCATGTCGAGCAGGATGTTGCTGCCGCCCGTGAAGTCGGTGGAGAGCTTGAGCCCGGCCACACTCACGTACACCAGCGAAGCCACGGCGAGGAAGGTCGACACGGCTACGATCGGCGCAGCGCGGCGCACGAACTCCAACCCGGATATGGCCCGGCCGATCCACATGTAGCTGCGCTGGCTGCGCTCGGTCAGGAGCGTGAGGAGCCAAGGCACGACCACCAGGTTGACGAACATGGAGGCGAGGATGCCGATAGCCAGCGTCACCGCGAAGCCGCGCACGGCGCCCGTGGTGTACTGATACAGGGCGCCGGCCACGAGCAGCGACGTGAGGTTGGCGTCGACGATGGCAGAGACCGACAGGCTGAAGCCGCGTTTCATGGCGGCCCTCAACGTCTTGCCCTCGCGCAGTTCCTCCCGCACCCGCTCGAACGAGATGACGTTGCCGTCGACCGCGGCGCCGATCGTGAGCACCAGGCCTGCCAGGCCGGGCAGGGTGAGCGCGGCGCCCAGGGCGCCGAGTACGCCGAAGATGAACAACATGGCCAGGATGACGCCCAGCGCCAGTACCCCGCCGAACAGCGGGCCGTAGTAGATGAGCACTGCTACTATCACGGCCGCGCCGCCGATGACGGCCGCAGTAGTGCCAGAATTGATCGAGTCCTGACCGAGCGTGGGGCCGATGGAGCGCACTTCGTCCACATGCAGGCTGATGGGCAGGCTGCCGGAGCGCAGCACCACGGCGACGTCGGAGGCCTCCTCCAGCGAGCCCACCCCCGTTATCTGGCCGCTGTCGGAGATGCGCGACTGCAGGGTAGGGGCGGTGACGATGACGTTGTCGAGGACGATGGCCATGCGCCGGCCCACGTTGCCGCCCGTGAAGTTGCCGAACGCGGCCTGGTCGCTGGCGCGGATCTCGAACACCACCACGGGGCCGCTGGGCTGGCCTGGCGACTGCTGGAACTGGGCGCTGGCGTTGGAGATGATCTCGCCCGTGAAGGCTATGGGCTCTAGGTCGTCGAGCGTGAGGAACTCGGACGCTACGGCGTTCGCGGCCGGGCGCACGAGGCGGAACTCGAGCACGGCCTGCTGGCCGATGAGGTCGAGGGCGCGCTGCTGGTCATCGGCCGTGAGGCCCGGCAGCTCCACCACGATCTTGTCGTTGCCGGCTGTCTGCACCAGGGCCTCGGACACGCCGAACTGGTTCACGCGGTTCTGGACGATGTTGCGCGCGGTGTTCAGGTCCTCGTCGGCGGGGTTGGCCGTGTCGGACACGAGCGTCACGCGCAGGCCGCCCTGCAGGTCGAGGCCAAGCTTGATGGCCGGTTCGTCCGTCCACGGCTGCCACGCGTAAAGCACGGCGAGCACGGTCATTGCCAGCACTAGGATGCCGGTGAGAATGCGACTGTTCATTTCACTCCTGAGATGGTGGCGTTGGGTGCGTAAGGCTGCTCGGTAGATGTTACCTGTGAGTCAGGGGTAGGGGTCCGCATCACACCACCGGCACCTCTACCAGCTCGTACGCCTCGATGACGTCGCCTTCTTGCACGTTGTCGTAGTTCTGCAGGCTGATACCGCACTCGTAACCGGTACCCACTTCGCGCACGTCGTCCTTGAAGCGGCGCAGGCCGGCGATAGAACCCTTGTAGACCTCTTTGTCGCCCCTGACGAGGCGCGCCTTGGCGCCGCGGCGCATGACGCCGTCCACCACGTACGAACCGGCGATGTTGCCCGAGCGGGGAACGTGGATGACCTGGCGCACCTCGGCGCGGCCCAGCGAACGCTCCTCGTACTCCGGCTCGATCTGGCCGCGGATCATGCGCTGAACGTCCTCTACCAGGTCGTAGATGATGCGGTAGTTCTTGAGCGGTATACCCTGGCGCTCCGCCGACTTGAGGACGCTTCCGGGCGCGTTCACGCCGAACGCCATGACCGAAGCGTCGGCCGTGGAGGCCAGCAGCAGGTCGGACTCGGTGGGGGAGCCCACTTCCGCCAGCAGGATCTCGATGTCCACCTCCTCGGTGGCCTCGGACTCCTTCTGCAACACGCCCTTGATGGCCTCGAGCGAGCCCTGGGTGTCGGCGCGCAGCAGGATGCTGATGGTCTTCGTGGTGGGCTTGCCGAACAGGTCGGCCAGGGTGACGCCCTTCTTGCCGATGACCTCGCGCTGGCGCTCCTCGCGCTCCGTCTTACGCTCGGCGGTGATGGCCTTGGCGGTGGCCTCGTCGGCCACTACCTCGATCATGTCGCCCGCCTGCGGCTGGACGGAGAAGCCGAGCACCTGCACGGGCACCGAGGGGCCGGCAGAGTCGATGGTCTTGCCCGTGTAGTCGGTCAGGCGGCGCACCTTGGCCCAGGCTTCGCCCGACACGATGTAGTCGGCCACCTTGAGCTCGCCCTCTTGCACGAGCACGGTGGCCAGCACGCCGGCGCGCTTGTCCAGCACGGACTCGATGACTATGCCGATGGCGGGGCCCGTGTTGCGGGCGCGCAGGTCTTCCAGCTGGGCTACGAGCGACAGCATCTCGAGCAGGTCGTCGATGCCCTGGCCGGTGCGGGCGGACAGGTCCACCGTGATGGTGTCGCCGCCGTACTCCTCAGGGATGAGCCCCTGCTGCATGAGGTCCTGCTTCACCTTGTCGGGGTTGGCCTGCGGCAGGTCTACCTTGTTGATGGCCACCACGATGGGCACGCCGGCGGCCTTGGCGTGAGCGATGGCCTCGCGCGTCTGCGGCATGACCGAGTCGTCGGCGGCCACGACTATGACTGCGATGTCGGTGGCGTTGGCGCCGCGCTGGCGGATGGTGGTGAACGCCTCGTGGCCCGGCGTGTCGAGGAACGTGACCACGCCGTCGGGCGTCTCCGCCTGGTAGGCGCCTATGTGCTGGGTGATGCCCCCGGCCTCGCGCTCGGCCACGCGCGTCTTACGGATGTTGTCCAGCAGGCTGGTCTTGCCGTGGTCCACGTGACCCATGACGGTGACCACAGGGGCCCTCAGCGGCAGTTCGGCCGGGGCCTCGCTCTTAGGGGCGGCCTTGCCCTTACCACCCTTGGCGGAGTCGGCCTTGGGCGCCGCCGGCGTTTCCTCCGCTTCGGCTGCATCTGCCGCGGCGGTGGCCGCCTTCTTGCCGCCCTTCGCCTTAGCTTCCTTCTCTTCGGCCGACATCAGGTCGGGCTTGGCCGACCCGCCCTTCGCGCCAGCCGACTCTTTGGCCGTAGTTGCCGGGGTCTTGTCGGCTTCGATGAGCTGCTTGACGGTGTCGGCGGTGTCGGCGTCGAGGGTGCTCGAGGACGACTTGTACTCCACCCCCATGTCGTCGAGGATGGCGAGCAGGTCCTTGCTCTCCACCTCCAGTTCTTTGGCTAGCTGGTAGATACGTACCTTCTCAGACATTCATGCCTCCGTGATCCTGGTTCGGGACCCCACTTGGTGCTTGTACTTGGCTCAGCAGTCGTGCGACCTCTTGCGCGTTGCCCTTGAAGACGGAGCGAAGCCGCTTCTCGTTGGTGCCGGCAGCGCAGCCGCGGCACACCCAGGTGCCTCTGCCGCCCAGCCGGCGCGTGAGGTCGAGGCGTACGGCGCCACCCTCCTGCTGCACCAGACGCACGAGCTGCGCCTGGGGCAGGGAAGCGCGGCAGATGACGCAGCGCCTCATGGGTACGTGTTTGGCGGCCGTACGTTGCATGTGCTTAAGGGTCCTTAGGACTCTCCGCCGGCGGACTCGCTGGCATCGTCGGAAGCCTCGTCGTCGGCAGCCTTCGGGGTGGAGAACAGCGCGTCGAACGCGGCGTGCCCCTTCTCCACGGGCGCGTCGCTGAGGCGCGACGCGGCGGCCTGCATGGCGGCGTCGAAGTCAGAGATGGTCTCGGAGGGTTGCAGGTCGATCTTGTAGCCGGTGAGCTTGTGCGCCAGCCGCACGTTCTGACCGCTCTTACCGATGGCCAGCGACAGCTGGTCGGAACCCACGGTGACGCGGGCCGACTTCTCCTCCGTGTCGATCTCGATGTTGCCCACCTTGGCGGGAGAGAGGGCGTTGCGGATGAACTCGCGCGGGTTGGCGTCCCACTGGATGATGTCCACGCGTTCGCGCTGCAGTTCGGCCGTGACGGCCTGGATGCGGCTGCCGCGGTGGCCGATGCAGGCGCCGATGGGGTCTACGTTGGGGTTGTTGGACGCCACCGCCACCTTCGAGCGCAGGCCGGCCTCGCGGGCCACCGCCTTGATCTCCACCGTGCCGTCGGCCACCTCGGGGATCTCCTGGCGCATGAGGAACTCGAGCAGCTCGGGTGCAGCGCGCGACACGTGGATGGACGGCCCGCGGGGCGAGAGCTCGACCTTCTGCACGTACACCTTGAGGCGCATGCCGACCATGTAGCGCTCACCGTGGATCTGTTCCTTGGAGGGCATGATGGCCTCACCGCGACCCAGGTCCACGAACACGTTGCGCTTGTTGTCGGTGCGAGAGACGACGCCGGTCATGATGTCGCCTGAGCGGTCCTTGTACTCCTCGAACACGTAGGCGCGTTCAGCCTCGCGGATCTTCTGGGTGATGACCTGCTTGGTGGTCTGAACGGCGATGCGGGTGAACTTCTCTGGGTCGACCGGGAACTCCATCTCCATGCCCACCTCGACCTCTTCGTCGAGTTCGAGCGCTTCCTGGAGCGAGATCTCCTTGTCGGCGTCTTCCACTTCTTCGACCACGCGACGGATGACCATGATGTCCATCTCGCCGGTGTCGGTATCTAGCTCCACCTCGATCTGCTTGCCGGGCATGACGTTGCGCTCGAACGCCTGCTCCAGCGCTTCCTCGAGGCTGGCCAGAAGCTGGTCTTTGTCGAGGTTGCGCTCCGCTGCGAGCATGTTGAGCGCGTCGACGAACTCTTTGTTCATGTACTACTCCTGTCTATTCAGTTGTATTGGCCCATGGTGGCGTCAAGTAGCCGGGCCGATCGGTGCCTATGGCGTTGTGTGCCGTGCTTCACCAGGCTCGCGGCCACTGCTGCGGCCGCGCCGCCCGCTCGGCGCGTTGTCAGCGCGGTTCGCTGGGCCATTCGGCCAGGCGAGCGCTGTCTATCTCGGCGGTGGAGAGGGTGCGCTGCTGCCCGTCGACCTCGAAGGTGACGTCGCTACCCTGCACCGCTGTTATGCGCCCCTTGAACGCCTGCGAACCCGCTCGTACCTTGGCGAGCAGACCGCTGAACCGTTCGAAGTGGCGCGGCGTGACTAGTGGGCGCTGACCGCCCGGCGATTCGACCTCGAGCTTGTAAGGCTCGTCGAACGGGTCGAGGCGATCGAGCTCCAGCCCGAAGACCTCGGAGGCGCGCTCCACGTCTTCCATCGACACGACCGTCTCGTCCAGGCGGTCGATGCGAAGGAGTACCCTGCGCGACTTGCCCGAGGCGCCCAGATCTAACTCCAGCACCTCATAACCGAGGGGCGTGAGCACCTCGGCGGCTGCATGCGCAAGATCCACGAAAAACCTCCCTAGTCCCAAAGAAAAGGGGCGGGCTCAACCGACCCACCCACCTGCTCAAGCGTCGGGACTACTACCGCCCACAATAGTAGCGCTACACTGGGCCTTCCTGCAAGGATTTCGGAGGCGAGAGATGAGTGGCAACGTTATCGACCCGGGCGCCGCAGGAGCAGACCACGCTCTGTTCGCCGAGGCGGTGCGCGTGAGTCCCGAGCTCGTGGGCGTTGCCGTGCCCCTGCTGCTCACTCTGTTCCCCGAGCGTGACGTCATGCCGGTACCCGAGGGCCGGCTCGTGGCCGTTCACGTCAGTCCCGGACTAGACGCGCCGGAGAGCCGCAGGCTGCTCGGCTTCCTTTACCAGCTGGTAGACCGGCCAGAGTGGCGGCGCCGCTGTGCAGTAGCGCGTGAGGTGAGCGACGTGCGGGGCACCCGCGTCGAGGTGGTCGTGCCGCTGGAGCCGGCGGGGTATGACGGGGGAGAGGCGTTGGTCGGCCCCTTCGGCTCGGAGGAGGCGGCCAAGGCTTGGGCCGCGGGCATAGCCGGCCCCGAGCTCGCCTTCGACACTATGCTGGCGAGCGGTGGTCATCTCGTCGACCTCTTCCTGCTCGGCGAACTGCTTGACGATTGACACTGTTCGCGGCCCGGCCGTACACTCGCAGGCATGAGAAGCCCCGCGGCTTCCCGCGCCTTTACCTGCTAAGCGTGGAGCAGTAGCTCTGCGCTATGTACGCCACTGCCCGAACGGGGCAGTGGTTTTTTGGTGGCGATAGGGAGTACAGGAATGACGGCCGAACCGACCGGCGACAGAAGGGCGAACAGATGACCGACTCGAACACCTCCGCTGGCCTCGGCGGCGCCAGCGCCGCCTGGCTTGCCGAGATAGGCGCTACCACCGACGCGCAGGCGCTGCAAGACTTGCGCGTCAGGCTGCTCGGCAAGAAGGGTCTGATCACCCAGCAGCTCAAGACCCTCGGTCAGCTTGACCCAGAGCAGCGCAGGGTCGAGGGCCAGCGCATCAACGTTATGAAACAGACGGTGGAGGCAGCCCTCGACGAGCGCAAGGCGGAGCTCGACCGGCGCCTGCTGGAACAGCAGCTCGCGAGCGAGCGCGTCGACGTGACTCTGCCGGGCACACGTCCCACGGCGGGCGGGCTGCACCTGCTCACGCTGGTCACTAACCGGTTGCTGGACGTGTTCCGCAGCCTGGGCTACGAGGTGGTGATGGGGCCGGAGCTCGAGACCGATCACTACAACTTCGGGGCGCTCAACTTCCCGCCGGACCACCCGGCGCGCGACACGCAAGACACCTTCTGGACCACGGACGGGCGCTTGCTGCGCACGCACACGAGCCCGATGCAGGTGCGCTACATGGAGAGGCATAAGCCGCCCTTCAAGGTCGTGGTGCCCGGAAAGGTCTTCCGCAACGAGGCGGTCGACGTGACCCACGAGGCGCAGTTCCACCAGCTTGAGGCTCTGGTGGTGGGAGAGCGTATAACCATGGCCGACCTGCGCGGCGCTATCAACGAGATGGCCCAGGCCCTCATCGGGCCGGGCACGCGCACGCGCCTACAGCCCGCCTACTTCCCGTTCGTGGAGCCGGGGGCCGAGTTCGCCATCTGGTGGACCAACCCCCGCAGCGGACGCGAGGAGTGGCTGGAGCTGGGCGGGTGCGGGATGGTGCACCCGAAGGTGTTCGAGGCCGCCGGCTACGAGGGTGTCACCGGGTTCGCCTTCGGCTTCGGCATCGAGCGCCTGGCGCTCGTGCCGTACGGCATCCCCGACATCCGCTACTTCTACCAGGGCGACCTGCGCGTGCTCGAGCAGTTCAGGGGGATCCTGTGAAGGTCCCCTTGAGCTGGCTGCAGCAGTTCTTCAACGAACCGCTGCCCGAGGTGGCCGCGCTGGTCGACCTGCTGGACGGTCTGGGCCTGGCCGTGGAGCAGGTCCACCAGCAAGCCGGCGCGCCGCAGGACGTGGTGGTCGTGGCCGTGAAGCAGGTCGAGCGCATAGAGGGCTCAGGCACCCTGAGGCGCACGGTGGTCACCGACGGCCAGAGGGAGCTCCAGGTGGTGTGCGGGGCGCCCAACGTGGCGCCAGGTATGCGCACGGCTCTCGCCCTGCCCGGCGCACGGCTGCCCGGTACCGCTGACGAGGCGGTCGGGGAGCGCGACATCCTTGGTGTGAGGAGCACGGGCATGCTCTGCAGCCCACGGGAGCTCGGCCTCTACGACCACGCTGCCGGCCTCATAGCTTTAGGTGCAGACGCGCCGGTGGGTGCACCGCTGGCAGACCTGTGGACCCCAGAGACGATCATCGAGCTGGAGTTGACCCCCAACCGCGCCGACGCCTTCTCGCTGCTGGGTGTGGCGCGCGACGTGGCGGCCAAGCTGGGCGTACCCTACCGGCACCCTGCGGACGGGCTGGATCAGGGCGTGCCCGACGGTGCAGGCGGGCTCGTCATAGACGTTCAGGACGCGGGCTGCACCCGTTTCACGCTGCGCGGCATCCGCAACGTGAAGGTGCTTCCCAGCCCCGTCTGGCTGCAGCGCTGGCTGGCCGCGGTGGGCCTGAGGCCTCGCAACAACCTCATCGACATCACCAACTTCGTGACCTTCGAGCTGGGCGGCCCCTCCCACGTCTATGACCTGGCCAGACTGGGTGGCGGCGTCGTGCAGGTACGCCGCGCAAGGCCCGGCGAGACGCTCGAGCTACTCAACGACGACGTGATCGAGCTCACGCCCGAGGACCTGATGATCGCTACGCCCGGACCGGGAGGCGTGTCGCAGAGCATCGGCCTGGCAGGCGTCATGGGTGGCAAGCACGACAGCGTGAGCGCCGGCACCACCGACGTGGCGCTGGAAGTAGCCAACTTCGAGCCGGTCACCGTGCGCCGCGCCGCGCAGCGCCATAAGCTCATCACCGACGCCCGCACGCGCTTCGAACGGGGGGTAGACCCGAACCTGCAGATGCTCACGTCGGCCCGCGTCACGGCCCTGATCGTGGAGCTGGCGGGCGGCACCCCCGACGGTTCGATCACCTCCTACGGCCAGGGCCTGCAGCGCCCGACCATCACCTACCGGCCCGCCCGCGTGCGGTTCCTCATGGACTTCGACGTGCCGCCGGCCGAGCAGCGCCGGTACCTGGAGGCGCTTGGCTGCCAGGTGGTAGGCGGCGCAGCAGGGGACACCGCTGGCTCGGCCTCAGCCGGCGCCTGGCAGGTAGTGCCGCCGAGCTGGCGCTACGACATGAGCATCGAGGAGGACCTGGTGGAGGAGGTGGCCCGCCTGCACGGCTACGAGCACATCGGCATAACGGTGCCCGACATGCACTTCGTGCCCGCAGCCACGGACCCTACCCACCGTGAGCTCAAGAACCGCCTTGCCGCTGCGGGCCTCCAGGAGACGATCAGCTACGTCTTCACAGGCGGCGCCGAGCTGGAACGCGCCAAGGCGCCGGCGCCTGTCGTGTTCCTCTCAGACCCGCAGGGGGTGGAGCGCGGGGTGCTGCGGACGGCGCTGTACCCGGGCCTCCTGGCCGCCGCGGCCGCCAACCGCCGCGCCGCGGCACTGGCGCTGTTCGAGGTGGGCCGCGTGTTCCTCGACACGGAGGAGGAGCGCCTGGCGCTGCTGTGCCTGGGCAACAGGGAGGCCAACGGCTGGGGCACCGCCCTGGCGGGCGACTTCTACACCTTTAAGGGCATCATCGAGGCCCTGGGCGCCCCCGTCGGCGCCACCGTCAGCATGGAGCCGACCACGGAAGCCCCGTACCTGCACCCGGGAGTGGCCGCCACCGTGCTCTGGAACGGTCGCCGCGTCGGTCACGCCGGTCGGGTTCACCCTGAGGTAGCCGCCCACTACGAGCTGGGCGAGGCCTACGTGGCAGAGCTGAGCTTGCCGCTGGAGGGCACGGTCATCAAGTTCGAGGAGATAGTCCGGCAGCCGTACGCCGAGCGCGACCTGGCCATCATCGCTCCCAGCACTGTGACGTTCGCGAACCTCAGGCGCCTCTGCACCGGCGCGGCCGGAGAGCTGCTGCTCAGCCTCGAGGCCTTCGACGTGTTCGAAGGTGGCCGGCTGGAGGCCGGAACGAGGAGCACGGCGCTCCGCTTCCGGTTCCGCGCACCCGACCGGGCTCTCACCGACACGGAGGTCGACGCGCTTATGGAGAATGTCATCAGGGAGGTGAGAGACGCGGGCTACGATGTTCGCGCATGACCGCCTTCACCTGGATCGATGCAGTACTGGTAGTCGTTCTCGCCGTGGCCACCGCCTACGGTGCGCAGCGGCGCACCGTAGGTCTGGTGGTCGGTATAGGTGCGGTTCTCCTCCTCAAGCCCCTTCTGGTCGTCAGCACCCGCAGCCCCATGCTGGCACTGGCGGCGGCGCTACTCGGCGGCGTGCTCCTGGCTGTGCTGTCGCAGCGCCTGGCGTCGCCTGCCCTTAGGCAGAGATGGCCCAGCTTGGTTGCCGGCGGCGTAGGCGGCTTCCTCCTCGGCGCCGCCATGCTAGTGGCGCTCGTGACCGCCCTGCCCATCGAGCGCAGCGTGGCTGACCCGCGCGCCATCTACTACCCGCCCCTGAACGCGCCCCTAGGCCTGTCAAGCACCCTTCAGCAGTCCCCGCTCGTTACGTTCGGCCGCAGCATCGTGCTCTACCCGCTGTTGGAGCAGCCCGAGAACGCGCTCCAGCGCACCGCCTACCAGGGCTTACGCACCTGGTTCGTCGCCAGCGATCCCTGGTGACGTGACCTTCTGACCCGCTACCACTCTCAGCTAGGCCGCCACACCGGGCAGGCTAGCCGCAGCTTGTGGTGGGCGGAAACGTCGAGAGTGCCCGTTCAGACCGCTATGTGAGCCCAG
Organism: Truepera radiovictrix; assembly: GCA_044462445.1. GTDB lineage: Bacteria > Deinococcota > Deinococci > Deinococcales > Trueperaceae > JAAYYF01. The sequence goes on along the minus strand of JBIQNJ010000028.1, from coordinate 8,481 downwards.
TAAGACCCCCGTGACAACCGAACTGGTACACGTAGTACTGTTCGGTCGGCAACTCGCTAAGGCGGGAGGTGATAACGGAGCGAGAGAAGCTGCAAGGACGCCGAGGTAGCGCAAGCCCAGGTGTTATACGCCCAGCATAGAAGCAGGGCAGCCTGGTGACGAGGTGGAGGGCCTCCGATAACGTCGTCGGAGGATAGGTTCGAGCTTCAGGGCGGTTGCCCAGCCGAACCGAAAATGCGAGCGCACGCTCTACGCGTGCACAAGTCTGCGGGCCCCTCCTGAGTAACACCCCCTCACTCGAGTACACGTCCGGGGTTTTCCAGTCCCACAAGCTGAATGCCGGTCGGGGTCGCCCACCCCCTAGGCAGTCGTGGATCCACGCAACGAACCTGCGCCCTAACCGCAGGCAACCCTCAAGACAGGAACTTTAAGGACGGAAACATGTGCGGAATAGTCGGATACGTCGGTGAGCGCCAAGCGGCGTCGGTCATCTTGGACGGCCTCTCGCGTCTGGAGTACAGGGGCTACGACTCCGCCGGCCTGGTCATAAACGAGCTGGCACAGCCGGGAAGCAAGAGCGACCGCGCGCCCCTACAGATGGTCAAGCGAGCGGGTAAACTTTCCGCCCTCAAGGACGCGGTGGCCGGCACCACCATGGCCGGCGGGCTCGGGCTGGGGCATACCAGGTGGGCCACCCACGGGCGCCCCAACGACACGAACGCACACCCCCACCTGTCGGAGGACGGCCGCCTGGCCGTGATCCACAACGGCATCATCGAGAACTACGTGGAGCTGCGTCGGCGCCTGGGCGGCGCAGGGCACGTGTTCCTCTCCGAGACCGACACCGAGGTGCTGGTCCACCTGATAGAGGACGCCTACCAAGCGCGCGAAGCGGCCGGCGAGAAGCCCGACCTGGCCGCCGCCGTTCGCAGCGCCCTGACCGAGGTAGAAGGCGCCTACGCGCTCGTCGTGGCGCACGCGGCGCACGACACCCTGGTCGCGGCGCGTCATACCAGCCCGCTGGTGCTCGGCCTCGGCGAGGGCGAGAACTACTTGGCTAGCGACGTGCCTGCACTGCTGCCCTACACCCGCTCCGTCATCTACCTGCTGGACGGCGACGTGGCCGAGATCGGCAAGGAGGGCGTGAGCGTGACCGACCTGGCCGGCAACGTCCTAGAGCGCCGGGTAGACACGGTCGAGTGGGACGCCGAGGCCGCCGAGAAGGGCGGGTTCGAGCACTACATGCTGAAGGAGATATACGAGCAGCCCACCGTTCTGCAGAACACCATCGGCGGCCGGCTCGCCCGCAGCGGCACGGACGTCGACCTCGAGCTGGGCCTCGACCCCGACAGCATCGACCGCGTGGTCATCACCGCCGCCGGCACCGCTTCGTACGCGGGCGAGGTCGGCGCGGTGCTGCTCAGGCGCCTCGCCAGGCTCGACACCTCGGTGGAGGTAGCGTCCGAGTTCCGCTACGGCGAACCCGTGGTAGACGACCGCACGCTGTGCATCGTCGTAAGCCAGTCTGGCGAGACCATCGATACCCTGGAGGCACTGCGCGAGGCCAAGCGGCGCGGCGCCCGCACGCTGGCGGTGCTGAACGCCAAGGGCTCGAGCATCAGCCGCGAGGCCGACGACGTGCTGTACATCCACGCCGGCCCCGAGATCGGCGTTGCCAGCACCAAGGCCTACACGGGCATGGTGGCGGCGTTCGCTATGCTCGCCATCTGGTTCGGCCGGGCTCGCGGCACGCTGGCTGACGACCAGGCCCGCGCCCTGGTGCAGGGCCTGCGGGAGCTGCCCAACCAGGTGTCGAACGCGCTGAAGCAGCACGAGAACATCGGCCAGGTGGCACAGGTGATCAAGAACGCCCGCAGCGCCCTGTTCCTGGGCCGCGGCGTCAACTTCCCGACAGCGCTAGAGGGCGCCCTTAAGCTCAAGGAGATCAGTTACATCCACGCCGAGGCGTACCCCACGGGCGAGATGAAGCACGGACCTATCGCGCTCATCGACCGGGACCTGCCCGTGGTGGTGGTGGCCACCGCCTCCGCGCTGCTAGACAAGACCATCTCGAACATGCAGGAAGTGCGGGCCCGCGACGGCCTGGTGATCGCCGTTGCCGACGAGGACGACGATCGGGTGGCGGCGCACGCCGAACACGTGCTGCGGGTGCCACGCACGCTGGAGGCGCTGTCGCCGGTGGTGGACGCCGTGCCGCTGCAGCTGCTGGCGTACGAGGTCGCCAGGCAGCTAGGGCGCGACGTGGACCAGCCGCGTAACCTGGCCAAGAGCGTCACCGTGGAGTAAGTAAGGCCCAGGTCTGAAACTGGTCAGGAGATGTAGCCCGTGAACCGCAGCAGGAAGTACACGCCGGCGGCGATGGCGCCCCACATGACCCACTTGAAGTACTTGCCTGCCTTGGGTCCGGCCCACTTGCCGATGCTCTCACGGGCTTCAGCCACGTCGTGGCGCTGCTGGGTGCGCTGGGCGCGGCGCAGTGAGCGCACACTCTTGTTCAGCTGGCCCTTCTTGCGGTACGCCACACCTAGGTTGTGGTGAGCGTTGGGGAAGTTCTCGTCGACTTTCAGGGCCCGCTCGTACAGCTCGATAGCCTCGTCGATCTTCCCCTCTTCCAGCACGACGTTGCCAAGGTTGGTGAGGGCACGGTAGTGGTTGGGGTCGTACTCGACCGCCCGCTCGAACAGCGCGGTGGCACCCGCCATGTCGCCGTCGTACACCTTGGTGGTGCCCAGGTGGGTGAGCACCTCGGCGGTGAACCAGGTGCCCTCGGGCAGTGCTTGCAGCAGCTCGCGCGCCAGGTCTGGGTCGCGCCTGTCGAGTGCGGCAGCGCTGTCCTTGAGCACGGCGAGCTCTTCCAGGATCTGCTCCCAGTTGGCGAACTCGGGGCGGTCCTCGAGGCGGTTGATGCGCTCTATGGCTCGGCCGAAGGAGCGTTCACGGAGCAGCTCCTGCACGTCCACCAGGGCACTGAGGCCGGCCCGCACCTCGGGGGTCTGGTCGCCGCTCACGAGTAGGGCGTTACGTGCAGCGTGGTAGCGGCCGACGGCAACCAGCTCACGCCATGTCAGGGTCTCTTGAGGAACTGCCGATGCTGCCCCCTCAGGATGGGAAAGGTCGGCGTGCTGGGGTTCTGCGTCGTTCACGGTTAAGACGGTAGCACGCTTGCGTACAGGTCGGCATAGAGGCGCGCGGACCTCTCCCACGACAGGTCCTTGAGCATGCCGGCCTGCTGGACCTCGTGCCAGGTGGGGGTGCCGTAGGCCTGCAGCGCCTGGTCGGCCGCCCAGAGCAGGCCCTCCGCCGTGGGGTGCTCGAACACGAAGCCGGTGCGAGCGTGCTCCACCGTGTCTCGCAGACCCCCGGTGGCGCGCACGATGGGCACGGTGCCGTAGCGCATGGAGATCATCTGGGTAAGCCCGCACGGCTCGAAGCGGCTGGGCACCGCCAACGCGTCTGCTGCCGCGTAGATGCGGTGCGAGAGCGCCTCGTCGTAACCGATGACGGCCGCGACCTCGCGGGGCCTGGCTCGACTGAGGGCCCGTACGCCGTCTTCGATGGCCTGGTCACCAGTGCCCAGGAACAGCAGGTTCCAGCCCATGTCTACCAGGTTATGGCCGGCCGCGAGCACCAGGTCAATGCCCTTCTGCTCCGCGAAGCGCGAGATCACGGCCAAGAGCGGGCGCTGCTCGGTGAGGCCGAACTCTCGCGCGAGGTCTAACTTGCACTCCGCCTTGCCGTTCAGGTTGCCACGGCTGTAGCGGGCCCGCAGGTGCGGGTCGCTGGCCGGGTTCCATACGGTGTCGTCGATGCCGTTGAGGATGCCTGACAGCTTGCCGGCTACGGCCCGGAAGGTGCCGTCGAGGGTGAAGCCGTACTCGGGGCTCTGCAGTTCCTGGGCGTAGGTGGGGCTCACGGTCGTGACCCGGGACGCGAAACCCGCCCCGGCCTGCATGGCGTTGGCCGCGCCGAAGTGGTCAAGGTAGCTGCGCCTCGCATCCTGGCCCAGCCGCAGCCAGTGGAGCGTCTCGTCCATAGCCCACTCCCCCTGGAACTGGACGTTGTGCACCGTGAACACCGAGGGCAGGTAGGCGAACCGGGGAGGCAGGTGCCAGCCCCGCGCCAGCAGCATCGGCAAGTAGCCCGTATGCCAGTCGTGGGCGTGCACCACGTCGGGGAGGAACCCCAGGCGGTGGGCCACCTGCGGCACGGCGCGGCTGAAGCGCGCGAAGCGCTTCACGTCGTCCGGGTAGCCGTACAGCTGACTCCGGGCGAAGTCAGGGTGGCCCACGAACGCGAAGCGCACGCCGTTGGCCTCGAGCGTGCCCACGCCCACCGACTCGAACCCCCCGGCGAAGGGCACGTCGACATCGCCTATCCAGTACGGGTCCGGCTGCGAGCGGATGGCCTGGTACCAGGGTGTGACCACCAGGACCTCGTGCCCTAGTCTGGCCAGCGCCCGCGGCAGGGCCGCGGTAACATCGCCCAGCCCGCCCGTCTTGCTGTAGGGCGCCACCTCGGCGCTGGGGAAGAGTATGCGCACGCTTAAGAGCTTAAGGCCAAACGCAGCGCGTGGGTAACCACAATATTCTCAGACGGCACATATACTCTTACAGTCATTACGCGTCATGCATGCGTGACTTGGAGGCTTTAGTGAAGCGCAGATGGTACATCTTCGGCCTGGCAGCCCTCGTTGCTGGCACCATGGTCGTCTACGCACAGCTCGGTAGGGACTACACCAACGAGTTCCTGAGCAATTCGACCGGCAGGGCCCTCATGCAGGCGTACGGCGCCATCAAGAGCGGCTACCTCACGGAGGTCGATGATGACACCCTCATCCGCGGTGCCATCGAAGGCATGGTCGCTTCGCTCGAGGATCAGTTCAGCAGCTACGTGGAGCCCCGTGCCGCCGCCCGCGAGCGGCAGGACAGCAGCGGCTCGTTCGGCGGCATCGGCGCCGTGCTCACGGCTCACGACCGCAACACGGGCAAGGGCGTCGAGATCCTCACCGTCTACGAGGGCAGCCCTGCCGCGGGTGCCGGTCTGCAGCGGGGAGACATCTTCATGCAGGTGGACGACGTGGACGTTCGCCAGCTCACTTCGAGCGAAGTGGCGGACCTCGTCCGGGGGCCGGAGGGCACCAGCGTGACGCTCACCATGAGCCGTCCGGGCACCGAGGAGCCGCTCACCTTCGTCATCACCCGCGGCATCATCCAGATAGTCGATGTCTCCAGCACCCTGCTCGAGGGCAACGTGGGCTACGTGGCGCTCAGCTCCTTCAACAACCGCCTGCTGAACGACCAGATGGTGGAGCAGATCGACCAGCTCATCTTGCAGGGGGCACAGTCGCTGGTGCTTGACCTGCGCGACAACCCGGGCGGCCTGCTGCCCCAGGCCGTGTACGTGGCCGATGAGTTCCTGGACGAAGGCCCCATCGTCTACCAGCGTTCCAGAGGCGTCACCCAGCTGTACGGGGCCGCTCAGCTCGGCTCGTACGACCTGCCCCTCGTGGTGCTGGTCAACAGCAACTCGGCTTCGGCGTCCGAGATCGTGGCCGGCGCCCTGCAGGAGAGCGGCCGCGCCACCATCATCGGTGAACCCACGTTCGGCAAGGGCGTAGGCCAGACCGTCATCAGCCTCTCCGACGGCAGCCAGCTGCAGTACGTGTCGTTCGAGTGGCTCACCCCAGACCGCACCAGCATCTCCGAACGGGGGGTGACCCCCGACATCGTCGTGGCAGACACCCGCTACCCCCGCACGGTAGTGGCCGATGGCCGCGGCCTCCACGCCGGTCAGACGGTGCGGCTCGTGGTCGACGGCGAGGTCATCGGCGAGGCCGTTGCGGCGGACGACGGCACGTTCTCCATCCTCGCCCTCGGTCAGCTGCGTGAGACGAGCAGCGTTCAGGGTCAGGCGCTGGTAGACGTGGCCTCCGACCCGGTGCTGCAGACGGCGCTGTCTGTGTTGGCCGGCGAGACGGTTGTAGGCAACGGCAACTGACCTGAAGGCACGCAACTCCAAGCACACGAAGTGGGCGCCTCGGTACCGAGGCGCCCACACTTCTTCTAGACGTTGTCTAGGCTTCTAGCGCGTCAGCCGACGAGGCTTCAGCCCTGCGGCCCTGCCGCCTCGACCTCAGGCGGCAGGGCAGCCGCGAAGCGGGCGAAGTTGTCGCGGAACATGCCCGCCAGCTTGGTGGCGGCAGCGTCGTAGGCGGCCGGGTCGGCCCACGTGCTGCGAGGCCTGAGCAGCTCGTCGGGCACGCCCGGGGCGCGCACGGGTACCGACAGGCCGAACACGGGGTCGGTCTCCATGGGGATGTCGTCGAGGACGCCGTGCAGGGCCGCGCGCACCAATGCCCGGGTGTAGGCCAGCTTGATGCGGGAACCGACGCCGTAACCACCGCCCGTCCAGCCCGTGTTGACCAGCCACACGCGCGTGCCGTGCTGCTCCAGTCGGCGGCGCAGCATCTGCGCGTACTCGACCGGCGGCCTAGACATGAACGGTGCGCCGAAGCAGGCGCTGAAGGTAGCGCTGGGCTCCGTCACTCCACGCTCCGTGCCGGCCACCTTGGCCGTGTAGCCGCTCAGGAACTGGTACATTGCCTGCTCGGTGCTGAGCCGGGCGATGGGTGGCAGAACGCCGAAGGCGTCGGCGCTGAGGAAAACCACGTCGCTGGGGTGCGTGCCAGTACCCGTGCTGGAAGCGTTGGGTACGAACTCGATGGGGTAGGCCGAGCGCGTGTTCTCCGTCTTGCTCACGTTCCTGAAGTCGGGCACGCGTGTCGTGGCGTCGAGAACCACGTTCTCGAGTAGCGCCCCGAAGCGCTGGCTGGCGGCGTAGATCTCGGGCTCGGCCTCGCTCGTGAGGTTGATGACCTTGGCGTAGCAGCCGCCCTCGAAGTTGAAGATGCCCTCCGGCGACCAGCCGTGCTCATCGTCGCCGATGAGGTGGCGGTGACCGTCGGCGGAGAGCGTGGTCTTGCCCGTGCCGGAGAGGCCGAAGAACAGCGCCGTGGTGCCGTCCTGTGACTCGTTGGCCGAGCAGTGCATGGGGAACACGTCGACGTCCGGCAGGATCATGTTCAGCGCCGAGAAGATGCTCTTCTTGATCTCGCCGGCGTACTCCGTGTTGCCCACCAGTACCAGTCGAGTCTCGAAGTCCATGGCGATGACGGTGGACGTGCGGCAGCCATGCCGCTCGGGGCTGGCGGTGAAGCTGGGCAGGTCTACCACCAGCCAGTCGGGCTGGTCGTGGGCCGTGTGGGCGTCGACGAAGAGGTTACGGGCGAACAGCGAATGCCAGGCGTACTCGGTGACCACCCGCACCTTCACACGGTGGGCGGGATCGGCGCCGGCGTTGACGTCCTGCACGTAGAGCGTGCGGCCACCCAGGTGCGCTTCCATGTCGGCCCGCAGCTGCTCGAACGCGGCAGGCGTCATGGGCTGGTTCGTCTTGCCCCAGTCGACCTTGGCCTCGGTGGCGGCGTTACGCACTATGAACTTGTCGGTGGGCGAACGACCGGTGAACTTACCCGTGTCTACCACCAGGGCGCCGGAGGCGTCGAGCACGCCCTCACCAGCTAGAAGGGCGTTCTCCACCAGTCTGGCAGGAACGAGGTTGGTTCTCAGCGTGGCGCCGGAGAGGCGCACGGCGTGGCCATCTAGGTTCATCGGTCGGTCTGCTCCCATCCCAAGAGATGCACCTTTCAGGTATACCAGCGGGCAAGACGTAAAGTACCCCGACCGAGGGCACGCTCCGTACACCTACCACCTGATGGTCACGCCGAACTCGATCTTGCTTCTGGTGAAGCCGATGGTGACGCCGCCGTCCACCCCGAGCGAGGGCGAGAACTGATAGCCGAGCAGCACGCCGATCTCAGGCCGCGCCTGGCCCTGGCTGCCGGCCGTGGGCAGGTCTACGCGTGCGATGAAGTCCAGGTCGAGGGGGCCGAGGGCGTAACGGAGCAGCACCTCGTTCGTGACCGAGTAGTCGGGATCGGCGCCGTCGTAGGTGCCAATGCGGTACGACGCGAACAGCTCGTTGTTGATGTAGCCGCCCACCCGCAGCGAGACGCCGAACGGCTGGCCGCTCTCGTCCAGCAGCGAGGTCAGCGAGGAGGTGCGTATCTCGACCACGTCTAGCCCCAGCGCCTCTCTGAGGGCGCCCTCCAGGCCCGACACCACCAGCAGGTCGATGGCCGTGTCTATGACGCCGGTCGCCACGGCCTCGCCCAGGCCGCCGACCCCCACCAGGTCCGCGTTGAGCTCGAAGCGGCCCAGGGTTATGAGCGACATCAGCTCGGCCTCCGTGAAAGGTCTAGCTGCGCTCACACCCATGCTCTCACCCTGTACCTCGATGAGGGCGTTGGAGGAGAGCACCGGGTTCACGTCGAAGCGGAAGCCACCGCCTTCGGTGGGCTCCACCGGCCCGACGAAGGCCAGCTGCACATCGAAAGTGTTG
>JBIQNJ010000027.1:0-31232 GCA_044462445.1 Truepera radiovictrix | reverse complement strand
CCGTTGACTAACCTAAGGATTTTACATGAGCGAGGCGAGAACTGTCTACAAGGTGGAGCGGGCTGGCCGGCAGTCGCCAGGGCCAGCCCGCCATGGTCGCGCATGGTTGCGCCGTCACTCCTCCCGCAGGTGCGTAATGTACGAACGACAAGCTCCAGTACTCGCTGCCTGCGGTTAGGTAGGTGCCGGCCTCCTCGACCTCCGCCTGCCACAGTGTGCGGATCAGGGCCGATGAACTTGGGTGGTCTTCCCACATACGGCGGAGGTTACATCAGGAACCTGCCAGGGCTCCAAATGGGGCCGGGGTGGCTAGCGGTTGACGCGGCCAGCCCGGCAGCCGGCCTACTTGAGCTTGTTGAGCACCCGGTACGCCACCAACGCGCCAGGTACGAGCGGTATGAGGCTGAGCCACATGGCCGCGTTCATACCTATGGCCCCCTGCAGCGCCCCCATACCCAGGTAGAGAACGCCCGCCGTACCCCAGGTGAGACCCATCAGCATGCCGGAGGCCGTGGCCACGGCGTGTGGCGCGGCGTCCTGCGCGGCGAGCACCATTAGCGGCAGCCCGCCGTTCACGAGCATGCCGGCCAACGCCACAGCCAGGAAGTAGATGACCGAGCCTGGCTGGCTCAGTAGCAGCACCGCCAGCGGAAGGATAGCCAGAAGCATCGTGCCGCTCACGAGGAACTGGCGGCTGAACCTGCTCTCTAGCATGCCCGCGAATATGCCGCCCACAGCGGCGGAGGAGGTGAAGACCGTGATGGTCCAGAACACCACCGGGTCGGTGGCCGAGAGCCCCCTGGCGTTCACCAGCCACAGCGAAGCGCCGTTCATGATGGCGGTCCAGGCCATGGACCTCAGGATGCCAGCCAGACACAGCTGCCCCACAGGCCCCCGGACGAGGTCCATGTCGAACACCTTCGCGCGGTGAGCGCCGGAGTTGCGGGGCTGGGGCGGGGCGAGCAGCAGTATCAGCAGGCCGAAAACTATGCCCGGGACCATGAGCAGAGGGCTGAAGTCTAGCCAGCCGTTGATGAGGAAGAAGCCGATGAAGAGCGGACCGAACGCCGAGCCGACGGTGCCGCCGGCGCTGAAGATACCGAGCGCCAGGCCTGCCTTGGAGCCGGCCGCACGGCGGGCGAGGGTACTGCCCGCCGGGTGGAACGAGGCCGAGCCGAGGCCGCCGACCAGTAGGAGCGGTACGAGCAGGTAGGGCGAAGGCATGACGGCCATGAGGCTGAGCACGCTGGACGACAGGATGACCCCGACGGCGGCGACGAGCCTGTGGCCCAGGCGGTCGGCCACGGCGCCGAACAGTGGTTGAAGCACGGAACCGCTGAACGAGAGGCAGGCAACGAAGAGCGCGAGCGTGATCTCTGTGGCCTGGAACCTGCCCTGCAGCGTGGGCAACAGCGAAGCCAGCACCCCCGAGAACATGTCGTTGGAGAAGTGCGCGAAGAACAGGAGTACCGCGAGGCCGCCACCGGTGAGGGCGACGCGCTTCTTGCGGCCTCTGGCGTGCTCTGTAGCTGGGTGGACCGAGGTCGGTCGAGAGGGCGCTGCGCTGTTCGGCTGGTCCGGTGAAGCGTCCGCGCTAGCAGCCTGCGTCATCAAGGTGCGAGACTACCGCGTAAGGAGTGCCGAGGTGAGTGATTCGAGGACAGCAGTCGTGACCGGTGCCGCTTCTGGCATCGGTCTGGCGTGCGCGCAGCGCCTGGCGGCCGATGGTTACCGGGTGGCGCTGGTGGACGTGAACGAGGAGGACGGGCGCTCTGCCGCTGACGAGATGGGCGCTGTTTTCGTGGCGGCGGACCTTAGCACGGAGGCAGGCTGCAGGGCGGCTATCGACGGCGCCTTGCGGCAGCTAGGCGGTATCGACGCCCTCGTGTGCAACGCGGGCGTTCAGCACATAGACCCCATCGAGGAGTTCCCGGAGGAGCGCTGGCGCTTCATCCTGAACCTCATGCTCACGGCGCCGTTCCTGCTCACCAAGTACGCCTGGCATGCCCTCAAGCGTTCCGGCAGCGGCCGCATCGTTCATATCGGCAGTGCGCATAGCCTGACAGCCAGCCCTTACAAGGCGGCCTACGTCAGCGCCAAGCACGGGCTCGTGGGACTCGCGCGCGTGACCGCGCTTGAGGGCGGCGAGCACGGCATCACCTGCAACGTCGTGGCCCCCGCTTACGTGCGCACCAAGCTGGTAACGGACCAGATCGCCGACCAGGCGCGCACGCGGGGCATATCGGAGAGCGACGTCGAACAGCAGGTGTTCTTAGCGGGAGTGGCCATCAAGCGGATGCTCGAACCAGACGACGTGGCCCGCATGGTCGCGTACCTCGCCTCACCCGAGTCTTGGGCCACTACCGGCGGCGTGCACAACCTGGACCTCGGTTGGACGGCACGCTAAAGGGCGCCGGCCGGGTAGACCCAGCGGCCGGCGCCCTGCGCCAGCTCAGTCGTTACCCTGTCAGCTAGCCGACCAGCCGCCCGTTCTCCAGGAACGGCTCGCCGTCCACCAGCACGCGCCCCTCGCTGCGCAGGTCGCACACGAGGTCCCAGTGGATGGCGCTCTGGTTGAGCCCCCCGGTCTCCACGTACGAGCGACCCAGGGCCAGGTGGATCGTGCCCAGGATCTTCTCGTCGTAGAGCGTCTTCAGCGTGGGCCGGGTGATGTGCGGGTTGGTGCCGATACCCAGCTCACCCAGGTAGCGTGCGCCCTCGTCGGTGGCCAGCTTCTCGTCCAGGATCTCCTGGCCGCGCTCCGCCGTGGCTTTGACGACCTTGCCGTTCTCGAGCGTCAGCCGCACGCCTTCAACCAAGGCGCCATCTATGTTCGACGGTATGCCGAAGTAGATGGTGCCGTTGGCGCTGTCCTCGATGGGTCCGGTGAACACTTCCCCGGAGGGCATGTTGCGCTTGCCGTCGGAGTTGGCCCACGTGCGGCCCTTGATGCTCATGGTTAGGTGCGTGCCAGGGCCCTCGATGAGAACCTGGTCGGCCTGCTCCAGGCGCTCCACCCAGCGCTGCTGGCGCCTGCCCAGCTCACGCCAGCGCTCTGCGGGGTCGTCGTCGAAGAGGAACATCGAACCGTAGACGAACCGTTCGTACTCGGAGGTGCTCATGCCCGACTCCTGCGCGGAGGCCGGGGTGGGGAAGAGCGTGACCACCCACTTCTTCGTGAGGCGCGTGCGGTTCACCTCGTCCATGCGGCGCGCGAGCTGGGCCATCTTGGCGGTGTCGGACCCCTGCATGGCGCGCGAGTTCTCGGGCGCGCTCACGCGCATGTAGGCGTCCATCTGCCGCATCTCGGCCAGTTGCACCTTCGGCTCTGAGCTCAGCAGGGTCGCGCCGGCCAGTTCCAGCAGGTCTGCGGCCTGCTCCGGGTAGCTGAGCCGCAGGTGCGGCTCCCCGCCCGCCTGCAGCACCGCGCGCGTGAGTGGGCGCGCCAGCGGCGCGGCGGCGAACGCCACGTCGAGCAGCACGTGCTCCCCCGGTTGGACGCGGGCGCAGTACTCGACCAGAAGGTTGGCGTACTTCTCGAACAGAGGGTGGATCATGCCATCGACGGTAACAGACCCCGCGGGTGCAGGCCCTGACCTGGGTGGACTGAAGCGTGCACTGACCTCGGCCTCACCGTGAGACTAGACAGATTCGTATGTGCGGCCGGCTACGGACGTGCGGTCCACGGTGAACGTGGCGGTGCCCAGCACCACCAGCGCTCCGCCCTCGTCGAAAACGTCGGTGCGTACCACCACCACGGTGCGCCCGCTGCGCATGACGGTGCCGACGGCACGCAGGTGTGCGCCCCGCGCTGGTTTGAGGAAGTCCACGCGCATGTCTACCGTGGCCACCGTCGGCGCGGCGGCCAGGTCTTCCAGGGTGAGCGCCGCCGCCGCGCCCGAGGCGGCGTCCACGAGCGTTGCCAGCAGGCCGCCGTGCGGCATCCGGCGCACGGAGTTGCCGATGTGCTCAGGCCTCAGGTCCAGGGCCACCTCGACGGTCTGCACCGCCCTGTCTACCCGCGCGACCCTTAAGCCTAAGTGCTTGTTGAAGGGGATGAGCTCCTCTATCACCTGGCGGAAGGTGCTTTCCATGGCCCAGGCATCATCGGGAGCGGTCTGGTGGTCGGTCACGAGCCAATGCTACCCAGCGCGCATCCCGGCAGTGCGTCTATGATGGTGCGTCATGGCGAAGAGACCCACACAAGCTAAGCCTGCCGTCGCCGAGGGCGAACGCCTGCAGCGCCTCATCTCGCGCGCGGGCGTGGCCAGCCGGCGCAAGGCAGAGGAGCTCATCCTCGCTGGTCGCGTGACGGTCAACGGCCGTAAGGCTGAGCTGGGTCAACGCGCACAGCTTGGCGACGACGTTCGGGTAGACGGCAAGCAGCTCCTCTCGGGCATGGAACGCGTGACCTTCATGCTGCACAAGCCTGCTGGTTTCCTGACGACCGCCAACGACGAGCGCGGCCGCCAGACGGTGCTCGACCTGCTGCCGCCGACGCCGGGGCTCCACCCCGTGGGCCGGCTCGACCGTGACACCGAGGGCCTGCTGCTGTTGACGACAGACGGCGATCTGACGCTGCGCCTCACCCATCCGCGCTACGGGCTCGAGAAGGAGTACCGCGTGTGGTGCAAAGAGGGGCGTGTTGAAGGCAGCGCGCTGAAGAAGCTGCTTGACGGTGTGGAGCTGGAGGACGGCGTGGCCAACGTCATCAGTGCTAGGCCCGCTCCCGGCGGCGCCGTGGTCGTCATAGCTGAAGGCCGCAAGCGCGAGGTCAGGCGCATGTTCAAGGCCTTGGACCGCACGGTCGAGCGGCTGGTGCGCACGCGCGTGGGTCAGCTGAAGCTGGGCGACCTGCAGGTGGGCGCCTTTCGCGAGGTCACCCAGAAGGAGCTCTCACGGCTCGGTTATAATCCTGGCTGACCAGCGCACGGCCCGGCAAGGTGCCGAAGGTACCGGCGCCAACGCCACATAGAAGCTGTGCTCGGGTGCCCTTAAGTCGCTCTGGCCAGCCGTTTCGCTCGAAGGGCAACCCGATGTCAGACAAGATCTTCGCAACAGGGAACGGCGCCGTTCAGATAGACGCACAGACGATAGCCCGCCGGGTAGCCGAGATGGGCGAGCAGATAACGCGCGACTATGCCGGCACAGACCTCCACCTAATCTGCGTGCTCAACGGGGCGTTCGTGTTCATGGCGGACCTGGTACGGAGCATCGACCTGCCGCTCACGGTGGACTTCCTGTCGGTCACCAGCTACGGCACGGGCACGGAGTCCACGGGTGAGGTGCGCCTGCTGAAGGACCTCGAGCAGGAGCTCAAGGGCCGGCACGTCATCATCGTCGAGGACATCATCGATACCGGCCTGACGATGCAGTACCTGGTGGGCTACCTGAAGGGCCGCAACCCGGCCTCGGTGAAGGTGGCCACGCTGCTGTCCAAGCCCTCGCGCAGGCAGGTGGACGTGCAGATCGACTACGAGGGCTTCACCATCGAGGACGCCTTCGTGTACGGCTATGGCCTCGACATCGCCCACAGGTACCGTAACCTGCCGTTCGTCACCAGCCAGAAGTCGTGACCATGCCCCGCCGTAAGTGGCTGCTCATCCTCCTGGCTGTGGCCGTGGCCGCCTTGGGCGGTCTGGTGGTCATGGCTGCGCTGCGTGACACGGAGCCCCCGAAGCTGTACATGGAGCACGTGGAGAGGTTGGCGGAAGGTCGGCCCATAGCCCTCTTCGTCAGCGCAGACGAGCCCGCCACGTTCGTGCTGGAGTACGCGGGCGAGACCTACGAGGAAGTCGCTCAGGAGGTCACTTTCACGGCTCCTGCGGTGGCCGGTTCTCACACGGCTGTGGTCACGGCTACCGACGCTGCCGGCAACGCCACGCAAGAGACGCTGCAGATAATCGGCGTGGCGGCCTTCCAACCACTGCTGCAGGCTGACGCCGTGGTCACGGCGGGAGACCCGATCGGCGTACGCCTGACGCTCCGGGGCACCGCCGCCCGCACCCCGACAACGCCCGCGGTGGCCGACGTTTCAGTGACCCTCGACGGGCGGAGCGTGCCCCTCGTGCCCGGCGAGTTCGTCGATGAGCTGGGCAACATGCGGTTCGTGGCCGTGGCCGCGACCACCATGACGGTCGACCCGACCACCCAGACCATCCGCGCGAGCGTGGTCGACGAGTTCGGGCGCAGAGCGGAGCTCGAGCACGAGGTGGTCCTCACGCCGCTCCCTGTGGAGGTCGAACAGTTACGGTTGAGCGCCGCTACCCTGTCAGTCGTCACCCCTGAAGGCCGCGAACGCGAGGCCGCCGCCGTGGACGACGCGTGGTCGCGCGCCGGGGCCGAACAGTTGTGGAGCGAGCCGTTCCTGATGCCCATAAGCGGCGTGCACACGAGCGGCTTCGGCGACGCCCGGCGCTACGCGCAGGGCGGCCCGGTGTCGTTCCACTACGGTCTGGACCTGGCGGCCCCCACCGGCACCCCCATACACGCCACCAACGACGGCCGCGTGATCATCGCCGACCACTACCCCATCAAGGGCGGCTGGGTGGCAATAGATCACGGGGCCGGCGTCATGAGCTACTACTTCCACATGTCCAAGATCAACGTGCAGGACGGCCAGCTGGTCAGCCGGGGCGAGGTCATAGGTGAGGTGGGCAGCGAGGGTCTCTCCACCGGCCCGCACCTGCACTGGGAGATGCGCGTTCACGGTGAGGCGAGCAACCCGCTGGCCTGGGTAGACAGGCTGTTCCCCGGCGACCCGAGGTGAAGGAGACGCTCACGAGACGCCGGGGCGCGGTCGCGGCGGCCTTGGTGGCCATGACCATGACACTGACTTCCGTTGTTAGTGCAGAGACCGACCCTTCACACCAGCGCGGCTGGCACGAGGGCGTGTGGTACGAGATCTTCGTGCGCAGCTTCCAGGACTCCGACGGCGACGGCATAGGAGACCTGCAGGGCGTCATCAGCCGGCTGCCCTACCTGGCGGAACTCGGGATCAGCGGCATATGGCTCATGCCCATCCACCCCAGCCCCAGTTACCACGGCTACGACGTCACCGACTACAGGGCCGTCAACCCCGACTACGGCACGCTGGACGACATGGAGCAGCTCTTGGCTGCGGCGCACGAGCTGTCTATCCGCGTCATCCTCGACTTCGTGCCCAACCACAGCTCCGACAGCCACCCATGGTTCCAGGCGGCCGCCACAGGAGACGCCGACTACCTGGACTACTACACGTGGCAGCAGGACCCGGCACCGCTGCGGGGCACGCTGGGCGGCAACGCCTGGCACGGGCACCCGAGCGGCTCTGGACCCTCTTACCTCGGCCTCTTCTCGCACCGCATGCCCGACCTCAACCACCGCAACCCCAGGGTGGTGGAGGAGATGAAGGACGTGGCGCGCTTCTGGCTCGACCTGGGCGTGGACGGCTTCAGGGTCGACGCCATCCAGCACATGATCGAGGGCGAGGGCGGGCAGATAGCCAACACCCCCGAGACCTACGAGTGGGTGCGGCAGTTCTCTGAGTTCCTGAGGGAGGAGGCGCTGCACGCCTTCATGGTCGGTGAGACGTGGACCGAGATGCCCGCCATAATCCGCTACCACCAGCAGTCGAACCTGCACATGTCGTTCGACTACCCGCTGTGGCGTGTCCTGTGGGCCGGCCTCCAGGCGCGCTCCGCCGCGGACCTCGGCGACGTGGTTCAGCAGGCCGAGCAGCTCTACCCGGAGGGCGCGGTGCGGGGCACCTTCATCTCGAACCACGACCAGACGCGGCCGGCCACGTTGCTGTCGTTCCCCAGGCGTGACGAGCAGCGCATGAAGCTGGCAGCGGGCCTGCTGTTCACGTTGCCGGGCACACCGTTCATGTACTACGGCGACGAGATCGGCATGCCGGACGGTCCGGGCGGCGGCGACCTCGAGAAACGCGCCCCGCTGCGCTGGACCGAACCCGACGAAGATGGCGGCTTCGGCTTCACCACGGGCCGACCCTGGACCGACCCGGGCTCGGTGCCCGAGGGGGTGTCGGTGGCCGCCCAGCAGGCCGACCCTAACTCCGTCTGGAGCGCGTACCGGCGGCTCATCCGGCTTCGCAGCTCGCTGCCGGCGCTGAACGTAGGCTCGTTCGCGTTACTTGACGCCGGCAACCGCTCGGTGCTGGCCGCTCGTCGCACGGCCGGCGGGCAGACGGCGGTGGTGCTCGCCAACCTTGGGGCACGTGCACTGACCATCGACCTGACCGGGTTGGGGCTGGAACCTTCCGCAGTGGCCGCATGGCATAGCCCGCTCACGGCCGAGGAAGGAGCGGTCGCGCTGAACGAGCGCGAGGGCGTGCTTGAGCTGGCTGGGCTGCAGCTGGTGGTAGCAGTCCTGCGCTGACCACCTTCGGGGCTTATGCGGCGCCTGTATACTTTGCCTCTATGACTAGCAGTGATGCGTCCTCACCAACGCAGGATGGCCAGGCGCCTACCAAGCGCCGCGTGTTCTCCGGCGTACAGCCCACCAACACCCCACACCTCGGTAACTACGTCGGGGCGCTGCGGCAGTGGGTGGAGCGGCAGCACGAGGGCGAGAACATCTTCTGCGTGGTCGACCTGCACGCGCTGACCATCCCGGAAGACATCGACCCTCAGGGCCTGAAGGAGGCCGTACGCAGCGTCGCAGCGCTGTACCTGGCCGTCGGCATAGACCCTGAGAAGTCTGTGGTGTTCGTGCAGTCGCACGTGCGCGAGCACACCGAGCTGACGTGGCTGCTCAACTGCGTCACGCCGCTCGGCTGGCTGTACCGCATGACCCAGTTCAAGTCGAAGTCCGAGCAGCGCGAGAGCGTGGGCACCGGCCTGCTCGACTACCCGGTGCTCATGGCGTCCGACATCCTGCTGTACGACACCACCGAGGTGCCGGTAGGCGACGACCAGGTGCAGCACATCGAGCTCACGCGCGACGTGGCCGTGAGGTTCAACAACCTCTTCGGCGACACGTTCGTCATCCCTAAGGCCGTGATACCCAAGGTGGGCGCCCGCATCATGGGCATGGACGACCCGACCGCCAAGATGAGTAAGAGTGTGGCCGCCAAGGTGGATGGGCACGCCATCGGCCTGCTGGACACCGAGAAGCGCATCCGCAAGACCATCATGTCCGCCGTCACGGACTCCGAGCGCGAGGTGCGTTTCGAGCACGCGTCGCCCGGCGTGCGCAACCTGCTCACCATCCTCCAGTCGCTCACCGGCACCCCGATGGCAGACATCGAGGCCGAGTTCGAGGGCGCAGGGTACGGGCAGCTCAAGAAGGCGGTGGCAGGGGCGGTGGTAGACACGCTCACGCCCATCCAGCAGCGCTACGCAGAGCTCATGAACGACCGCGCAGAGTTGGACCGGGTGCTGGCCAACGGCGCCGACAGGGCGCGCGCGGTGGCCGCCACCACCATGCAGCGCGTGCGCACGGCCTTGGGGGTCGGCTAAGCGGCCGTGCCGCGCGTCCTGTTCCTGTTTCTGGACGGCGTGGGCCTCGGTGCCGCCGAGCCCGGGACCAACCCGCTGGCGGCGGCGCACCTGCCCGTGCTGGCAGGGCTCGCCGGCGGCAGGCTGACGCACGACCTGCCGGCGCGCTCTGCCGCCGACGTGCTGTTCAGGCCGCTTGACGCCACGCTCGGCGTCGAGGGGTTGCCGCAGTCGGCCACCGGCCAGACGACGCTGCTCACGGGCTTGAACGGCGCCGAAGCCATGCAGCGCCACTACGGGCCGTGGCCGGGACCGACGCTGCAGGCTCTACTGAGAGAGGGCACACTGTTCCACGACGCCCAGCGGCTTGCAGGCGCGGTGCTGGCCAACGCCTACCCCGACGACTACTTCGCCGCCATCGACACGCGCTCGTTCAAGCCGAACGCCCCCGTGGTGGCCGCACGCAGCGCCGGCATGGAGCTGCGCAACATGGACCGTTACCGGGCGGGCGAGGCGGTAGCGGCCGACCTGAGCGGGCAGCGCTTCTCTCAGATGATCGCCGACATGCCCCCGCAGTCACCCCAGCAGGCAGGCCGCTCTCTGGCCCGGATGGCGCGGGGGGCCAGCCTGACGTTCTTCGACCTGTGGCTCACCGACAACCTGGGCCATGCCCAGAACGGCGAGAAGGGCGTGGAGATGCTGGAGCGCCTCGACGCGTTGCTGGGCGCCCTGCTGGAGGAGGGAGCGGGAGAGTCGTTCACGCTGCTCATCACCTCCGACCACGGCAACCTGGAGGACCTGACCACGAAGGGGCACACCATGAACCGCGTGCCGCTGCTCGTGATAGGCGGCGGTGCGCACGAGTTCGGGCAAGCCGCGTCGCTAGTAGACGTAGCGCCCGCAGTGAGGCGCGTGTGGCGTAACGGCTGAGCCGCCTGCTTACTGGGCTAGAGGCCGAGCAGCAGGATAAGTGGTTCGTACCAGGCGCCCAACAGCAAGAGCAGCATGGAGATGGGCACCATGAGCAAGAGCTTGCGGTAAGCGCGAACCACGCGCGCCTCACCGGGCCTGAACAGGGTGGCGATGACCATTCCGCCGCCGGCAACGATGAGGAAGTAGGCCGTGAGCTCGAGCACCAGCAGCACGAGTATGAGCACGATGTCGAGGAATCCGCCCGAGCCGATCAGGCCGAAGGGTATGCCCTGGGTGAAGAACGAGAGCCCCGCGAACAGGTAGGCCGGGACGCCCAGCAGCGCGGCCAGCGAGAACGTGACAGACATGGTGACCACGACGAAGTTCTGGTAGAAGGTCGTGACGGCGGCGCGGGCCACATTGCCGCTGCCGTACGCGTCCGTTGCGCCCAGCGTGGTCACGGCTATGTTCACGACCTCGTAGATGGCCTCCTCGCACTCGTCCGGCAGGGCCGCGCCCGTCATGGCGCCGAGGGCGAAGGCGCCGTACAGCGCGATGAGCGTACCGATGACCAGGCGCCTGTGCTGGCGGATGACCTCGCGACCGGCCCTCAGCCAGCGCCTTAACTGGGAGCCCTTGGTGATCAGCTGTAGCAGGATCAGCAGGCTGAAACCTACGAACAGCCACGCTGCGGCCGGCGTCTGCAGCCAGGCGCGAACCCCTGCGGGCTCCACAGTGGAGCGGAAGCCTACGAACTCGGTGACCCACTCGCCGTCCGGTTCGGCCGGGCCTCTCAGGCGTACCTCGACCACGTCCAGGATGTCGCCCGGTCTGACGGCGGCGTAGGTGAAGACCCTAAGGTCCGGTTCTTCGGAGGGGCGCTCCAGCCGGTCCTCGATGCGCACCTGGGTGCCCGGCGGCGGGGCGGTGTTGGTGAGCAGGCCGGGCAGCTCGCGACAGATCTGCTCCGGGGGGAGGGAAGCGAGCTGGTTTATAGGGGTGGGTGCGCGCTGCAACCACTCTGCTACGGCGGCGTCGGCCAACTCGGGTACCGCATCTTGTGCGACCGCCGTGGAGGCGAGCGTTAGACCGAGAATGAGGAGAACGAGTAGGTGAAGCGGCGCTTTCCGCCCTGCGGTACGAAGCATGTCTCAGAAGCATACCGTGCTCCTCGCGCAGAGGGCCTGGTGGGGACCGGTAGTACAATCGCTGCTTGGATGACGAAGCCCGGCGCCTGGTTCATCAACGCTGCGCGCAGAACGGTAGTGGCGGCGTTCCCGTGGCTGGCGCGGCCGGACGACGCTTGGGCGCTCGAGCGCCTACACGGAGGTGAGGCAGAGCTGTTCATGCGGCTGCCCGCCCAGGAGCGCGCGCACGGGGTGGAGGTGGCCAAGCGCCTCCTAGGGCTTGAGGAGCGCGCGAGTTCTGAGCTGGTAAGGGCGGCCCTGCTTCATGACGTAGGTAAGCTGGGCACGCCGCAGTTCGTGCTGTGGCGCGTGCTCACCCACCTGCTGCCCGAAACCGACCAACCGCCCGAGCCGAAGCTCACGGGCCTGGCGGGGGCCAGGCAGGCACGCAGACATCACGCAGCGTACGGTGCTGTCCTGATACGGGCAGCGGGCGGCCCGGATGCCGTCGCCGAGCTCGTGCTGCACCATCATGAACCCGGCGGCTCCGCCGAGCTGCAACTACTGAAGAGGGCCGATGAGCGAACCTGACAAGATGAGCGAAGCTGACGACAAGACACCTAAGGCTGCCCCGGCTTCCGGGAGCGCCGCGCTGGGGCTGTCGCCGGAGCACGAGAACCTGACCTGGCTGTTCGGCATCCAACGTTTCGGGATGCGCGAGGGGCTCGAGGTGGTGCAAGAGCTGCTGGCGCGCCTGGGCTCGCCGCAGCGTACGTTCGACGTAGTGCTCGTGGGTGGAACCAACGGCAAGGGGAGCGCGGCACGCGTGCTGGCCGCCTGTCTTGAGGAGGCTGGCGCGCGCACCGGGCTCTTCACCAGCCCACACCTGCAGCGGGTGGGCGAGCGGGCCCTGGTGAACGGCGTGGCCGCGAGCGACGATGACATGGACCGGCTGGTGGCCGCGGTACGGGCTGAGGCCGAGGCGCTGCGCGCGACGTTCTTCGAGGTCGTGACTGCCGCGGCGCTGCTGCGCTTCGCGGAGGCCCAGGTGGACGTGGCCGTGCTTGAGGTGGGCTTGGGCGGCAGGCTCGACGCCACGAACGCCGTCTCGCCAGACCTCACGGTCATAACCGGGGTTGCGCTAGACCACGTGGCTGTGCTCGGACCGACGGTCGAGGCCATCGCTGCGGAGAAGGCGGGCATACTGCGGTGCGGCATACCCACCGTGACCGGAGTCGAGGGTGGCGCTCTTGAAGTGATACGCAGCCGGGCGGCAGACGTAGGTGCGCGCATGGTGGTGCTCGGTGAGGACTTCAGGGTGAACGATGTGCACACCGACTGGAACGGTGTGAGCTTCGGGTTGGAGTGGGATGTTCCGGCCGTGCGCAACCTGCCGGAGCTGCTGCGCCGGCCGGGCCGGCTGAGGCTTGAGTCTCCGCTGGTGGGCCGACACCAGGCCCGCAACGTTGCGCAGGGCGTGCTGGCCGCGCTGCTGCTGGGAGTGTCAGCCGTGTCGGCCCAGCGCGCGGTGGCGCGCACCGTCTGGCCGGGCCGCCTGGAACGGCGCCCGGTGGAGGGGCGCTTCGTGGTGTTGGACGGTGCCCATAACCAGCAGGCGGCCGCCGCGCTGGCCGCCGCCGTGCGCGAGCTGGAGGGTCAGGCAGATGTGCTGGTGCTGGGCGTGTCGGACGACAAGGATGTACGCGCCATGTTCGCCGAGCTGAGGGGCTGCGGCCGCACGGTGCTCTTCACCCGGGCGCACAACAGCCCGCGGGCTGCCGACCCTGCAGAGCTGCAGCGCGAGTGGCGTGCGGTGAACGGGGCGGCCGCCTCGGCTACCGAGGTGCTGCCTGAGCCGGAGGCGGCGCTTACGCGCGCTCTGCAGCTGGCGGGGGAGGGCCGAGCCGTGGTGGTGGCCGGCAGCCTGTTCCTCGTGGCCGAGGTTCGCAACCTACTGGACGGCGCGGTGGGTGAGCCTTATGCGCGGTTTCAGTGACCGGTTTGAGCGGGGCGGGAGCGTTCTCTGATCAGCGCGGTCACGTGCTTGATGGCACCGATGAGGGCCACGGGTATCAGGCCGGTCACGAACGTGAACAGGCTGTCGGCGGGCCAGCCCTGGCGCTGCAGCAACAGCAGGGCGATCACGGGTAACAGGAGGGCGCCGAGGAGCCCGGCCCACGTGATACGGCGGAACACCAGGTAGATGCCGACGATGAACCCAAGGTAGTAGAGGCTGAGCAACGGCGCGAGGGGCAGGGCGATACCGAACGTCGTGGCTATGGCCTTGCCGCCTGCGAAGTGGACGTACGGAGAGTAGGCGTGACCCAGAACGGCGCCGGTGGCCGCGGCCAGGGCCGGCAGCAGCAGTGCGGCGTCGGTTCGTCCTACGATCTCGGCCATCTGCAGCCCGAGGTAGGTGGCCAGGGCGCCCTTGCCGACGTCGATGAGTGCGACGGCCACGCCGACCACCCAGCCGAGGTTACGGGCGCTGTTCATGGCCCCCATGTTGCCGGAGCCGAGCTCGAAGATGTTCTTGCCCCGGAGGCGGGCAGCTATGGCGGCAGTGGGGATGCCGCCGAGGATGTAGCCGAGGGCGAGCGCCGCCACCAGATCAAACATGGTCGCCCACTGACACCCGCGTGGAGGGTGGCGCCCGCAGAGAGGAGATGGCGCTGAAGCTGCGCAGCTCGCTGACATGGTAGGCCACGTACCGTTCCAGGAGGCGCAGGTGGAGGGTGCGCTGCGCCAGGTGAAGTTCGAGGGCGCGGCGCATGGGACCCTCCACCAGGTGCTGTAACTCGGCGGCCACGTCTGGCGGAACTGCGGTGCCCTGACGGCAGTCGCAGCAGCTGAGGCCACCCCCGGCCACGTCGAAGGCCACTGCCGGCTTGGTCGACCCGCACGTGGTGCAGGTGGAGACGCGCGGCGCCAACCCGGCCACGCCCAGCAGGCGCCAGGCGTACAGCAGCGCCACGTGCTCAGGGTCCGGGTGGGAGTTGAGGCCCCGCAGGGCACTGGACAGGTACTCGTAGAGACGCTCGCCCAGATGGACGTCTACGGTCAGCGCGTCGACGAGCTCGGTGATCATGTGGGCGTACGGGTAGACGCTCGGCTCACTAAGCGAGTTGAGCGCGCCGTTCAGCTGCACCTGAGTGAGCAGGGCGAGGTCGTCATCACCCTTGCGGTAGTACTGCACGCTCACGTCATGGAACAGGCTGAGGCGCCCCAGGTTACCGCCCGGCAGGTTGCCCTTGCGGGCAACGGCGCGCCACTTGCCGCTCTCGTTGAGCAGGGTGACCACCACGTCGCCGGAAGGCAGCGGGGTTCGCCTGATCACGATGCCGTCGCTAACCGTGTAGTAGCGCACTCGGCCAGTCTAGCCCGTAGGTGACGGGCACAACCGTCTCGTGACGGGTCGTGGCGGCAGACGCTTCTGACGGGGCGTAAAGCCGAACGCACGGGTGCACGCGCCGGTGGCCGCGGTCCACGCGAGTGCAGCTAGACATTTAGCGACCGTGATAGCCTCAGACCCGCTGCCCTGCGGTCCACGCGAGCGCGGCTAGGCAGGGCGCCATAGGTGGCTCACTCGCCAGATGATCCGGCGGTCCGCACGAGCACCGCCGGCCTAGGTCAAGGAAGTGCTGGTCTTCTTGGCTGAGGCTGCGGCCCATACGAGCACGGCGGGCCCCCCGATCGGCTGCAGCTGCACCTGGGCGCCGGCCGCGAGCACGAGGCTGTGCCCTGCGTCAAGGACGCGGAACGCCCCACCCGGTAGGTCCACTACCACCTGACCTGAGAGGAGCAGCACCACGGTCGCCTCTTCTAGCGGCACGTGCAGTCTCTCGACCAGAGATTGTGTCTCAAGGTTCGTGCCGGGCACGGCTATGCGGGCGCCGCCGGCCGACTTGGCCAGCGCGAGCAGGTTTAGGCTGTTGGGCGGTGCGCTCAGGCAGCGTCTCCCGTTGCGGTTCCCGCGCCGGCGCCGCCTTCGCCCTTGCGCGCCCGGCCGAACGCCATGCGGAGCTTGAAGAGCCCACTCTTGTTGAGGCGGACGGCCTCCGCCTCGTTCATGCCGAGCTCGGCCGCCGCCTGAGCCGGGGTCATGGCGGTGTGCCCACGTACCCCTAGAGTGCGTTGCAGGACCGCGGCCGCCTGGGAGTCGAGCTCGCCTAGATGCTCGGCCAGCTGCTCGGGTGTGGCCTTGGCCTTGGGCGGTCCGTCGGCCGCCTTCTTCTTGCCCGCGGGGCGCTTGCCGCTCTTCGTCTTGGCCTTGGCAGCAGGCTTCTTGGCGCCCTTGGCCGCGGTCTTGGCCGCCGCCTTCCGCCCGCGCGTCTTGGCGCCGCCACTGGCGGCCACGACGGCTGCCCGGGCCTCGAGGATCTCGAGCGCCTGCTCCATCGTCACCTCCTCGGGCTGCATGCCGCGGGGCAGCGAGGCGTTCAGGCTGCCGCGCTTCACGTAGGGGCCGTAGCGACCGGAGCGGATCTCGATGGGTTCGCCCGTGTTGGGGTCATCACCCAGCTCCTTGAGCGCCGACCCGCCGCGCTGTGCCTTGCTGGCCAGCAGCGCCAGCGCCCGGGGCAGCTCCACGTCGAGGAGGAACTCCCCCTTGGGGATAGACGCGTACATGCGCTGATGCTTGACGAAGGGGCCGTAGCGACCGATGCCTACCTCCACCACCTCGCCCGTCTCAGGGTGGTTGCCCAGCGCCTTCGGCAGGCTGATCAGGTCTTTGGCAAGCTGCTCGGTCACGTCGTGGGGCTCCACGCCCGGAGGCAGGGAGACGCGCTTGGGTTTGGCCCCCTTCTCCTGGGTGTCGCCGAGCTGGAGGTACGGGCCGAAGGGTCCGCGCTTGAGCAGCACCGGCTGGCCGGACTCGTCGTCCGTGGCCACCGTGACGTCGCCCATGTTGCCCTCGGTCAGGAACCTGACCAGGTCGTCCTTGGTCAGATCGCCCGGCGCCACCTCGGCCGGTAGCGAGGTGGTCTTGAGCTCGCCGTCCAGCGGTCCCTCGACGTAGGGACCATAACGGCCCACCCGCACCACGAACGGTTCCCAGCGCTCGTTGTGCACGGTAGATATCTCGCGGGCGTCGACGCCTTCGAGCGCCTCGTCCACACGTTTGACTATGCCCTCGTCACCCAGGTAGAAGTCGCGCAGGTAGCCGGCGGAGTTGCGTGCGCCGGCGGCTATGTCGTCGAGGGCCGACTCCATCTGGGCGGTGAACTCGGTGTCGACCAGCCGTTGGAACTGCCTTTCGAGCAGGTTGTTGGTGGCGAAGGCCGTGAACGTGGGCACGAGCTGTTGGCCCTGCTTGCGCACGTAGCCGCGCGCCTGGATGGTCTCGATGATGCTGGCGTAGGTGCTGGGGCGGCCGATGCCCTCAGATTCGAGCAGCTTGACCAGGCTGGCGTCCGTGTAGCGCGCCGGGGGTTTGGTCTCGTGGCCGTTGGCCTCGACGCCGCGGCACTGCAGCGCGTCGCCTTTGTTTAAGGGTGGCAGGGGCTGGTCCTGGTCGTCCAGCGCGGCGTCGGGGTCGTCTGACCCCTCTACATAGGCGCGGAAGAAGCCGGGGAAGAGCACTGTGCGGCCCGTGGCCCTGAAAGTGAGGTCGGTGGGCTGGCGGCCCAGTTGCTGGGTCACTCCGCTGGGCGCGCTGCTTAGGGTGGCGCTCACTCGCGCCGTGACGAACTTGAGGCGCGCGTTAGCCATCTGACTGGCCACAGTGCGCTTCCAGATCAGGTCGTAGAGGGCGGCCTCGGTGCCGTGCAGCCGGTGCTCCTCGGCGGTCTTCATCTCGACGCCGGCGGGGCGTATGGCCTCGTGCGCCTCCTGCGCGTTACGGGTGCTCTGCTTGAACTTGCGCACCGTGGAGTTCAGGTACTCCTTGCCGTAGCGCTGTTCGATGGCGTTGCGGCTGGCCTGCAGGGCCTCCTCGCTCAGCGAGGAGGAGTCGGTGCGCATGTAGGTTATGTAGCCGTTCTCGTATAACGACTGCGCCACGCGCATGGTGTCGCGCGCAGAGAGGCCGAGCTTGCGGCTGGCCTCCTGCTGCAGCGTCGAGGTGGTGAAAGGTGCCGCCGGGGTGCGGGTGGCCTCGCGCTCTTCCAGGTCGGCCAGGCGCCAGTCGCCCTTGCCGGCTACCTCGGCCAGCTGCGCCGCGTCGGCTGCGCCCAACTCCAGCACGTCGGCGCCACGTCTCAGGTCGGGCTTGAGCAGGCCCGTGGCGGGGTCGTAGTCGCGACCACCGGCCACGCGCACGCCGCCTACATGAGTGAGGGCGGCCTGGAAGCCGGACTCCTCTTTGCTTAGGAAAGCGGTGAGGTCGTGATAACCGGCCGAGACGAAGCGCATGCGCTCCTGCTCGCGCAGCACCAGCAGGCGCACGGCCACGCTCTGTACGCGCCCTGCCGAGAGGCGCGGGGCGATCTTGCGCCACAGCAGGGGGCTGATGGCGTAGCCCACCAGGCGGTCGAGCACGCGGCGCGTCTCCTGAGCATCGACGAGGCTCTCGTCTATCTGCCTGGTGCGCTCCAAGGCCGCGAGGATGGCCTCCTCGGTGATCTCGTGGAACACCATGCGCTTGATGGGCACCTTCGGTTCGAGCACCTCAACCAGGTGCCAGCCGATGGACTCGCCCTCGCGATCCTCATCCGTCGCTATGTACAGCTCGTCCACACCCTTGAGGGCAGACTTGAGCTTCTTGACGGTCTCGCGCTTCTTCGGGGAGATGACGTAGACGGGCTTGAACCCCTCATCCACGTTCACACCCAGGCGGGCCCACTCGTTCCCCTTCAGTTCCGAGGGGATCTCGGAGGCGTTCGAGGGCAGGTCGCGGACGTGCCCCATGCTGGCCTCGACCTGGAAACCTGCCGGTAGAAAGCGGCTTATCGTCCTCGCCTTGGTGGGCGACTCGACGATGACTAGACGTTTCTTGGCTTTCTCAGACGGCAAGGTTTGGCTCCCTAGCTTGATGGCGCGGCCATTATACGGGTGTGCCTGTTCCAGTCAAGCTGCCACGCGCGGCGGCCGGGCTCAGACAGGGCGCCGGTTGCTGATGGCCCGACCCAGCGTCACTTCGTCGGCGTACTCGAGGTCGCCGCCCACGGGCAGGCCGTACGCGATGCGGCTCACGGGCACGTTCAGCTCGTGCAGCTGCCGGGCTATGTACATGGCCGTGGCCTCGCCCTCGACCGTGGTAGAGGTGGCGAGGACGACCTCCTTGACCGCGCCGAGCCGCTGCATGAGCTGGTCGATGGTAAGCCTGTCCGGACCCACCCCGTTCATCGGGCTGAGCGCGCCGTGCAGCACGTGGTACTGACCGCGGTACTCGCCGGAACGCTCGATGGCCAGCAGGTCGGCGGGCTGTTCGACCACGCACAGCAGCCCGCTGTCGCGGTTCGGGTCCAGGCACACGGCGCATGCCTCCTCGCCGGTGCTCATGACGTTGAAGCAGTTGGGGCAGGTGGTGAGACCCGTCTTGGCCTTGACCAGCGCCTCGGCCAGTGCGCGCACCTCCTCCTCAGGGCGGTTGAACAGGTGGAACGCCAGCCGCTGGGCGCTCTTGGGCCCGACGCCGGGCAGTCGCCCCAGCTCGCGTATGAGTGTCAGGAGGGCACCTGGGAAGCGCACGCTCACCGGCACACCGCCACGTCGCAACGCTCGGTCAGAACAGACCGCCCATGCCGCCCATACCCCCCATGGCCGAACCCATCTCCTTCTCCTGCAGCTCCTTGGCGCGGCGCTGCGCCTCGCTCACGGCTGCCGTCACCAGGTCTTCGAGCATCTCCACGTCTTGCGGGTCTACCACCTTCGGGTCTATGCGCACTGCGGTGACCGTGCCTTCGCCCGTGGCCGTGGCCGTGACCATGCCGGCGCCGGCGGAGCCCTCCACGGTCATGGCGGCAAGGCGCTCCTGCGCTTCGGCCACCTTGCGCTGGGCCTTCTGGGCTTCCTTCATCAGCTTCTGGATGTTCATCCGTAGTACTCCTGGTTCGTCCTGGCTCTGGCCACTTCGTGGCAGCTCGAAACGTGCAGGCGCTGCCTCGGCGCCACGGCACTGTCAGTTGGCGGGACCGAACGACAGCCGGTCCTGATCGTCCACATCGTAACCGTCCTCGCCGTCTAACTCGTCGTCCAGCAGCGCCTCTGACCCCTCGGTTGCCTGGGCACGGACCGCGGCGGGCCTGACCTCCACCACGTAGCCGGGGAAGAGGCTCTGTAACTGCTCGAACGCCTGCTCCAGGCGCGCCGGTCCTGTGGTCTCGCCGACCTCATCGGGCTCGCTGCTCTCTGCGCCCGCAGCGGTGGTGGGTGTGGCGGGTACGCCGCCGCCCGCCGGCCGCCGGCCACGTGGTGTTTCGTCTGCAGGCGTGACAGTGGGCGCCGTGACCTTAGGTACGGGAGCGTCTTCCGGCTCGGCCACGCTGGGCGAGTCCCAGAAGTTGTCAGGCAATTCCTCCATGCCGAACGACACGTCGTCCGGGATGAACGAGTCGTCGTCGGCGCCAGGCGGCCGTGGGCTCGTGGCTACGGTAGTGGCCGCAGGCACGGTGGCCGCCAGGGCCTGGTTCCTGGTCCTCGTGGTGTCGGGCTCTTCCTCTGAAGCCGCTGCCGGGCGTGCCTGTGAGGTGGGCCTGGGGTCCGGATCAGGCTCCGGCTTGGCGGCCGGGCTCGTCTTCTGAGCCTTAGGTGCGTTGCTCGGTGCCTCGCGCTTCGAGCCCGTGCGTTGGCCGCCGGGGCCTTCGATCACCAGTCTCAGCCCCGGACCGACCTCCGCTTCGAGTAGCGCCTCGAGCTCAGGCACCCGCTTGAGGAGCTGGCTGTGGTGGAAGGAGTGGGTGTCCTGGTAGACGAGGGTCACCTCGTCGCCCTCGAGCGAGGCCGCTGCGGGCATGAGGAACGCCTTGAGCTGTGGGCCGGCCTTGGCGCGGACGTTGTGCCACGAGAAGCTGCGGCGCGCTTGGGAGGTGGTGGGAGGTGCATCCGACCGGGCCGGGGCGCGCTCCTCGGGGCGGCGCGCCTGCGATGCCTCAGGACTGCCGGCGCCGTGGGCGTCCTCGACCGGTACCACCGTGGCGCTGGCCGCGCCTGCGGGCTTCGTCTCTGTGGCCTTAGGTGGACGAGAGCCCCGAGCGTTCGGCTCGAACGGGGGCGGGGCAGACCTGCCGGCACCGGGCGCGGCCTCCTGCGCGTGCGGCGCGTCCTTCTCGGCTGCCGACGCCACGGGCAGGTTGCCGCTTAGCGCGTTGCTGGTCTTTATGAGCGCCACTTCCAACGAGTACAGGTCGTTGATCCGTACGAACCGCTCCTGCTCGTCGTCAAGCGCATGCAGGGCCAGCAGCAGCTGCTTCTCGCCCAAAGACAGCGTCGGCGTTCCTGCCAGCTTCTCGTGCAGCGCTTCGCGCAGGTGGCGCGCCAGCTGCTCTGCCACGGTGCGTGGCGCGAACCCGGCCTGGTACATGCGGTTGGACTCTCGCAGCAAGGCCGCCAGGTCGTCTGTGGCCAGCGCCTCGGCCAGAGCGCGGAGTTGCTCGCGGGGCGGTAGCCCCAGGGTCTCCTCGGCGCCGGCCAGGGTCACCGTGGCTCCAGGCACCATCAGGCGCTCCAGCAGCGTCTCTGCGTCGCGCATGCCGCCGTCGGCGGTGCGGGCCACCAGGCCCAACGCTTCTTGCTGCACCGTGACGCCCTTGGCCGCGGCCAGCTTCTCCAGCTTGCTGACGATCTGCTCGTCGGTGAGCCGCCGGAAGCGGAAGTGCTGGCAGCGCGAGAGGATGGTGGGCGGCAGGCGCTCGGGCTCCGTGGTCGCCAGCACGAAGAGTAGGCCGGGCGGCGGCTCCTCAAGCGTCTTGAGCAGTGCGTTGGCGGCCGACTTGGTGAGCATGTGCGCCTCGTCGAGGATCCATACGCGCGTGCCGCCACGCATGCTGGCGAGGCCGACCCGCTCCAGCAGGTCGCGAACGTCCTCCACGGAGTTGTTCGACGCGGCGTCCAGTTCCATGACATCGGGGTGCGAGCCGGCCTGGACCAGCCTGCACGATTCGCACTCGCCGCATGGCGCCTCTGCCGGCCCTGCCTCGCAGTTGACGGCCATGGCCAACAGGCGCGCCATGGTGGTCTTGCCTACGCCGCGCGGCCCGGAGAACAGGTAGGCGTGCGAGATACCGCCGTTCTGCACGGCGGCAGCGAGCACGTCCTTGACGTGTTCCTGCCCTACGACCTGTGCGAAGGTGGTAGGTCTGGCGCTTTGGTACAGGGCGGCCATGGGACGTAAAGCTTACCACCGGGTACCCTGCCGCCCGGCTTCCCGAAGTGGGTCGCACAGGCCCGTGCGACCGGTGGTCGGGGTGCCGCCGAGTAGAGTTGGTCATGGCGCAGCCCGACAGCCGCCCGACAGGACCCAGGCCCCCGCAGTCGGAGGTGGCCGCCCCAGGTGGTGGTGGCAGGCCCGTGGCGCTCGCTCTGAGTGGCGGCGCGGCGCGGGGTATGGCGCACATCGGCGTTCTCAAGGCGCTGGAGGACATGGGCGCCGCCCCCACCCTCGTGGCAGGGACGAGTTACGGCGCCATAATCGCCAGCCTCTACGCGCTCTCTGGCAGCGCCCTCGAGGTCGAGCGCATAACCCGTTCGCAGGACGTGGCCGAGATCTGGCGTCAGGGCGTAGACTTCGGGTTGCATCGCGGCGCACTCATCCATGGCCGGCGGCTCACGGACTGGCTCGATCGTAAGTTCTTCTTCGGCGCCACGTTCGCCGACACGGCGGTTCCCCTGGCGCTCGCTTGCACCGACCTCGGCACCCGGACGTTGGTGACCCTCCGGTCCGGCTCTATCGCTCAGGCGGTCCGCGCCAGCTGCGCCCTGCCTGGTATCTTCGCCCCCGTCGTGTTGGAGGGGCGTACCCTCATCGACGGCGGCTTCCTCGCGCCCATACCTTTCGGCTCGCTCGCTAGCGCGCCGGGCGCCCTGCGCCTGGGTGTGCAGGCGGGAGTAGACGTGCGGCGCTCGCGCATCGTGCGCGCCATCCGGCGCTTCAACGTGTCGCGCGTGGGGCGGGCCTTCAAGCGTCGGGCCGATGCGGCCGAAGGCTACGGCGCCTACAGCCAGATGCTGCGTGGCGTCTCCATCTCGTTCAGCTCGTACAGCCGGGGCATACGGGTGCCCACCGGGGCCGTGCTGCTGCGGGTGGACCCTGGCATAGCCTGGTGGGACTTCCACAGGTCGCCGGCCGCCATAGCGGCCGGCGAGGCCGCCGTGCGGGCGCTGTTCGAGGCGCGGGGCTGGGTGGAAGCCGCCGGCGGCCAGGCCGGCGGGGCCGAAGTTGGGGGAGCGGCCACGGTAGGTGTACGCTCCCTGACATGAACGAAGGCGCGGCCACGAACGATGAGGCGCTTGCGGGCCACGGAGTGGCCGCACCCACCCTGTACCTCTTTCCGGCGTTGGGGCACTCCACCTGGTGGCAGGCGCTCGTCGGCCTGGAGCGCATGGAGGCGAGGGGCGCTCCCGCCGCCGAGCTGGCCGCAGCGTACGCACGGCTGCTCGGAGAGCTGGCCGCAGGCGGTCACGCGGACCTGGCTAGCGCGGCAGCTACGACGATGGTGGGCGCTCACGGCCCACTGGACGCCTACGCCAAGGACCAGGTGCCTGCCGGGCTGTTGTTCGCGCTCGAGAAAGACCTGACGCTCGTTCACCACTTCGTGAAGCGTGACCACAGGGTCGCAGTGAGCGGCCTAGTGGGCGATGAGCTGCCGCCCCTCGCGGGTCTGGCGCAACCCGTACCTGCCGGCATGAACCCCGAGACTGTGGCTGGGGCCGTGGCGGCGGTGCTGGCGCTCACCCCGAAGGAGCGCCTGCAGCGGTTCATCGACGTGCTTGCCAGGTTCGGCAGCGGACCCACGGCCCTTTACCCGGTGTTGGCCTGGAAGAACGGTGAGCTGGTGGGCCTGGCCCACCCGGACGAGCCGAGCTGGGCGGAGCTGTTCGGGCTAGACGAGCAGCTGGGGCGCCTGGAGCGCAACATAGAGGCTCTGTTGGCGGGGGTGGGGGCGCACCATACGCTCCTCTACGGCCCACGCGGCAGCGGCAAATCTACCGCTGTGCGGGGCCTGAGCGAGCGTTTCAAGGGCAGGGGGCTCCGACTGGTGGAGATCGCCCCTGGTCACCTCGGCTCTCTTCCCGAGCTGGTGGAGCAGCTACGCGGGCAGCCCACGTCCTTCGTGGTCTACGTGGACGACCTGGCGTTCGATGACGGCGAGACCGCGTACCGCTCGCTGAAGAGTTTGCTGGAAGGCAGCCTTGCCAGCCGGCCCAAGAACGTGGTGGTCATCGCTACCAGCAACCGGCGGCACATCGTCAAGGAGCGTATGAGCGACCGGCCCAGACCTGAGGACGACGTGCACGGTTGGGACACTCACAACGAGAAGCTGGCGCTGGCCGACCGCTTCGGCCTCACCATCACCTTTCCCTCGACCGGCCAGCGCTCCTACCTGGAGCTGGTGACGGCCCTGGCGGCGCTGCGCGGTGTGCCCAAGTTCAGTGACGAACAGGCCATCCAGTTCGCGGAGTGGGGCAACGGTTACTCCGGGCGCACGGCCAAGCAGTTCGTGGACGACCTGACGGCTGGGAAGTAGGGCGGCCGGCTAGGCCGCAACCGGGCGCCGTGGCGCCGGCGCGCTGCTAGAAGCCGGGTGCGGTCAGGTAGCCTGCAAGAGCGGCGGCCAGCTCGTACGCCTGGCCGCGCGTGAGGTCGCCTTCCGGCACCCACCCCTTGACGAGCCCCATGGCGCTCAGGCCCTCCCAGCCGCCGACCTGCGGGCAACCGACAAGGTTGCAGGTGGCGGCCTCGAACAGCGTCAGCGCGATGTCGGCCGTGAGTGGCCAGTCCATGGCGTTCAGGGCCGTAACCAGGTCGACCACCACCTTCCCCGTAGATTCGTCGAAGTAGAAGCGTGTAGCGACGTTTGACAGCAGGTAGGCGAAGCCGAGGGCCGTGAACGGTGTGTCCAGGTTGGGCTCGTTCTCGTAGCCGCCGAGCGCCAGCCCGCGCGAGGCCAGCAGTACGAAGGCGCCGTAGTTGGGGTGCCCCACGGGGCCGATGCCGACCCTGGGGCGCAGCTCCGGCAGCAGCGCACCCCGGCTGGCGAGCAGCGAACGCACCTCGACGATATGCTCGTTGGCGCCCGAGACCTCGGAAGCCATGAGGTCATACTCCACGGCCAGCACGGCAGCCACCGCGGCGGCCTCGGCCATGACCATGCCGAAAGGCACCACGCGCGCGCTGGAGAAGGCTATAGGGTCGTAGCCGGCGCTGCGCCCCACCACCCACAGGTCGTCCACCTGCCCGGTTGTCATCATGCAGAGCCGTCCCCCGTAGATGTCGGGCGTGCCCCACACGAAGCCCGAATCGTAGGGCGTGTAGGTCTGGGCGTCGAGCGGATAACCGCCGGCGGCCACGTCGAGCGGCGTGACGACCGCACCGAACACGTCTTGGGCCGACAGGACGCAGTCGGCCAACAGGTGGCGCGACTCGCGCACGTAGAGCTCTGTGGCCGCGCCGGCGAGGCGCGCGTTCTGGAAGCCCGGGAGGTGGGTGCGCAGGTAGGCGACTACGTCTTCGCCCTCGGCGAGTCCCAGGCGTCTGCCGGCCGCCAGGCTGTCGGGGTCGAGCGGGTCCAGGCCGTACAGCAGCAGTGCGTTGATGAGGACGGTGCCGTCGTTCTGCAGTCCCAGGTTGAGCCCGCGCAGCCGCACGCCCTCCCGCACCGGCTTGTAGGCAGCGGGAACGCCACCGAAATGGCCCCAGGCCACGGTGCTCTTCACGGTGGCGTAGCCGCGACCGCGCGCACGTATCTCGCGGGCGAGCTCGTTCCAGTTGACCCCGGACACGTTCAGAACGAGAGTGTCGGCCATGCGCTGCTGCACGCCGAAGCGCTCGAAACCGCTATCGAACGGTGCGCCTGCGGCGGCTGCCAGGTCGGCGTCGCCGCTCGCGTCTATGACCTGGCTCGCCCGGATCTCCGTGCCGCTCTCGAGCAGCCTGACGCCCACGATGGCGGAGCCCTGGAGCAGAGGCTGAACGGGCCCGACCGAGCGCCGAACCTCCACGCCGGCCTCACTCAGCATGTTCTCGAACACCCGCTCGGCCAGCAGGACGTCGAACGCCTCTTCATGCCCGACGCGCCACCACCAGCGGTCGAAGATGCCGCGCTGGTAGTTGAACGGCTGAGTGCGGAGGTCGAGCATGTTGAGCTCGCCGAGAACGAACAGACCGCCGATGCGGGCGTGCGGAGTGAGCATGAGGGTGCTTGCACCCAGCTCTGCGGCCGTCACCGCGGCGGCCACGCCTTCGGGCTCACTGCCGTAAACGAGCACGTCTACGTGGATCGTCTCGCCCTGAGCATGCGTCGCGGCCGGCACACATAGTGCGGCCAGCATGGCGAAGAGGCAGAGGATCACCCTGCCAGAACGGCGCGCCGCCCTGGCAGCTTCGGTCTTGGATGTCATCGCTCGCTCTCCGGTCGGTTCGTGGCGTAGCGGCCTGTGCCTGTCCATAGTTCGTGCAGCACTATCCGGGCTATCTCCCGGGCGGCCTCCGGGCGCGCCAGTCGTGCCGCGGCCTCGCGCATGGCGGCCAGGCGGCCTTCTTCCTCCAGCAGGGTCCTAAGCTTATGGCTGAGCGTGCTGAGCGGTTCGACCCTCACGGCGCAGCCGTTCTCCAGCAGCACGTTGGCGTTCACTTCTTCCTGTAGCGGGTAGGGGCTGACGAGCATGAGGGGAAGCCTAGCCGCCAGCGCCTCGCTGGACGTGAGACCGCCCGGCTTGGTGAGGGCCAAGGTGGCGCCGGCCATGAGCTCGGGCATGTTGTCTACGAAGCCGTGGACTTGGAACGTCACGGGCCCGGTACTGCCCTCCACCGTCTCCTGTGCCACGCGCGCCAGGTCGGCGCTCCTGCCGCACACGACGGTCACCTTGAGCGGCCAGCGGAACTCCATGAGTTGCGTCATGATCTTGCGCACGTGGTTGGCGTCCAGGCCGCCGGCCAGCACCAGCAGGTGCTCCTTCTCGCTGCGCTGGCCGGTCTCCGTGGAGCGTCCGAGGGCGCTGAAACGGAGGTCGATGGGGATGCCGGTGACCTTCACCCTATGCTCGTCCACCCCCGCGCTGACCAACTGCGCACGCACCTCGCCCGAAGCCACGAAGTAGCGCGCCACGCCGGGTTGCAGCCAGAAGGCGTGGGCGAAGAAGTCTGTGATGACCACGGCCTGAGGAAGCACCCGCCGGCGCCGCATGCGCCCGCTCATGATCTGTGCTCCCAGGAAGTGGGTATGCACGACGACCGTGGGCTTATAGCGGTCCACTATCCTGGGGACCTCGTACGACAGAAGCCTGACGGCGCGGTCGCGCAGGCGGCGCTGCACGGTGGAGCGTTCGGTCGGGCGGTCCAGCCTGCGGCCTATCCACTCCACCAGGTCCGGCATGGTCCTCACGAGGTCGAAGTAGGCCTGCCGGTAAAGCCGCCTGAAGGGCAGCGCTGTGTGCTCGAGAAGGTCGACGTGAACGCACTCCACGCCGAGCTCGGAGAAGGCGGCGTGCAAGGCCTTGGCGGCTGCGATGTGGCCGCCGCCGATAGAGGCAGAGAGTATCAACACGCGCGAGCGGCCGGTCACGCTTCGAGCATAGCAAGGGCTTTACCTTGTGCTCCACATGAGATTCTCAATGTTGGTGGTGCTAGCATGCTTAACCGGAGGTTGGAATGCACCGTCTCGTAGTGCCTCTTGTCGTTCTCGCCCTGCTGGGCGCCTGTGCCCCGGGACCCACGGTCAGGATGCACGACCTGTACCTTTACGGCAGCATCGACGCGCGCCTGTCGCACTTCTACGGCGACGCCACGGAGCTTCGGTACGGCGAGGGCACCGTGAGCCTCACCCGCCCGGCGCCTAGCGAGCGGGGCCTGGCCGACCGTTACGCCGTGTCTGACTCGCTGTTCGTTGACGGCGCACCTTACCTGCGCCAGCCGGTGGAACCGCTGAGTGGCCCGGCGGTGGAGGCCAGCCGCATACCCTTGACCACCGACATGATGCTGCGCGTCTACCTTCCTACTCAGCAGATCGTGTACTTCGACGGCAACAGCTTCCTGTTGCTGGCCGACACCGGCGTAGCCGGCAACCAGGTGCGGGTGGTGCCGCGGCCACTGTTCAACCGGCTGCGCGGCCTGGGGCAGCTGAGCGCGGCAGAGGCCACCATGCTTGAGAACGTGCTGCGGTCGGGCGGCGCGCCCGCTGTGCTCGCTTTCCTGCCCGAGGACAGCATCCCGGCTCACGCCGTCGACGGTCTTGACGACCACCGCCGCACCGCCATCTTCGTGCAGTCTGAGGTCGGTTCCGACTCCGGCGCCTTCCGGCCGTCTCCCACCGACCTCACCTGGGAGATCATGGCCCGCGGCGACCAGGCCACGGGCTTCGGGTCGCGCACCTTCGAGCTGATCAACACTGAGGCGCAGCTGCTGAGCCTGTGGAACCGCGCGTACGCCAACGTGCTCACGGTCCCGCCTGTGCCGCGCATCGACTTCGAGCGCGAGACGTTGGTGGCGCTTTTCATGGGCGAGCAGAGCACAGGCGGCTACGGCGTCGTCGTCGACAGCGTTACCGAGCAGAACTCCGAGCTGTACCTAGACGTGCGCTTCACCAGCCCGGGCGCAGGCACCATCACCACGCAAGTCATAACGAGCCCGTGGGTCATGGTGCGGGTGCTGCGCGGCGGCTACGAGGTGGCCTGGCTTAGGGACCCCGCCACAGGCAACCTCATCGGCGCGGCCCGAGCGGCGTTATGAGCCTCAGGTAAGCGCGGTCGGGTCGAACAGCCGCTTGTACTCCTCGTTGGCGTAGCGGTCCGTCATGCCCGCTATGTAGTCGGTCAGGGCGCGCTCCAGCCCCAGCTCGGCCACCTGCTGCTGCGCCGTTGGCGGCAGCATGTCGGGGCTCTCCATGTAGGCGTGGTAGATGCGTTCGAGTATCTGATGCGCCTTGCGTGTCATGCGGATGAGCCGGTGGTGGAAGTAGAAGTTGGCGTACAGGTACGACTTCAGCTCTGCCAGCTGCCGGGCCATGTCTTCGGACGGTCCCAGCAGCTTCTTGCCCGCGCGGCGCACGTCATGGAGGCTGTTGATGTCGTGCTCCAACAGCCGGCGGTGGGTGGCGTGCACCACGTCTGTGATGATGTCGCCTAGCAGCTCGCGGATCAGTATGTAGCGCTGCGACGTGTCGAACTTGTCGGGATTGAGCCCCAGGCGGTGCATGAGCTCGCCTATCAGGGGTACCTCGGCCACGCCCGAAGCCGTCAGGTGCCCGGAGCGCAGGCCGTCGTCGAGGTCGTGGGCGTTGTAGGCCACCTCGTCGGCCACGTTCACCACCTGCGCCTCTAGCGTGGGCTGCACGTCCGGTTCCCAGCTGGGGTCGGGCACGTCGTACTCGGTCTCGTGCTTCATGATGCCCTCGAGCGTCTCCCAGGTGAGGTTCAGGCCCGGGAAGCCCGGGTAGCGCCGCTCGAGCTTGGTGACGATGCGTAACGACTGGCGGTTGTGGTCGAAGCCGCCCACAGAGGCTGCCAGTGTGTCGAGCGCCTTCTCGCCCGAGTGGCCGAAGGGCGGGTGACCCAGGTCGTGCGCCAGAGCGATGGTCTCGCTCAAGTCCTCGTTGAGACCGAGCGCGCGCGCGATGCTGGTGGCCACCTGTGCCACCTCCAGCGTGTGGGTGAGGCGGGTGCGGTAGTAGTCGCCCTCGTAGTTGACGAACACCTGCGTCTTGTACTCAAGGCGGCGGAACGCACTGGTATGCACCACGCGGTCGCGGTCCTTCTGGAAGGCCGTGCGGTGGGCGCTCTCGCCCTCCGCATGCATGCGCCCGCGCGACTCGGCCGCGAGAGCGGCGTAGGGGGCGAGGTCCTGGCGCTCGTTGCGCTCTAGCTGTTCTCTCGTCACTAGCATGGTGGTGGCATGGTAGCACCCGTGGGGGAGGGCATAAACGGTGTCCGCCCCTCTACACCGCTAACTCAGAGGGGCGTAGTAGGGCGTTGATTAGCGGTCTGGCATGTCCGGCCGGTAGCTCCGCCTTGGTGACGCCTGTACGTGTTTGCTTGCATACTCCAAAGTGAGGTATACAGACCACCGGCTGCTATAAGCGTATCGTGAGTGCCTTCCTCAACAACTCGACCCTGCTCAAGTACGTAGATCTTGTCGGCCATGCGAACTGACCCTAGTCGGTGGGTTATCAGCAACGTAGTTACCCCACGTGCCAGTTCCGAGAACTCTCTGTACAACTCGTACTCACTGCGTGGGTCGAGTGCGGCTGTCGGTTCGTCGAGTATCAGCAGGGTGACAGAGCCGCGCCGGGCTAAGGCTCTGGCTATCGCTACTTTCTGCCACTCGCCGCCCGAAAGCTCGGTACCTCCAAACTGTTTGCCGAGTTGAGCATCAAGTCCACCCTCGAGACGTGCTACAAGACTCTCCAGGTTGCTCTGAGTCAGCACGGCTTTAGTGGAGGTCTCGCGAGGGTCAAGGTGCTTGCTGCCAAACGTGATGTTCTGTTGGAGCGAAAGTTGGTACCGTCCGAAGTCCTGGAACACTGCTCCTATCTGGTTGCGCCATGAACTCAGGTCAACGTGGCGAAGGTCATGCTCGTCCACCATCACACTGCCCTCCTGCGGGTCGTAGAAGCGCGCCAGCAGCTTTGTGACGGTTGACTTGCCGGCACCGTTCTCTCCGACAAGTGCCGTGACCTTGCCGGGCTCAAAAGTCATGTGTACGTCGGTAAGTGCTTGGCGACCATCCGGGTAACTGAACGAGACCCCGTTCAGCGAGATTCCCTTTGTGATGATTCTGGGCGGCGCGGTTGCGGGCTCATTCGTCTGGATGGCGGGTTCGTGGTCGAGGAACTTGAACAGCAAGCCGAAGTAGCGCCGCGTGTCTTGAAGCATGGTGGTGTCCTGGGCGAGCAAGAGAAGGTTCTGCTGGGCCAGCAACAGCGACTGGACTATGAGCACGATGCTGCCGGGGCCGGTCGCTCCCATAGCTACGAGGCGTACGACCCATGCGAAAGCGAAGCCGTTGCCCAGCGCGCTGAACAATGTCAGGACGTTCGACCACGCAGCCTGGCGGGTCCTTACTTTCCTGGTAGCGCTATGGGTGTCGTCGAACGCCTGTCGGTAGCGCTGCGCCAGCCAAGGTCCGTAGCGGAACAGCTTGGCTTCTTTGGCGTAAGTGTCGGTGAGCAGGAGGGAGCTGAGGTACTGCATCAGGCGCGCCTGCGGGCTTTTCCACACCATCGTCTCCCACGAGTCGCGCTGTAGGCGGAAGAGAATGATGGCGTGCGGTATGGAAGCGACCAGGACGACAAGGGGTATCCAGAACGTGATGGTGGCCAATGTGGCGAGAACCGACGTCACCACGATCACTTCCTTGAAAGCGTTGGTTACGTATACGAGCAGGTTCACCGGCTGGTAGGCGGCCTGGTCTCTAAGAATTTGCAACTCGTCGTAGAACTGGGCGTTCTCGAACTCGCCGATTCCCGGCAGACTGTCGGCCTTGTCCATGAGTGATAGGTTCACGTGGGCCGTCAGCTTCTCGGTCAGGTTTCCTTGCAGCGCTGCTGCCCACGGTGAGAGCGACGACTCGAGCAGTAACCCGCCAACCCAGAACAGGGCCATACGTACGAGCCCTACACTGTCGAGAGTGCCTGTACCGACCGCCACGACCATGTCGATG
>JBIQNJ010000026.1:11355-34302 GCA_044462445.1 Truepera radiovictrix | reverse complement strand
GCCCTCAGCTAGTTTCCCACCTCGAGAACTCACGCAAGAACCGCGCCACAGCGCCGACTACCGCCTTCAGTACCTCAGCGCCCCTTTCCTCGCTCGCCAGCGACGGCATTCCAAGCGCCCCAGTATCGGTGAGCTTCGAGAACGGGTCGGCCGTGACAACCTTGCCACCGACCGTAAGGTCGGGCGAAACGTAGCTAGAGCGCCTAGGCATCCTGTCTTGGATGGCCTCGCGCCGCACCAGCTCTCCTTGCACGGCTAGCATCATCGAGGTCTCGAACTCGCATGCATGGCTTATCCCACCCACCGGAGATCGGCGCCAGGCGTTTATCTCCTCCACTGCCAGGTCCCAGTAGTTGGCGGCGGCAGCGCTCACACCATGCTCGAACTTCAGGGCCTGAACCGCGGCCCGGACCAGGTTGGTGTTGCCGCCGTGGCCGTTCAGGAACAGGATGCGCCGAAAGCCGTGGTGCTCAAGGCTAGTTGCTACGTCCGTAAGGACTGCGAGAAAGGTACCGGACTGCAAGGTGATCGTGCCAGGGAAGTCCATGTGATGGGGCGAGTAGCCGCTCCAAACTGGTGGTGTCACCAGGCAGGTCGTTCCCTTGGCTACGGCCTCTTCGGCGGCAAGGCGCGCTACGGTACCGGCCAGCGTGTAGTCGACCAGCAGGGGCAGGTGGTGACCATGCTGCTCCACAGATCCGGTAGGAACGATCACAACGGGGTCGTTCTGAACCAGGCTCCGTATCTCTGTCCAGGTGTGCTCTGCAAGCATCACTGTCATGGCGTCTCCTTAACTAACACTGACCTGCTCGGCCAAGTCGCAGCTTCACCCGATCACAGCGTAGCCGCGAACTCCGCGACTCGGCTGGCTACTTGGGCGTTCCAGTTGAGAGACCCTGCGGGTCGCTCGCCGCGTAGAAGAGCTTCGACCTGGCTACACGCTTCGAACGCGTGGTGAGCTATGGCCTCGCTGACATAGCCACCGATGTGGGGTGTAGCGATCACGTTCTGCAGGCGGGCAAGCCGCGGGTTGGGCAGGTCGTCCGGCTCACGTCCTACGTCGAGTGCGGCTCCCGCTAGCAGTCCGGTCGCCAGCGCCTTCTCTAGAGCCGCCTCGTTAACCAACCCCCCTCGTGAGGCGTTAACGAAGTAGCTGTCTTTCCCCATCAGACCGAAAGCGTGCTCGTCGAACAGGTTCTCCGTCTCGGGACTATGGGCGGCCAGGCACAGTACGTAATCGCTGGCTGCCAGTAAGTCAGGGAAGCTCTTGCGCTCGGCTGGAGGCTCGACGTTCTCTACATGCGGGTCGTGAACCAGCACCTGCATGTGGAGGGCGGTCCCCAGCTCGGCCATCCGGCGTCCCAGGTTGCCGTAGCCCACGATGCCAAGTGTGCTGCCCGACAGCTGCTTTCCCATCCTCAGGCGGGGGGTAGAGCCGCTTCGGTACTCGATCACGCTGTCGGGGATGTGGCGGGTCAACCCGACCAGCAACCCGACGATGAGCTCGGAGACGCAGTCCACCCAGCCCGGGCTTCCGTTGATCACCAGCACACCCGCCTCGGTAGCTGCCGGCACGGCTATGTTCCTGACGTCCATGGCCGGTCGAACGTACGCCAGCAGGTCCGGCAGGTTGGTGAAGAGTTGGGCGGTGGCGGGGGTTACGCGGTCGCTGATGATGACCTGGCAGCCCGCGCACAGCTCGACTTGCTCGTCTACCGTCAGGTCGCGGTCCAGGGGGTTGAACGTTACGTTGGCAACGCCACGCAGCGCTGCCAACGCCTGCTCTGGAAACAGGCGGGCTAGTCGCTCCGGCGCGAACGTCAGGAAGATGTTGGCCTTGTGGCTCATCCTTCAGGCCTGGGGTCTTTCTAAGAGACGTCGCAGCTCGTCTATAGCCGGCTCGATGACAGGGGGAGCGGTTAGCCAAGCTCCGACAGGCGTCAGGTCTTTGAGCCCATGACCGGTGACTATGCATACAGCCGTATCTCCCGCGTTCGGAGCGGGAGTGCCGAGTGCGGCTACGGCGGTCAGCCCGGCCGCCGACACGGCGCCCGTAGCCTCGGCAAGCACCCCGGTCGCCTCCGCCAGCCATCTTTGCGTCGCGATGATCAGCTCATCGCTCACGGCCACGGCTGCTCCGCCGGAGGTGCGCGCGAGCTGCAACGTGCGGGTGCCGTCGTCCGCGTAGCCTTGAAGCGGATCGCTGATACCCGTGGCGACGGTGTTGGGAGTGCTCCACGCCGTCACCCTGTCGGCTCCGCCAGCGAACGCTTGGGCTATCGGGGCGCAGCCTTCGGCCTGTACGGCTACCATGCGGGGCACGGACTGAGTTAACCCGGCCTCCCTAAGCTCTTCGAAGCCCTTGAGCGCACCCACGAGGAGCGGCCCCGAGCTCACGGGTATCAGCACCCAGTCGGGAACGAAACCCAACTGTGACCAGATCTCATAAGCAACGGTCTTGTTACCTTCCGTGGGAAAGGCGCTGAGCTGGGTGGTGGTCACGTTGAGCCAACCCGTCTCTTCGGCCCATGCCAGCGCCAGGTCGTATGCGCGACCGAAGTGCCCCTTCACAGCCACCAAACGCGTGCCTGGTGCGCCTATCTGCAGCAGTTTGGTGGCGGGTAACCCCTCGGGAACCAGGGTCACGGACGGCAACCCGGCCCGGGCGGCGTAGGCGGCTACGGCCGCTCCGGCGTTGCCGCTTGATGCGGTTATGACGCCGGGAACACCAAGCTCGCGGGCTCTTGTGAGCGCTACAGATACGGGCCGGTCCTTGAAAGATCCTGTCGGGTTCGCGCCTTCGAGCTTCAGCCACAGCCGGCCCTGCCAGGGAGAGCGCCCGGCCTCGATCAGCGGAGTGAGCCCTTCACCGAGGCTCACGGGTTCGGTCTCGGGGCGTACCGGCAGCAACGCCTTGTAGGCCCACATGGAACCTGCCGACAGGCCGGCAGACGCTACCGCATCCCGAACAGTCGCCGGCTCCATGTCGTACTTGACATCCAGGATGCCGCCACAGAGCGGACACTTGTAGGCCTGGTCGAGGTCGTGAGCTTCTCCGCAGACCGTGCACTCCAAGTGGGTCGCCGGCATGCTACACGGCCCTCCCGGGTAACGCGCCTGTCACGGCGCCGGAGCGGATCACGAACTGGCCGTTCACCAGCAGATGCTGCACGCCGGTCGAGTACTGGGCCGGGTCGTCGTAGGTGGCGTGATCTGTTATCTCGTCCGGGCTGAACAGAACGAGGTCGGCATATGCACCTGCCTTCAGTACGCCTCGGCCCTCAAGCCCGAAGGTGCGGGCCGGCAGCTCGGTCATCAGGTGAACGGCAGCCTCTAGCGAGATAGAGCCGGTCTCTCGTACGAACCTCAAGATCCTCGGGAAGGTACCGAAAGTACGGGGATGTGGGAAGCGGGCCACGGGGATCCCGTCGCTGCCGATCATGTAGTCGCCGCGCGCCAGCAGCCGCAGCAACTCTTCGCGGTAGCGTTCCCAGAGGCCATCCAGCTTCGGCAGACCCTCTCGGCCGCCAACGGCCAGATCAGACTCGTCCAGTAGTTGCAGCACGACTTCGCCGATGCTCACTCCGCGCTGCAGGGCTACGTCGTCAAGCCTTCGGCCCAGCAGGTGTTGGTTGTGAGCACCGTCTATGTAGGAGACCTGGCTACCGAACGGTGGGATCGTGTTGGTCTCTATCTCCCGCACTAGTCGCCGGCGCTCTCGGCCAGAGCGGATCAGCTCCAGGATGGCGTCCGGACCGCCCTCGTGCGCCCAGGGCGGAAGGTGTATGAGCAGGTACGAGTTGCCCGCCGGGTAGGGGTATACCTCGAGAGTGACGGCCACGCCCTCGCTCTTGGCGCGGGCGACCGGTGCTAACA
The DNA here is from genome assembly GCA_044462445.1 of Truepera radiovictrix. Taxonomy (GTDB): domain Bacteria; phylum Deinococcota; class Deinococci; order Deinococcales; family Trueperaceae; genus JAAYYF01. Next base: position 30,426 of record JBIQNJ010000026.1, on the reverse strand, counting down.
GCTGCTCGTTAGACTCGTAGCGCCACGGTTTGGGTCCGAAGTGGGACACGTGTACCGCCACCCCTGAGCGGCGACCGATCTCCATAGCTTCTTCCAGGCCGCTTCGGAGCCAGTCGGCCTGCGCTTCCTCGAACACAGATCTGATGTGAGTCACGTAAGGCCTGCCAGCTGCCGCGGCGATCTCGCTGAACCTCACCAACTCTGCCGTATCACCGTAAGTACCCGGGAAATAGCTGAGCCCGGTGGAGAAGGCGCACGCACCCTCCTCGAAACCCCTCTCCAGCAGGCGCAGGGCGGTCCGCATGCTGTCTTCGCCCAACGGAACGTCGCGGAAGCCCACGGTCTCCAGGCGCAAAGATGCGTGCGGGAACGGGTAGGCGGTGTTCATGCTCACAGTGCGGTCGAAGAGAGCCCGGTACTCGGCGACGGTCTCCCACTCCGCGGGGTTCTCTGCGTCGCCGTTGAGCCCTTTCAGGTAGCGCCGGAACATAGTCAGGTTGTCTCTGCTAAGGGGGGCGTAAGACAGCCCGTCTTGACCCATGATGGCCGTTGTGACGCCCTGGCGTAGGAAGCACTCGTGGATAGGATCATCGAGCAGCGTCATGTCTGTATGCACATGCGTGTCGATGAAACCGGGGCAGGCGACCAATCCTCTGGCGTCTAGCTCTACAGTGGCGCTGACTCCAGGTAGGTCGCCCACATGCTCGATCTTTCCTGCTCGGACGAGCACATCTGTTATGCGCCCCGGCGCACCCGTGCCGTCGACTACCGTGGCGCCTCTCAGCAAGATATCGCTGGCCATTCCTGTTCTAACTCCCTTCGCACCCGTCTGCCGAGTAAGTCCTTGCAGCTAGCGCTGGTTACTGCTCGCTTTCTTGAAATGAGGGTCGAAGACGTCGCGGACTCCGTCCCCGAGTAGGTTGAGGCCGAGTACAGACCACACGATCGCCAGACCCGGCAGTACCGTCAGCCACGGTGCGCGCTGTATGAACACGCGGCCTTCGCTAAGGATGGTGCCCCAGGTCGGAACGTCGGGCGGGACTCCCACGCCGAGGAAGCTCAGGCTGGCCTCGCCGAGGATGGCGTAGGCGAAAGTGAAGGTCCACTGGACGATGATCGGCGAGAGCGTGTTGGGAAGCACGTAAAGCGCCATGAGCCGGCCATCTACGGCGCCCAGAGCGCGGGCGGCCTCGACGTATGTCAGCTCTCGCACCAGCAGCACGGACGCACGCACGACTCGTGCCATGCGCGGGATGTAGGTGATGCTCAGAGCGATGATGATGTTGTTCAGGCTCGTGCCAAGTGTGGCCATTAGCAAGATAGCTAGCACGATGTTGGGGAACGACATGAAGCCGTCCATGATGCGCATGAGCAGGTTGTCGGCCCTAGGATAGAAACCTGCCAGCAGTCCTATAAGACCGCCGAACATCAGGCAGGCCGTGCTGACCAGAAAGCCCACCATCAGAGAGATACGAGAGCCGTGAACGACTCGGGAGAATATGTCGCGGCCCAGGTCGTCGGTTCCGAAGAGCTTGCCCCAGTTAGGAGGCTGAAGCCGGTTGACGACGTCCATGGCGTTGGGCGATGTTGGCGCGACCACCGGGGCGAAGATAGCGATAAGCGTGATGGTCAGGATCATGAGGGCACCCAGCTGAACGCCGCGGTGCCTGAGCGCCTTGTGCCAGGTGCCTTTGCGTACCGTGGGCGGACGACCCGGGCCCGTGGTGGCCTCACTCATAACGGATCCTGGGGTCTATGACTGCATAGAGCGTGTCTACCAGCAGGTTCGCCAACACGTATGCGAACGCTATGTACAACACGACGCCTTGGATGACCGGGTAGTCGCGCCTGCTTACCGACTGGATCAGCAACCGGCCGATTCCCGGGATGTTGAACACTAGCTCCACGACTATGGCGCCACCCAGAGAGAGGGCGAACACCAGGCCTATGACGGTCACTACGGGGATCAGGGCGTTCCTGAACCCATGTTTGAAGTTCACCTGGCGCCAGGCGAGCCCCTTGGCGCGGGCTGTGCGCATGTAGTCCTGCGAGAGTATCTCGATGACGCTACCGCGGGTCATCCTGGCTATGAGTGCCGATTGCACGAAGCCGACCGCGAGCGCCGCCATCAGGAGGTAGCGTATAGATTCCCAAAGATTCCCCTCGGCGATGGTGGTATAGCCGGCTACGGGCAGCCACTTGAGCTCCACTCCGAACAGAACCACAAGGTTGAGTGCCAGCCAGAACTCAGGAACCGACACGCCTATCAACGCCACCACCATGAGCATTTGGTCGACCCAGGTTCCGTGCCGGAGCCCCGCGAGCATGCCGGCGGTCACGCCGATGAGGATGGCGATCAGCACTGCCATCGTTGTCAGCAGCAGCGTCGGCTCCAACCTGCTCAGGATGGCGTCCATGACGGGCTGACGAAGGAACAACGAGTCGCCGAGGTTGCCCGTAAGCGCGTTCTTGCTCCAACGCCAGAACTGAACGGGCAGGGGCTGGTCCAGACCGAGGCTCTCGCGCATCTGCTCCACCTGTTCGGGCCTCGCATCGGGACCGAGCATCACCAGCACAGGGTCACCTGGCGCCAGTTGCACGAGGATGAAGACGGTAGCGGCTACTACCAAGACGACAGGGACTGCGCTTAGCAGACGACGCGCTATGTACGAGAGCATCGGTCTAAAGGCCTCTCTTGGGGTGGTCGTGCTGCGGTGTTGTTAGCCGCAGCACGACCGGCAACCGAGTACCTAGTTGCTCTGAACGTTCCAGAACGGCATCGTGTAGCGCTCTTGCAGGCCTTCGATGTTGGGGGAGGCGAGCGCGAGACCGTAGAAGTTACCGATCTTGATAGCGGGAACCTCTTCGTAGATGACCTTCTGTATCTCTTCCCAGATGGCCACCTGCTCCTCGAGAGCTACCGACTCGTTGAACTGGGCCAGCAGGGCGTCCTTCTCGGCGTTGGCCCACCAGCCCGGCCAGTACTCGAACAGCCATAGCTGGTAGAGGGGCGGAGCAGGTGACATGGAGTTGAAGCTGACGAAGAAGTCGTACGCCTCAGGCTGCTGGCGGCGTTCGGCAAGAGTGGCCCACTCCACTACCTGCAGTTCCACAGCGAAGCCGGCCGCCTCCAACTGCTGGCCGGCGACGAGGCTGATCCTGTAGAGGAAGTCGTACTGCCGACTGGTGAGGATGCGTACGGGGCTACCGTCGTAACCGCACTCCTCGAGCAGACTGGCGGCGCGCGCCGGATCCTTCTGGTTGTAGGCTTCCGTACCAGCTTGCGTGTACCAGGTGGCGATCTCAGGTGGGTAGATGCTGCCGTCCACGTCATAGAGGGCCGGATCGCCGAAGCCGGCAGCCATCATGTCGTCCATGTTCAGGCTGGCGAGCACGGCCTGGCGGATGCACTTCTCGGAGAGCACTCCCTGGGCCTTGTTAAGCGCGAAGAACGGCCAGCCGAACGGTGCGATGACCACCGTCTGAACGGAGGGGTCGGAGCTGAACTGTACGAGCATGTCGGGGTTGATGTCGAGCGCCACATCGTACTGACCTGCCTGGACACCGGCTGCGCGCACGGCGACATCTGGAACCGGGGTGAAGCGGATGGACTGGAAGTGCGCCTCGCGCGAGCCTGCGAACCCGCTGGCCTCTTCCGTGCGGTTGGCGTAGTCCTCGAAGCGGGTGAGCTCGAGATAACGGTCGGGCAGCCACTCAGAGAAACGGTAGGGGCCGGTGCCGATGAACTCCTGAATGGCGTTCTCGCCGTACTTCTCCACGATGGATGCGGGGTATATCGGTGCCGCATCGGCAGCAAGCAGGTAGACGAGGGGCGCTACGGGCGCGCTGAGCTCGAGCCGCACCGTCAGGTCATCGACCGCCTCCAGCGAGACGAACGCTGGTGCTACCGTGGAACGTGCAGTGCTCTCTACTTCCACCCAGCGCGTGAGGGACGCGACCACGTCTTCGGAGCTAAGTACAGTGCCGTCGTGGAAGGGTACCCCTGCCCGCAACCGGAAGGTGTACACGGTGCCGTCTTCACTGAGCTCGTAACTGGAGAGCAGTTGCGGCACGGGGCGCCAGTCGGCGTCGAAGGTGAACAGGTTCTCGTAGATGTGTTTGCCGATGTGCTGAGCAAGGATCCCGTAAGGGAGCATGGTATCAAGCCCTGGAGGCTCGCCGATCGTTGCGACGGTGAGTTGGTCGTTCTGGGCGAACGCAGCAGCTGGCACCAGCAGCGCAAGCACTGCTAGGGCCAGCACTCTTCTTAGTTTCGACATCGTCAGTTGGATCCTTTCAGGGGCGAGTTGCTTGTCGGGTTCTTGCGGCGTTCGTGCTTCTGCCTACCACCTCCATCCGTTGCCCTTATGGGCCAAAGCTCGAATGCTTCAACGTGCGATCTCGACATCACGGCGTAACGCCGCGGCCTCAAGCGAGTTGCGATCAACGAAGGCCGTGTCGCCGTGGTGAGAGAGGACGATAGCCGCAAGGGCTACTCCCAACTGAAGACCTCGCAGGACGCTGCCCGAGAGGAGGCCGTGCAGCACGGAGCCTGCCAAGGCGTCTCCCGCGCCTGGTCGGTCGACGATGCTTGTAGGCACGGCCGGCACATGTAGCTGCTCGCCGGCGTGATCGGCGTAGGCGCCTAGCTCGCCGGCCGAAACGACGATCAGTTCGGCAGGTGTCTCGGCGCGCAAGGTCTGCAGTGCCGAAGCCCCGTCCGCCTCACTACCGAACAGCCGTACGGCGTCCCGTTGGCTGCAGAACAAGATGTTGGCCTGTTGCAGCATCTCACTTAGGACGGTTCTAGCCTCGGCCAGACTCCACAACCGCTCTCGGTAGTTGACGTCAAAACTCACGGCCACGCCCCGGTCACGTGCTTCAGCAGCTAGCCGCCGCAGAGAAGAGCGAGGTTTGCTGCCCAGCGCTGCCGTGATACCTGTGAGGTGCAGAACCCGGGTATCGAGCAGGCCGGCGACCTGTTCGCTGGTCACCTCATGCTGAGAGAAGCTCGAGTACTGTCGGTCATAGACCACCGTAGTCGGAAGCGGTGGATGGGCCGACTCGAGGTAGTACACGCCAAGTCGTCCGCTCTCCACCTCTAGGGCGCCCTTCGTGTCTACGCCTAGTTGCTGGAGGCGTGATGTGACGATCTTCGAGAGGGGCGATCTGGGCAAGGCGCTGAACCACGCGGATCTGTACCCAAGCTGGGCCAGCGCGGCGCAGACGTTGCTCTCGGCGCCACCGACGTTCAAGTCCAGGCTGTTAGCGCCCACGAGGTACTGACCGTGCTCGACGGACAGACGCAGCATGCTTTCTCCATACGCGGTCACGTCGTAGCTAGGCTGGGCGTTCACGAAGGCTCCCCGATGCTCTCGAGCACGCTTGAGAGGCGCGCGATGTCTTGGTGGACCTGTTGCAAGCCTCGGCCAGGCTTGAACACCGACGAACCGATGGCCACGGCCAGGGCACCAGCGGCGAAGTAGGCTTCGCAGTTCTCGGTCGTCACCCCGCCGGTAACGACGAACTCGACACCGTCGAACGGCCCCTTCAGCGCCTGCAGGTGGGCAGGCCCCCCGGTGCCGCCCGGGAACAGCTTGAGGACCGGCCAACCGGCTGCGTTCGCCAGCGCGACCTCCGTAGGCGTGAAGACGCCGGGCAGAAGCTGGACTCCGGCACGCTTGGCCTCGTCCGAAACCTCGGGGTTCCAGTTCGGCGTAACGAGGAAGCTGGCGCCGGCGCTCACGGCTGCCCGAGCCTGGTCGGACTTAAGGATCGTGCCTGCGCCGACGAGGATCTGTTGGCCGTAGGTCTCATGCAGGCGTGCAACCACGGCTTCCGCTCGCGGACTGTTCCAGGTGTATTCGATGGCTGGAAAGCCGGATGTGATGAGGCTCTCGACGATGCCCTCGATCTCGGGCCACTGGAACGCCCCACGCAGGATGGCAAGCGCGGGCTTCGCCTTGAACGCGACTGTTAGCGAACCCATGTGAGTCGGCCTCTCCTCTGGGATGCTGGGCACACGGAGCTCACTTAAGCCACTTCGGCCATGATCTCGATCTCGACCGGGATGTTGAACGGCAGCTTGTTCGTCCCTATGGCGCTGCGAACGTGCCTGCCAGCGGGCCCGAAGGCGGTGACGAAGAGGTTGGATGCGCCGTTCATCACGAAGGGTTGCCGTTCGAAGCTTGAGCCGCTCGCGACGAACCCCAACACCTTGACGATGCGCTTAACGCGGTCCAGGCTCCCGAGCTCTGCCTTGAGGGCCGCGATGCTGTTCAGGGCGCACAACTCTGCAGCCTTGACGGCGTCTTCTTCGGAGATGGTCTCGCCGACCACGCCCTGGTAGACGGGTGTGCCCTTCACGGTCGGACCCTGCCCCGACACGAACAACAGGCTGCCGACGCGCATCGTCGGCGTGTAGTTCGCTACCGGTACGGCTGGCTCTGGCAGCTGCAGGCCAGCGGCTTCTAGGCGCTGCTCAACGGTCGACATGGCCTCTCCTTATGCGTGCGCCTCCCTGGACGCTGAGTCTTAGGGAGGGGGCTGCTTGGACGATTCTGTTACCGGAACGGTACACCAAGCTGACATAAAAGTTCAACATGATGGAAAGCAGTTCCATGATGTGGAACAATGGTAGGCGTCGGCCGGGCACGCGCCCGTCTCGACATATGATCCGGAGGCGAATGATCAGGTCGGTAGAGAAGGCGTTCAAGGTCATCGAACTGGTGACCCAGGGACACTCCACGCTCACAGCTATCGCCGAAGCGAGCGGCATGCCCAAGAGCACCGCCCACCGCGTGCTGGCCAACCTGGTGGAGGTGGGGGTACTGCGCCAGGAGCAGCACGACTACCGGTTGGGAGTCAAGCTGATCGAGTACGGTGAGAAGGCGAAGCGCGGCATGCCAGTCGAGGGTGCCGCCCGTGCACCTATGGAGGAGTTGGCCGGTGCTACCAGGGAGACGGTGCACCTTGGGGTTCTAGACGGCACCGACATCGTCTACCTGCACAAGGTCGAGGGGCGGCGGGGCCTCCAGATGGCGTCGTACGTGGGCCTGAGAACGCCGGCGCAACACACCGCCATGGGCAAGGTGCTCATCTCTGCGCTGCCAGAGCACCGCTGGGGAGAGTACTTTCAACCAGGCGAGCCACGCACCGAGCACAGCATCCGCACGAAAGAGGAGTTCCTGGAGGAGATACGCGCGGTCCGCGCGGCAGGACACGCCTTCGACCGCGAGGAGAACGAGATCGGCATACGGTGCTGTGCGGCGCCCATCCGAGACGTGCATGGACGTGCGGTTGCGGCCATCAGCCTCACAGGCGCCTCGGTCTACATAGGTGAGGAACGGCTCATAGAGCTCGTTCCTGAGGTCAGCGCTTGTGCCGACAAGATCACGAGGGCTGTGGGCGGCAAGTGAGCCGCCGGTACCTCTTTAAGTAATGCGGCTATACGATCGGTATAGCGCCAGAAGCGCACCCGCCTATCAGAGTAGTGGGGCCGGAGTCCAGAGTAGTCGGGCCGGAGTCCGGGGAGGACAGGCATGACAATCCCCGGCTATAGTTCTCTTGCGTCCTAGGCCAGCGTGCCGGTGGCGTACTTCATTCTTATTGGAGATCTTCCCCCGATGATCAACCATCTCCGACAAAGATCTAGGTTGCTGTCTGCCTTGTTGGCGGTCAGCCTCGGCCTCTTGACCCTCTTTCCGACGGCAGCCGCACAAGCCACCACTTTGACAGTGGGCCTCAACGCCACGCTTGAGTCACTCGACATCCACACCTCCATCGGTCCGAACGTCGTCGGTTCCAGGGTCTTCGGTATCTTCGCCGACGCCCTCGTTCACTTCAGTGCCGACGGCGAGCTGGAGCCTTCGCTTGCCCTGAGCTGGACCAACGAGGGCAACGAGTGGGTCTTCGAGCTGCGCCAGGGGGTGATCTTCCACGACGGCACCGAGATGACCTCCTCCGATGTCGTTTACAGCTTCGGGCGGCTGCTAGACGAAACGAACGCTTCAGTGGCGGCCTCGCAGGTCAGGCGGCAGATAAGCAGCGTGGAAGCGACGGGCGAGTACCAGGTCACCTTCACGACGCCCGCTCCCGATCCGCTGCTCCCGCTTCGCTTAACGAGCTACTGGACCTCGATCACGTCTGAGGGCACGGAGGATCTCGATCAACTGACTCGTCAGACGCAGCCGATCGGCGCCGGTCCCTACCGCGTGCTCGAGTTCCGCACCAACGATAGGATCGTGCTCGAGGCGCATGGTCAGTACTGGGCGGGCAGGCCGGCGGCCGACCGGGTAGTTATCAGGTTCATCCCGGAAGACGCTACCCGGGTGGCGGCGCTGCAGGCCGGCGATGTCGACCTGATCACGCAGGTACCTGTCGACCAGGTGGCGCAGCTTCAGGGCACAGGCGCCATCGAGGTGGTCAGTGTTCCGGTGCAGAGCTACATGACCGTGCACTTCAACACGCGCAACGGCCCGACGGCCGATCCGCTCGTACGCAAAGCTCTCCACCTCGCGATAGATCGCGAGCTCATAGCTGAGGAGCTCTGGAACGGCCGCTCGCGGGCTATGACCGACCTTCTACTCCCCGGCGATTTCGGTTTCGACGAGTCGCGCGCCATATACCCCTACGACCCCGAAGGCGCGCGCGAGGCGTTGGCGCAGAGCGAATACGCGGGTGAACCGATCCGCTTCGAGTTCACTACCGGCTATTACCCGAACGGCGACCTCATAACCACCGCCTTGGCGCAGATGTGGCAGGAGGTAGGCCTGAACGTAGTGCTTGACGGCACTGAGGGCAGCGCCTTCCTCGACCGGTACCTTGCAGGTCAGACGGAGATGGGTCTACAGGGTCGCGGCGCCGATGGCGACGCCCAGATCCTCTTCGAGTCGTGGCTGGACGGCACCATATGGCGCCCGGCTTACTACGAGCCGCCCGCCGAGTTCGACGAACTCATCGCCCGTACCGGCACCTCCCTCGACCCGGTGCAACGTTACGCCGACTTCCGCCGCATCGTCGAGATCTTCGAAGAGGACCTGCCTTACACGCCGGTCTATCAGAATGTCGACATCTCTGCTGTCAGGTCCCACGTGGTCTGGCAGCCTCACCCACGCCAGCTGCTCGACTTCCGACCGGGCAACCTTAGCTTCAGGTAAACCCACAGATGAACCCGAGCGCCTGTCCGCGGCTAGGCTCACGCCGGCCGCGGACGGGGCGCCTAGAGCGAGGACGGATTCTACTTGTCACCGACGTTCCTGTTGGCGCGGATCCTCCGTGCCCTGCTGACCTTATTCGGTGTGATAACGCTTACGTTCGTGCTGAGTCGGTTGAGCGGCGATCCGATCGCTCTCCTGTTACCCGACACTGCCACCCTGGCAGACCGCGAGCTTATGCGCGCCTCCCTGGGGTTGGACCGACCCTGGCCTATGCAGTACGGCAACTACCTGACGAACCTTCTCAAGCTCGACCTGGGCCGGTCGATAGCCTACGCTCGACCCGCACTGGACGTGATCGTGGAGCGTGTACCTGCCACGGTAGAACTCGGGCTCAGCGCCATGCTGCTCTCGGTGCTCATCTCCATCCCCTTGGGGATCGTGGCCGCCATGCGGCGCAACTCCCTCTTCGACCGCCTGATCATGGGCTTCAGTCTGCTTGCCCAGTCCCTGCCATCTTTCGTTATCGGTATCTTGCTCATCCTTCTGTTCAGCGTCTCCCTGCAGGTCCTGCCTTCCTTCGGGCGCGATAGTCCTATATCTCTGGTGTTGCCCGTGGTCACGCTCACGCTCTATCCGTTGGCGTTCCTGATCCGCTTAACGCGCGCTTCCGTACTCGACGTGATAAACCAACAGTTCATCCGCACGGCCCAGGCGAAGGGAGTGTCGCCGCGCACGGTCGTCATGAAGCACGCTCTCAGGAACGCGCTCATCCCTGTGGTCACGGTAGCCGGAATGCAGTTGGCCGGCATAATCAGCGGCTCGGCGATAGTCGAGACCGTCTTCGCCTGGCCGGGCATCGGCTGGCTGGCCGTGCAGTCGATAAGGTCACGCGATTACGCGGTCATTCAGGGGGTGGTGCTGATCTCCGCCTTCGCGTTCAGCCTCATCACCCTTCTGGTGGACATGCTCTACACGTTCATCGACCCACGGATAAGTTACACATGACAGACGCTACGAAAGGCGCTGCGCCGAGGCGGCGCTTCAAGCTCCCGGGCCCCTTCGTGCTGGCAAGCGTCCTGGTCATCATCTTCATCGTGGCCTGCTCCCTGCTCGCGCCTCAACTGGCACCGTTCGACTCTTCAGCCATAGACCTGCGCGCCCGGCTTCAGCCCCCCGCCTGGCTGGACGGCGGAAGCATGAAGCACCCGCTGGGCACTGATGCCACGGGCCGAGACATCCTGAGCCGCATCCTCTACGGCGGCCGCGTGTCCTTGGCGATAGGCCTGACGGCGTGCCTGCTCGGGGCTCTGGTAGGAACGCCGCTGGGACTGATAAGCGGCTTCGCGCGCGGCGGCTGGGATCAGGTGATCATGTACCTCGTAGATCTGCAGCTGTCCATGCCGTTCCTCCTTCTTGCCATCGCCGTGGCACTCGTCCTGGGCTCGAGCATCCCGGTCCTGATAGGCATAGCCGCGCTTTCGACCTGGCCGTACTACGCCAGGGTCGTGCGCGGCGCCGTGCTGTCATTGCGTGATCAGGAGTTCGTTACCTCGGCGGTAGCACTAGGGGCAGGAGCCGGACGCATCATGTTCCGCCACTTGCTTCCCAGCCTCATCTCACCCATCGTTGTGCTGCTGACCTTGAACCTCGGCCGCATCGTACTGCTGGAGAGCGGCCTCAGCTTCCTCGGGATAGGCGTGCGTCCGCCCACACCGTCATGGGGCAACATGATCGACGACGGCCGCAGCTACCTGAACACGGCCTGGTGGATAAGCGTGATGCCGAGCCTGGCGCTCATGGCGTTGACGATGGCGGTCGGCACCGTCGGTGATTGGCTCCGCGACAAGGCGGATGTGGCCACCACCGAATGACACCCTGGGTGATCGCACACCGTGGGCTCGCGAAGCGGGCGCCTGAGAACACGCTCGCGGCCTTCCTCGCGGCTGGTGCCGCCGGGGCGCACGCGGTAGAGCTAGATGTGCACATGAGTCGCGACGGCGCGTTGATAGTGATGCACGACGAGGCCGTTGACAGGACCACGGACGGTAGCGGTCAGATACTCGACCTGTCTAGTAGCGAGATACGAAGGCTGGATGCGGGCAGCTGGTTCGGCGAGGCGTTCGTGGGGGAGCGGGTTCCCTTACTGGAGGAGGTGATGGCGCTCGATCTGAAGCCCATCATCGAACTCAAGCATGGATCCGAGCGCTATCCCGGCATAGAGCGAGAGCTGGTCACACTGCTCAGGAGATCGGGCCGTGATAGGGATACTGTTCTGATATCGGGTAACGCCAGCCCGCTCGCAGCCGTGGCTCGTATGGCTCCAGAGCTGCCCCGGCTGCTCTTCAGGACGGGCACGCTTACGCCCGGTCTTCGTCTCGCTAGAACAGGGGCTGAAGCGGTGCTGTTCGCGCCACCTGAGCCAGGGATCAACGGGGTTATCGCGGCAGCTCGGAAGCAGGGGCACCTTGTCTTGGGCACGACGCTGGGCGTGGCGCAAGACAGGTGGGAAGCCTACCTGCCGGAGCAGGTGACGGCAGGGGTAAGCGGCTTCTTCACGGACGATGTGGAGGAACTGGCTCTGGCGTTTGAGTCCGCAGCGGAGCCGCGCTGAGGCGCCCTAGCTACGAATGTGAGCTGCGCAGGGCTGCCGCTAGCAGCTCCCCAACCCGCCCCCGCACGCTCTCAGCCGCGTCGCGGTCGAGGAAGCCCAAACGTAGTCGCCTCTCAAGCGCGTCGTCCGCAGTAACGGCGTACTCCCGCATCTGCGCGAACACCACTTCGACCTCTTGGTACGGGTGCCTAGGGTGAAGGCGTTGCAGCAGACCGAGCTGGCGGCCTAGCTCCGCCACTTCCGGTGCTTCGCCGCCGTAGGCGTGGGCCAAGTGCCCGGCGACGTCTGCCGCCAGCTCGTACCTGGCGGCCAGTTCGCTCGCCAACGTGGGGCCGTAGCCTGCTGCGCCCACGAGCTGCAGCTCGGCCGTGCGACTGGGTCCTGCGCTAAGCTTGCCGGTCTCGATGGCGCGGTCGAGCGCGTCGCTCGCCATGTGCCGGTAGGTCGTCCACTTGCCGCCCGTTACCGTCACGAGGCCTCTCTCCGACACCTCTATGTGGTGGTCACGGGTTATCTGCGCCGTTGCCACCGAGCGCTGGGGCTTGACGAGCGGCCTGAAGCCGGTCCACGCAGACAGCACGTCGGCGCGGCTGAGGCCGCGCTCCAGGTAGCGGCCCAGGTGGTCCAGCAGGTAGTCGATGTCCTCCGTTGGCGCAGTGGGGTAAGCCTCCGCGGTGGCGGGGTTGTCCGTGGTGCCCACCAGCGTGTGACCCTGCCACGGCAGCAGGAACAGTACGCGGCCGTCGTCGGTGCGGGGTAGCAGCATCCCTGTGTCGCCCGCGAGCAGGTTGCCGGCCAGCACTATGTGTGTGCCTGACGAAGCCGTCAGTATCTTCTCGGCCGAGGGGTCGTCCAGCATGCGTATCTCGTCTGCGAAGGGGCCTGTGGCGTTGATCACCACTTGGGCCTCGACCTCGTAGCTTCCGCTACCCACGCGGTCCTCGAACCGCGCTCCGGTAACGCGGCCCGGTCCACCCAGAAGCGCCCTCACTTCAGCGTGGTTAAGCACCACCGCGCCGTTAGCCTCGGCCGTGCGCACGAGGGCAACGTTCATGCGGCTGTCGTCGAACTGGCCATCGTAGTACATGACCGAGCCACGCAGCCCTTCGGCGCGTATGCCTGGGAGGCGTCGCAAAGTCTCTTCGCGGCTGAGCAGCCTGCTCGAACCTATGCGGAAGCCCGGCCCCGAGACCAGGTCGTATGCCTTGAGCCCGGTCCAGTAGTAGGGCAGCTCTAACAACCTGTATAGGGGCGTCACCAGCCGCACCGTGCGGGTCAGGTGCGGCGCCAGACGCAGGAGCGTGTGGCGCTCGTGCAGGGCGTCTCTCACGAGGCGGAACTGCGCGCGGTCGAGCCGCTTGACCGCCAGTTCCAGGTACCGAACGCCTCCGTGCAGCAGCTTGGTGCTACGGCTGCTGGTGCCCTCCGAGAAATCCGCCCGCTCTAGAAGGGCGACCGAGAGGCCCCGCGAGGCTGCGTCGAGAGCGATGCCAGCACCCGTGGCGCCGCCGCCGATGACGAGTACATCGAACCGCTGCCCGACCATCGACTTAAGAGCGTCATCGCGCCACGCCAGCATCTTGACTAGAGACTAATGGGAGACCGGGCGGATTGCATGACGGTCCGACCCACCTAGTCTGGCTGCGCGTTAGGGAAGAGTCCGATCGGCCCGGCCGTGGCGGGCCTGAAGCCGCGTCAGTCAGGCCCTTTCCCAAGGCCAAAAGCCCCGTGGCCTCGGCGCTACTCTGGCGTTAAGGAGTGTGAAAGCATGAAAGACAAAGTGGCCTTGGTAACGGGAGCAGGCTCGGGCATCGGCCGGGCGGCGGCGCTGGAGTTCGTGCGGCGCGGCGCGGCGGTCATGGTGGCCGACTACGCCGAGGAGGGCGGTAACGAGACGGTGCGCCTGATCGAGGAGTCGGGTGGCCGTGGCAAGTTCGTGAAGGTGGACGTGAGTAGCGAGGCGTCGGTGGCGAACATGGTGGCGGCCACCGTGGCTGCGTTCGGTCGCATAGACTACCTGGTCAACAACGCCGGCATCTCTGCGGCGGGGCCGAACGTGCCGTTGCACGAGGTGGCGCTCGAAGCTTTCGAGCGCGTGCAGGCCGTCAACGTCACGGGTACCTTCCTGGGCATGAAGCATGCCCTGCCAGAGATCCTCAAGAACCGCGGCTCCGTGGTCAACCTCTCGAGCACCATGGGCGAGCGCGCTTCTCCCGGCGACCCCTCGTACTCCACCAGCAAGCACGCCGTGCGCGGCCTCACCCAGTCGGCGGCGCTCACCTATGCCACCCAGGGCGTTCGCGTCAACGCCATAGGCCCTGGTGTGGTCAAGACGGGCATGACAGAGGGCATCTTCCAGGACGAGCAGATGACGGGTTGGCTCATGGGACTGACCCCCATGCGGCGCTTCGGCGACCCCAGCGAGATCGCCAAGCTCATAGTGTTCCTCGCTTCCGATGACGCCTCGTACATGACGGGTGCGTACATACCCATCGACGGCGGCTGGCTGGCCGGCTGAGCGTCGCAGGCGTGAGCGACCGGCAGCTGCGGGGAGGCCTACCCATCGACTGCAGCTGGTTGGTCGGCCGAGCTTCGTAACGCCACGCCCTGGCGCGCCACTGGTGCAGCCTCGTTACGAGGCATGGCCCGTAGCTGACAACCGGCTGGAACAAGACCGTTAGGTTAAGAAGGTGTTAGCGACTTGACCTGGATAGCCCGCTCGCCGTGATGCGTGAGCGGGCTATCCCGTGCAAGCACACAAACCTTTGGAGGAAACCCTGATGGTTAAGAAACGCAACCTTCTCGGGGCCGTACTGGTCTCTATAGCCCTCACCTTCGCCAGTGCGCAGACTGCCGAGCAGATCGCCGCCGCCCAGGCCGAAGGCTCGCTCGAGTACTACGCCAACATCACGGCGGTGGACCCCGTTCTCGAGGCTTTCGCCGCTGAGTACGGCGTTACCGCCAACTACACCCGCATCTCCACCGAAGGCTTCGCCGCCACCCTGCTCACCGAGTACCAGGCCGGCCGGCAGCTGGCCTCCGTGCTGCAGGCTCCGCTGCCGCTGCTCGAGATCCTCAAGGAGTTCGGGCTGCTCCAGCCGTACGACTCCCCCGTGGCCGCCGGCTACCCCGAGTGGAGCCGTGACCCCGACGGCATGATCCAGCAGTTCGGCATCGAGTACGTGGCGCTCATCTACAACACCGAGCTCGTGGCCGCCGAAGACGTGCCGACCTCGTACATGGACCTCACCGATCCCAAGTGGGCCGGCAAGATCGTGATGGCCAACCCCGCCTCGCACGCCACCACCATCCAGTGGCTGGTGGGCCTTAAGGACCACGACGTGTTCGGCAGCGAGGACGCCTGGTGGGAGTTCGTGCGCGGCCTGGCCGCCAACCGCCCCATGCTGGTGGGCTCCTTCGGCCCCACCCCCGGCCCCATCTCCTCGGGCGAGATGCACATCGGTATCTCCATGCCCAAGTACATCGTCACGCTCGCCCCGGCTCCGCTCGACTGGGCGCGCGTGTCCGAGCCCATGTTCGGCACCCCGCGCGGCATAGCTCTCGCGGCCGGCGCCCCCAGCCCCGAGGCCGGCAAGCTGTTCATCGACTACTGGCTGGGCGAAGAGTCCAGCAAGATCCTCGCTGAAGACGTGGGTGAGTACGTTCTCGCCCCGGGTGTCTTCCCGCCCATCCCGGGCATCGACGAGGCCACCGTGCTGCCCCTCGCCAGCATGACCGACGAAGAGATCGCCGAATGGGGCGAAGTGTTCGGAGAGATCTTCCGCTAAGCGCTTCACGGAGTTACAACCGGTGCCTGCTCGGACGCCTGACGGCGTGCCGGGTGGGCACCGGCCCGTATTTTGCGATATACAAGGGCTATATCACTGACAGGCGAGCTTCGAGGATGGGACTAGATGGAGATACGGGTCGAGAACCTGCGTAAGACGTTCGAGTCGTCCGAGGGCACGGTAACGGCGCTCAACAACATCAACCTGCACGTACCCGACGGCACGGTGACGACGCTCCTAGGCCCCAGCGGTTGCGGCAAGACCACGTTGCTGCGCTGCATCGCCGGCCTCGAGACCCCGGATTCCGGCAAGATCAGCATCGGGGATTCGGTGGTGTGGCAGTCTGACGGCACCCGCACCACCTCCCTGAGCCCAGACAAGCGCGGCATCGGCATGGTGTTCCAGACGTACGCCATCTGGCCGCACATGTCGGTGTTCGGCAACGTGGCCTACCCCCTCGAGAGCAAGGGCATGCACAAGGCAGAGATGGCGGACAAGGTGGCCCAGGCCCTCAAGTTCGTGCAGCTGGCCGGCTACGAGAAGCGTCCGGCCACGGCGCTCTCGGGTGGCCAGCAGCAGCGCGTGTCGCTGGCGCGCGCCATCGTCTCCGAGCCACGCGTCATCCTGTTCGACGAGCCCTTGAGCAACCTAGACGCCAAGCTGCGTGAGGAGACCCGTGCGGAGCTGCGCGAACTGCTCACGCGCCTGGGCATCACCTCGCTCTACGTGACCCACGACCGCTTCGAGGCGTTGGCGCTATCCGACGACGTGGTGGTCATGCAGGGCGGCAACATCGTGCAGCGCGGCACGCCGGAAGACGTGTACTTCAGAAGTAACAGCCGCTTCGTCACCGACTTCATGGGCAAGGCCAACTTCATCAAGGCCACGGTCATAGGCGGTGCAGACGAGCACGAGTTGCTCGTAGACTCCGCGGTGGGCCAGCTTCGGTGCGAGGCCGCGCCCGGTACCACCATCGGGCAGGCCGGCACCGTGGCCGTGCGCATGGAGTTCGTGGAGATACTCGACCAGGCCATACCTGCCGAGCTGCCGGCCAACCATGCTGTTGGTACCGTGCTGGCCGCTACCTTCCTAGGCGAGACCAGGGAAGTCGAGGTCGAGGCCGGCACCGAGCGGCTGACGCTGCGGGTGCCGTCGACCGTCACGGTGGTACCCGACCAGCAGGTACTTCTCTACTTCAAGCCGGTGGGCTGCCGGTTCATCACGGGATGACCGCCGTGGCCGCCACCGAACGGAGCCTGCGCGGCGTTGCCGCAGCTACCGCTGACCTGCAGTGCTTGGGTAGTGCCACTGTGTGTGAGGGCCACCGTGCGCAGCGTTAACACCACCATCCTTACCATCGCTCTCGTGGCTATAGTCGGCGTACTCACCCTGGCGCCCGCCATCATGCTCGTCATAGGCAGTTTCTCCCAGGGTCTCGGGGCGTTCGGCAACTTCACGTTCGAGAAGTACATCCGCGTGTACACGGACGCGCGCCTGTACGGCGTCTTCTGGAACACGCTCCTGTTCACCGGTGGCTCGGCCATCCTGGCCACGGTGCTGGCGTTCGGGCTGGCGTACCTCAACTTCCGTACAGACGCACCGTTCCGCGGGCTGCTGCACATCATCCCCATACTCTCGATGATGGTGCCGCACCTGGCCTTCGCCACAAGCTGGGCCATCCTGCTCAACCCCACCAACGGCATCATCAACGTGTTCCTGCGCGACACGCTGGGGCTGCCCATCATCAACATCTACTCCATGCCCGGCATGATCTTCATCGAGGGTCTGCTTGAGCTGCCCGTGGCCTACCTGGTGATAGCCGCCGCCATGCGCTCGTTCGACACGGCGCTGGAGGAGGCCTCGTGGATCAGCGGCGGCACCACGCGGCGCACGATGCTTAAGATCATCCTGCCGATGCTGCAGCCGGCGCTGCTGGCGGCCATAATGCTGGTGATAATCCGCAGCCTGGGGGCGTTCGCTATACCCTCCGTGCTGGGCATGCCCGCCCGCATAGACGTGCTGACCACCTACCTGTACCGCATGGTCACGACCGGCTTCCTGCCCGACTACGGTCGCGCCGCTGCCGTGGGCATCAGCGTGCTGGCCACCGCCATAGTGCTCGTGGTCATCTACCGCTACTACACGCGGGCGGCCGAGCGGTTCGTCACCATCGGCGGCCGCGGCTACAAGCCGCAGCGCGTGAAGCTCGGGCCCTGGCGCCTCCCGCTTGGCCTGGTCACGTTGCTGGTGGGCGGCCTGCTCGTCGTGGTGCCCGTGCTCGTGCTCGCGTACGTGTCGTTCATCCCCTACATGATGGCGCCCGGTCCGCGCGCGTTCTCCATGTTCACGCTCACGCACTGGCAGACCATCCTCGGCGATCGCCTCACCACCACGGCTTTCTACAACAGCGTGTTCCTGGCCCTGGTGGGGGCCACCATCGGCATCGTGCTCTCCACCCTGGCCTCGTACATCATCGTGCGGGTGCGGAACGTGGGCAGCGCCATACTGGAGGTCTTCGCCTTCACGTCGTTCGCGTTCCCTGGCTTGGTGCTGGCCATCGGCTTCATGTGGGCGTTCGTGCGCACTGGCGCCTACGGCACTATCTGGGCTCTGCTCATCGCTTATGTCGCTACCTACCTGCCGTTCGGCATCAGGCCTCTGACCAGTACGTTCATCCAGATAGGCAAGGACCTGGAGGAGGCGTCGTTCATCAGCGGTGCCGGCTTCATGCGCACTCTAAGAAGGATCGTGGCGCCTCTGGCCATGCCAGGCATCATCTCGGGCTGGACACTGATGGCGGTGATGTTCATGCGCGAGCTCGATCTGTCGGTCATCCTCGCGCGCCCCGGCACGGAGGTGCTGTCGGTGCTCATGTACCGCGCCGTGCACGACGCCTACTGGGGCAAGGTGGCCACCATCGGGGTCATCATGATCGGGCTCAGCACCGCGCTGATACTGCTGACGAACCTCGTCGAGCGGCGGTTCAGCATGAGTTCTCGGTAGGCACATGGTTATCGCCGGGTTGCCATGAAAGATTCCACCTGATCGCGCATACCTACGTGCTACAGCTAGAGGTGAACGGATGGTGACAGATGAACCCTAAGCAGGTCCTTGCCGTGCGCCTACCGCTGTGGCGGCGCGCGCCCCTGTTGGCTGCCGTGGCGGCGTTCGGCATCGTGTTGTCCGCTTGCGGCGTGACCGACTCCGCCGGGACGAACTTCAAGATCGTTCTTGAAGGCGATAATCCTGAGGAGTCTTTGGCTGGTATCGGCTACCTTCAGGTGGGTGAGTCGGCCAAGATCACGTTCGTCGTTACCCCGAAAGGTGGAGTAGAGGCTGACCGCACTACCTCGGCCACGTTCGTGCTGGCAGAACGGCAAGAGGACGACGACGCTTCGACGTTCAACCTCATGCTGTCCTCGGACCTGGTCGCTCAGCCATACCATTACGTGAACTCGTACGTTTACGACGCCAAGGTCACCTTGTGCGCCACCTATTCCGGCCCGGAGGTCGC
>JBIQNJ010000026.1:0-11255 GCA_044462445.1 Truepera radiovictrix | reverse complement strand
CCAAGAGGTGTACCTTTAGGAGCCAGTAGAACCGCCCAATTCACACACGCCTATGTACGTGGCGCACAAGGTGGAGACCAAGACATGGAAAGCGCAGTAGCCGATAAGAGCAAGACCCAAGCCGTACTCGATGCCCGCACCGCCAACGTGCCTCGCGGTCTGGCGGTAGCCCACCCTGTCGTGGCAGAGAGCGCCTCAGGCGCCAGGATCACCGATGTCAACGGCAGGTCTTACATCGACTTCGTAGGCGGCATCGGCGTCATGAACACCGGGCACAGCCATCCGCGTGTGGTGCGGGCGGTTCAGGAGCAAGTAGAGAAACTGACGCACGCCTCTATCCAGGTGGTCACCTACGAGCCGTACGTGAGGCTGGCGCAGAAGCTCAACGCCATCGCTCCCGTACGCGGACCGGCCAAGACGCTGCTGCTGAGCACCGGCGCCGAGGCGGTTGAGAACGCCGTCAAGATCGCCCGCGCCGCCACCAAGCGGTCGGCTATCATCACGTTCCATAACGGCTTCCACGGGCGCACCCTGTTGGGCATGAGCCTGACCGGTAAGTCCTCCTACCAGCAGAACTTCGGGCCTTTCGCTCCCGAGGTGTTCCAGGCGCCGTTCCCGTACACGTACCGTGGCTGGGACGTGCAGCGTGCGCTTAGTGCCTTCGACGAACTGCTCAAGGCCCAGGTGGCGCCAGGACGCGTTGCCGCCGTGCTGCTCGAGCCCGTGCTGGGCGAGGGCGGTTTCTTACCCGCGCCTAAGGAGTTCCTGGAGGGTTTGCGCCAACGCGCCGACGAGCACGGCTTCCTCCTGATAATCGACGAGATCCAGACCGGCTTCGGCCGCACGGGCACCATGTTCGCCCTGGAACAGACCGGCGTTAAGGCCGACATAGTGACCATGGCCAAGAGCCTGGCCGGCGGCCTGCCGCTGTCGGCGGTGGTGGGTACCGCAAAGCTTATGGACGCTCCGGAACCAGGCGGCCTTGGCGGCACCTATGGCGGCAACCCGCTCGGCTGCGCCGCAGCGCTGGCGGTGCTCGAGGTGTTCGAGCAGGATAACGTGCTTGCCAAGGCGGTGGCCCTGGGCGAGAAGCTGCGGGCCGAGATAGACGCCGCGGCCGCGAAGTACGTCAACATCGGTGAGGTCCGCAACGTCGGCCCCATGCTGGCTTTCGAGCTGGTGAAGGACCGCGAGAGCCGAATGGCTGCCCCCGAACTGGCCCAGGCCATCGTGGCCGCCGCACGCGAGCGCGGGTTGCTGCTGCTCACAGCCGGCATGTACGGCAACGCCGTTCGGTTCCTGACGCCGCTGAACATAGACGACGCCACGCTTAGTGAGGCGCTGGTGGTGTTGCGGGGGGCGCTTGAGGAGGTGCTGAAGTCGTAGGCCTACTGGGAAATTCAGTTAGTTGACTTCGCGCGTCTCACATCGGATGTGACTTGGTTCAAACTTGCCATAACTGGTGCCCAGGTCGTACTACTGTCTAGTTATCTTGTCGTTCTGCGCGGTTTTTGAGCTAATGCGTGGCCGGGTCGAGGCACGACTGGCGTCGACTTGGTAAAGTCACTGCTGGGCGCGAGAAGTTTTTGGCAGGGTTGGCCGTTCGTATACGTAGATCTCGGAGTCCGTGGGGTACCTATCTCCAGAGCAGTGCCTAGTTCGAAAGAGCGTGATTGACATAGCGATTCAGGAGACAATAAAACGCAACACGCTCACCGAGCAGATTGTTGAGATTATCTCTGATCGAATTATCCGTGGTCAGTACGCTCCGAACAGCCCGCTCATAGAGACCGAGCTATCTAAAGAGTTCGGAGTGAGCCGGTCGCCATTGAGGGAGGCGTTACGCGTTCTTTCGGAACAGGGCCTAGTCGAGATCTCGCCCGGTCGAGGGGCGTCGGTTACCCCTCTGAACATGGAACTGGCCTGGGAGTATTACGACATAAGAGCGCTTCTTGAGTCTGAGTGCACAAGACTAACGGTTGCTACCATCACAGATGATCAGATCGCAGATCTTCGGGACAGGCTCGCAGAGCTTCGGCTCGCAGCCGACGCAGGCGACTACCCCCTCCTTCAAGACCTCAATACCGCTTTCCACTACAAGCTGTACTCGTTCTGCCCGAACCATACTCTTTACGAGTTGGTCCAATATATGTTCCGTCGGACTACCCGATATTCCCGTCTCTTGCGTTCAACAGACGCTGCTCGGGCAGCGGGCATAATCAGCCGGAAAGTCGCGCTTATAGCAAAGATAGAGGCCAGGGACGCAGAAGGTGCAGCCGAGACGATGCGTAACCTGATCACCAGCGGTCGCGATGACGCGCTTGCCGCGATCGCCGCTGGTGATCCGTTCAACTACTGGAGCAAAGCGACAGGCGATTCGGATGAACGCTCATCGCTGCGCGCCGAGAAACGTTAAGAGTAGCCTGTGGGTATGAAGGTTCGCCCTAATGCCTTCTCGAAAGCTCTACCGATGCTCAGTACCGTGCTGTCGCCAAAGTGCTTGCCTATTATCTGAAGACCTAAAGGAAGCTGGCTCGCGTCAAGCCCGCACGGCACGGTCAGTGCGGGGACGCCAGCGAAGCTGAACGGCCGCGTGTGTTGTCCAGACGCGATCCCGACACCGTAGAGTCGTTTACGGATGTCGTCAGCGTCTGTATATGGTTCGAACTCCACTATCGGGGGTGCGCTCCGTCCAGCCGTTGGGCCTACCAAAGCGTCGACGTCGCTAAGTGCCGCTGTCACCTGTAGCGCGAGCGAAGCTCGCACACGATCTGCCAGCTTTACCAGGTTTGAGGGAATGAGCGCTCCGACCAGCATCGAGCACCGTGTGTTGCGATCGAACAGGTCATATTGGGTACGTAGAGAGTCAGCGTGGTAGTTAACGGCCTCAGAAGACACTAGTGCCGGCATCACGTATCTGGTTTCGGTCAACAGAGGGATGCTGCGGGACACAACACGTGCGCCCATCGACTCGAGAACACCTATGGCTTCCTCGGCTGCAGAGATCGCTTCAGCGGACGACATCGACGGGGCGATAAGCTCTTCGATGACTCCGATCGTCATACCTTGTAAGTCTTGGAGGTCGCTGCCTGGCGCCACATAGTGGTTGCGGGCCGCTGTTCTGTCTGCTGGATCGGCGCCCGAACAGATCTCTAGAAATGCCTCGGCGTCTTCCACGCTTCGGGTCAAGGGACCGATACAGTCCATAGAGGCAAGAAGAGGGATGACTCCAGCTCTGCTGACCCGGGACCAAGTAGGCTTCAAGCCGACGACGCCGCAGTTTGCTGCGGGCGCGCGGATAGACCCGCCGGTGTCGCCGCCCACCGAGAAGGAGCAGAGCCCTGCCGAGACAGAAGCGGCAGAGCCGCTAGACGAACCGCCGGTGGAATGTGCCAGGTTCCAAGGGTTTCTTGGTCTACCGAAAGGGAAGTCTCGTGTCGGCCCGTTGTGAAACTCGTGTGTATTGAGCGTGCCTACCAGGATCGCGCCTGCATCTTCCAACCTACGTACAACTGTAGCCACGGGTAAAGTGGAGGTATCAACTTTCGTAGCTGATCCACCCGTGGTTGGCAGGTTGGAGAGACGCAGTTGGTCTTTGACGGCAAAGACCGTCCCGTGTAAGCGAGAGCGGATGACTCCGTTCTCTAACTCCGCGCTTAGCTGGGTCGCGCGAGCCCTTGCCCCAGCTTCGTCCAGGTTGATGAACGCTCTTATCGAGCTGTTGTGAGCTTGGATTCGGGAGAGGTAGTTCTCTACCAGGTCACTCGGAGAGTACTGGCCTTCGCGCATCTCCAGGGCCTGTATGGCAGCGGCTTTGAACGTCGCTTCACTTGCCAGAGTCACTTGCCCACCATCCGTTATATGAGCCGAGTCCTTCTGGAAGATCTGTATGTGCTGCCTGCAGCGCTAGCAGGCCTTCAACGAGTCCGTTGACGCGAAGCAGTATCTCCTTCAAGTCGTGCTCGTCGGCCCGGAAACCTTGGGCTCTCAGTGCTGACTCGATATCGTTCGCGTCCTTGAACAACTCATCGTTCGCCATCCGAGACTCCAATCCAGCGTTGTCTTATCGACTATAAAGTCGATAAGACAACAGAGAACCCTAGTAGCAACCTCTGGGGTGCTTGTGTCGAGTGCTATATCGGTCGCGCTGAAGTTCCGTCACCGATGATGTACGCGTAGTCACCGGGTTGGACGGCAGACAGCAGTGCACGCATCTGGAATATGACCGAATCTTCGTAAGGCGCCCGGATCTCTTCGGTGGCCTTGAGTGAATAAGGGTCTACGACCGTGCCGAGCAAGGTATCTTTGGGCAAGGGGACGTTCAGCTCGGCCAAGCCGACGCTGGGAACGTATATTCCACCGTTCGGGATACGTATCAGGGTCCTGCGCGTGATGACCGTTTGCCGCTCCGGCAGTTTTATCGGGATATCGACCATGCCGTAATGAGACAGGATGTTCGTGATACCGGTGAGCGTCTCCTCCATGTACTTAGGGTTCGTTAGGAGCAGACTGCCGCCGATCTCTGGCACGATGCACGGAATGCCTAGACTGGCCGCGTATGCGGACAGCGACCCTTCGAAGAACGGGCCCGTGTAGGCGACCTCTAAGCCGAAGAGCTTGGAGAGCTCATAGACCCTCTTACCCCACTCGTCGCCGGAATCCTTGATGTAGATGTAGTGAATCAGACGTTCAACCGATCCACCGTCGATATGGATGATCGCGTCAGCTCTGGGGACCACGGTTGAAAGGGCAGCAGCAAGACGTTCGGAGATCCAGCCGTCTGCCTTGCCAGGGAAGACCCTGTTCATGTTCAGCATGTCGAATGGCGTGTTGCGAGTTTGCTGTTCGAGGCTTAGTGGGTTGGCGGCCGGAACCAGCAGGATGGTTCCACGAAGCTCGTTGGAGTCGAACCTGTCGAGTACCTGGCGACAGGCTTCGGTCGCGTATATCTCCTCACCGTGAATCGCTGCGACGATGAGAATGGTCGGCCCGTCCTCTCGGCCGTTAACAACATGCAGTGGGAGCGTCAGGTCGTAGCCCCCGGCCAACCGTCCAACCTGTAGTTTCGCGTAGCCGCGTGATCCCTGCGGGACAGATATGCCTGCGATCTCAAATGCGCTCACAACTACCTCTTCCTGTCGACACTCGACAAACGACGAAAGGAAGTATAGACTTAGCACTCAAAGGTGTCAACACGGAGGTTCAACAGGGCTTGAGCGACGAATATGTCGACCAGTACGGGCTTTTCGAGCCTAGGCTCTGCCCGAGTTCCCAACTGCGATAAGGCAGTGACACGACCGCCATTAGGAGGCGCCCAGTGGTAATTGACTTCCATACGCACGTCCAGCCAGGCACTGACCTTGAGGGCTTTCTAGCAGGGATGGACGCGGAAGGCATAGACGTTGCGGTGATCCAGTCTCTCGGACACGAACACCCTGTGGTTGAGGCCGCGAACAAGCATATTGTCGATGTAGTAGCTAAACATCCAGATCGGCTTATCGGGTTCTGCTCTGTAATGCCCACACAGCGCTCTGCCGTTGCCGACCTAGTCAGCCTCGTCCGAGACTACGGTTTCAAAGGTCTTAAACTGCATCCGCCCATACAACACTTCTCTCTCGACGATCCGCGCCTTGCTCCACTCATGGACAAGTGTGCAGAACTTGATATTCCGGTCCTGTTCCATACGGGAGGGGTGTTTCTGCGTACCGGGGTGATCCGATTCGGGGAGTCCCTCCATATAGACGAGTTGGCTATCCGACATCCTGAGACGAAGATCATCATGGCTCACGGTCAGCCCTTCAGCCATGATCCTTACATCGTGGGGAAGCATCCCAACGTCTACATGGATACCTCGGTCAGATTCGCGAACATAGCCCGCCTGATTCCCAACATCGGTCCAGAGCTACTGAACTGGATCCGGTCGGACGAGAAGGTGATATTCGGGTCTGATGCTAGCCCGACGAAGATCTGGCGATTCAAGTACAACCTTGATCCGATTCGAGAGATGCCAGTTAGCGAAGAGAGCAGACAGAAGATCCTATGCGGAACGGCAAGAAAGTTACTGAAGCTGTGATAGTGCGCGTTCAGCTACTTCACTCCGTTGAGTCTTGGCATATGGCCGGACTCGGAAGGACGAAAGGTGAAAGCATGCTAGTGAGGTTCACGAGGTTCCTGTTGATCGCCCTTTCTGCCCTGCTAGTCTTCGGCGCTAGCGCCTTCGGCCAGGACAGCAGTGAGGTCATCATCGCCATCGCTGGGGACCCGCCAGGCGGGGATCCGCATAAGTCGCGTGGTGCACTGGGCGGACATATTCTGTTCAACCTACACGCGGGGTTGGTAGAGCTTACGGGGGATATGGAGTCGATCCTACCGATGCTTGCCCACTCCTGGACTCAGACTAGCGACCTTGAGTGGCGGTTCGAACTCAGAGAGGGCCTGCAGTTCCACAACGGCGAACCGTTCAACGCAGAGGCGGTCGTGTACTCGTTCGAACGGCTGATGGATCCTAACGCCATCCGGCTGAACTCGGACTTCCGTGACTTCAACTCCGTGGTCGCAGAAGACGAGTACACGGTAGTTGTCAAGCTCGACCGTCCAGTCCCGGGTTTCCTCCCGATCTTCTCCGGTTTCCACATCGTTCCTCCCGTTTATACGGAGTCGGTGTCTGAAGAAGAGTATGCGCGGAACCCTGTCGGGATAGGCCCATACAAGTTCGTGTCCTGGAGTGCTGGACAACCGTTCGTGTTAGAGGCGTTCGATGGTTACTGGGCGGGCCGGCCCAGCGTAGATCGCTTGGTCTATAGGCCGATACCAGAAGCCTCTACTAGGTTGGCCGAACTGCTTGCCGGCACAGTAGACATCATCGCTACTCCAAGCTACGACGACCTTGCTCAGATCCAAGCCAACCCCGACACACGGGTCGAGGCTGCGCCTGGACGTCGCACGGTCTTCCTGAACATGGACCACCTTGCTGGTATCGAGCCGCTCAAAGACAAGCGTGTTCGCCAGGCCATAGCGTATGCCGTAGACCGGCAGCTCCTCATCGACGCTTTGCTGGCAGGCTATGGGGATCCGCTCGCGACGATATGGCGTTCTGATATGGATGGGTATGACGCTTCGTTGGAGCCATACCCCTACGATCCAGACAAGGCCCAAGAACTATTGCGCGAGGCTGGCTACGAAGACGGATTCGACCTTCGGATACTCACCAGCGAGATAGTCATCAACAAGGGACTCGAGGTTGCTGAGGCCGTTGCGGCTATGCTCACCGACGTAGGCATACGCACCGAAGTCGTAGTAGTTCCTGATCAGGTGCGACGCAACATGTACATCGGCAACATCAACAGGGACAACCTACAGGTCGGTGAGGTAGAGCCGATGTGGCTTGCGAACTGGGGAGCCTCTGTACCGGATGGAGCGAACCCACTCCTCGGTTTCCTGCACTCACAAGGCACATCCTCCTTCTACAGGGTCCCTGCTTTCGACGCGATGATAGAAGAGTTCGCCGCCGAGGCAGAGCCCGTCGTGCGGAGAGAACTTGCTAAGGTGATCCAGGCGTACCTGTATGACGAGCTTCCGGTCGTAGCTCTGTTCCTTCAGGCCAACCTGTACGGAGTGAACGAGAGACTGGAATGGTCGGCACGTAAGGATGAGTACATCCTGGGCCTAGACATCGCTATCAGGTGAGCAACGGTCTAGGGGAGTAAGCGGCTAGTAGAAGCGGGGTCCGAAGAGCTTCCATCGGACCCCGCGGTTCCCTCTTGGGCTCAAGTATGGAGGTGTGGTCACGTTGGCCAAGTACGCACTGAATCGTCTGTGGCAAGCGCTCTTCGTGGTGCTAGCCGTATCGACGCTTGCGTTCGTGCTTCTAAGGGTTGTCGGAGATCCAGCGCGTTTACTGATGAACCCTGAAGGGTCGATGGCCGACCTGCAGTCCATCAGGCGCGTGCTAGGTCTAGATGAGCCGATCTGGCTCCAGTACGTGAAGTTCATCGGCGGCATCGTCACTGGCAACCTGGGAACCTCCTATACGTTCGGTATGTCGGCCACGGAGCTGGTGTTTCAAAGGCTCCCCGCCACGTTCCAACTGGCGTTTTCTGCCCTGTTGCTCGGTGTGCCCGTGGGGGTTGCCCTGGGTGTACTTGCTGCGCTGAACCGGGGCACCATCATAGATAGCCTAGCCACGACGCTTGCTGTGGTCGGGCGAGCCATACCCAACTTCTGGCTGGCGATCATGCTGATCCTCTTGTTCGGCGTACAGCTTAAGTGGCTGCCTCCTTCCGGTTCTGGCTCCTGGGCGCACATAGTTATGCCGGCGTTGACGCTGGCGACCGGGCTCGCCGCTATAGTTGCTAGACTCACCCGCTCAAACATGCTTGAGGTACTGCACAGCGATTACGTCAGGACCGCGAGAGCGAAAGGTCTATCTCGAACGCAGACGAACTGGAAGCACGCGTTTCGGAACGCGCTCGTACCTATAGTCACCATCGTAGGTTTACAACTGGGAAACCTGCTTGGCGGAGCGATCATCACCGAGACGATATTCGCTTGGCCCGGTGTAGGAAGACTACTGATTCAATCGATCAACAATTACGACTACCCGGTGGTCCAGACGGCAGTGATCGTCGTCGCGTTAGGTTTCGTCCTGCTGAACGTTGTTGTCGATCTGCTGTACGCGGTGATAGATCCGAGGGTCCGTTATGGTTGACACGAAGCCGTCTATGCAGCCACGAGCGAGAAGGGCTGGCCTCCTGCGTGGACTACTAGCGAACCCGGTGCCAGCAGCGAGCGCACTGTTCCTCGTAGCGCTATGCATAGCAGCGGTGTTCGCGGGCTACCTCTCTCCCCACGACCCTGGTCGACAGAACCTACGGGCACGGTTGACACCTCCTGTTCCGATAGAGGGTAGCGTTCCCCAGCATCTCCTAGGTACAGATCAGCTAGGCAGGGATGTGCTGAGTAGGCTGATCTACGGGTCTAGGGTGTCTCTGTTAGTCGGCTCCGCTGTTGTATTGCTGGCTGCGACCTTGGGAACCCTGCTTGGCCTTATCGCGGGGTACTTCAGGGGAAGAACGGACTCGATCATCATGAGGCTCGTAGACGTGTTCCTGGCGTTCCCGTTCCTGCTGATGGCGATCGTCTTCATGGCTACCCTCGGACCCGGCCTCAGGAACATCATCCTGGTTCTGGCGCTGACGGGCTGGGTCGAGTACGCCCGCATCGTGAGGGCCCAAGTCTTGGTACTTCGCGAGACCGAGTACGTCACTGCTGCCGAAGCGCTTGGTATGAGTAGTCTGCGTGTGATGGTGGCCCACGTTCTGCCTAACTCGATGGCGTCTGTACTCGTCGTGGCTAGTTTGCAGGTTGGAGCCGTGATCATCTCGGAGGCTTCGCTGACTTTCCTAGGGCTGGGTGTACCTCCGAGCATCCCTACGTGGGGGACGATGCTTGCTACAGGCCGAGAGTATGTGTCTTCGGCCTGGTGGCTAGCTACACTGCCAGGCATAGCCATCGTGCTCACCGTGCTGGCGGTGAACAACATCGGGGATTGGTTGCGCGACCGTTTCGACCCGATGCTTTGACCGCGGTATCTGGTCACCGCGAATACTGAGGTTCATCCGCCGGGTTCACCGCTTAACAGCTGCGAGACCAACGCTCGCAGACTAGCGGGCCTGAAGCCGAACGAGATGAGCGCCGGTTTGGGTAAGAGCTCGGCGTGGTACGGGTTCCACAACGCTGCATGCACGAACCGCTCCGGCTTGGCGGCTGCCACTCTTTCGGCGAACGCCACCTCCGCTTGTGTCAGGGGGGTGCGCCGAGAGCTGGCGTAGACCAGCAGGTGGTTCGGCTCGGCGGTCCTGAGACCGCCAGTTATCTGCTCCACAAGACCCTTGGTGTAAGTCCCCTCGGTTAGCCTTTCGGGTTCGAAGACCACGGCGGTCACGTCGAACCCTCGCCGCTTAAGCTCTTCTATCAGGTCTGGCCCGGGGCTCACGCGCTCCTGCTCGGCTGAGTTGCGCCAGACGCCGGAGGCCGTGACTACCGTCAGCGCAGCTCCGGGCTCTAGCCTCGGAAGGCGCCCGACGCTCACGAGACCCCGCGCGGCTGCACGGTCCAGCAGCTCTACATCCCCAGAGCGGAAGGCCTCAGCGGGCGTTGGCGGACGCCCAGGGTACTGCGTAGCCAGTGCAGCGAGCCGCTCCAACGACCGTGTCACCTCGGCTGAGTTCAGCCGCCCCTCCGCCAACGCCTTGTCCACGCCAGCGGCGTTGGCCGCATGATGCGCCACCGTGCCGATGTTGAGTG
Source organism: Truepera radiovictrix (assembly GCA_044462445.1). Lineage (GTDB taxonomy): Bacteria > Deinococcota > Deinococci > Deinococcales > Trueperaceae > JAAYYF01. The sequence goes on along the minus strand of JBIQNJ010000026.1, from coordinate 950 downwards.
GCACATCGACGCCCGCCAGCAGGGCCAGCACGTTCGCCTCGGGCGGCGCGTGATGGTCCGTTATGGCTTTCATGTCCAGAGCGTCACTGATGACAACGCCCTCATAACCCAGCTGCCCCCGCAAGATCCTGCGGATCACTGTGTTCGACAGCGTTGCCGGCAGGTGGCGGTCGATGGCGGGGAAGAGGATGTGCGCGGTCATCATGGCCGCCACTCCGGCGTCCGCGGCTGCCCGGAACGGTGGCAGCTCCAGTTCGCCGAGCTCCTCAAGGCTTCGGTTGAGCACGGGCAGGGCCAAGTGCGAGTCAACGCTCACGTCGCCGTGCCCCGGGAAGTGCTTGGCCGTGGCCGCGACACCTTCGCTCTGCAGTCCTTCGATGAAGGCTGCCACGTGACGTGCCACGGCACGCGGATCGCTACCGAACGACCTATCGGCGATGACGGGGTTGAGCGGGTTCACGTTCACGTCCGCCACCGGCGCGAAGTTGAGGTTGATGCCTACCGACCGCAGACCGCGGGCGCAGGCAGCGGCCACCTCCCTGGTCAGCTGCAGGTCGTCAGCTGAGCCAAGAGCCATGGCCGGAGGAGGGTAGGGAACGTCGAACAGCCGCAGCACGCCCCCGCCCTCCTGGTCTACGGCCACCACGAAGTCGTCGCCTGCCAGCGAGCGCACCTCGGCCACGTAGTCAGCCAGCTGGTAGCGGTCGACGATGTTGTAGCCGAACAGGCACATGCCGCCGAAGCGTCGGCTGGCTAGGAGTTCTCGCTCGTCGGCGGAGAGGCGGGTGCCCTTCAGGTCTATGAAGAGGAGGCGGGAGGGCTGCATAGGTAGTTCCATCTAACCAGCTCGGTGCTGGCTTCAGGTGATCTAGAGGAGCGTAGACGCCCTCGAGATCACCCTGAAACCGGCCATGACGGCGTCTGGAACGCGGTTGGCCGGAGCGCCGGAC
>JBIQNJ010000025.1:0-34616 GCA_044462445.1 Truepera radiovictrix | reverse complement strand
TCCTGGCTGCTGGACAGTCCGGTTTGTCTACGGCGTTCGACCTCCCCACGCTCATGGGTTACGACTCCGACCACGCCATGGCGCAGGGTGAGGTGGGCAAGTGCGGTGTGGCGGTGGCCAGCCTCGCCGACATGGAGGTGCTGTTCAACGGCATAGACCCGGAGAAGATCACCACCTCCATGACCATCAACAGCCCGGCCAACGCCATCTGGGCCATGTACCTGGCCATGGCGGAGCGCAAGGGAGCCGACCTCGGCAAGGTGGGCGGCACGCTGCAGAACGACATCCTCAAGGAGTTCATAGCCCAGAAGGAGTACATCTACCCACCTGAACCGAGCGTGAAGCTGGTCATCGACACCTTCGAATGGGGTCCCAGGTTCGCTCCGCGCTTCAACTTCATCTCCGTGTCGGGCTACCACATCCGCGAGGCCGGCTCCACCAGCGTGCAGGAGTTGGCGTTCACCCTGGCGGACGGCATCCACTACGTGCGTAAGGCGCTGGAGCGCGGCCTCGACGTAGACGAGTTCGCCCCGCGCGTCTCCTTCTTCTTCAACGTGCATAACGACTTCTTCGAGGAGATCGCCAAGTTCCGCGCCGCCCGCCGCATCTGGGCGCACCAGATGAGGGACGTGTTCGGAGCCAAGAACCCGCGCTCCTGGATGCTGCGCACGCACGCCCAGACGGCCGGCGTGAGCCTCACGGCCCAGCAGCCGCTCGTGAACATGTCGCGCGTGGCCATCCAGGCGCTCGCCGGCGTGCTCGGCGGCACCAACAGCCTGCACACCGACGCCTACGACGAGGCGCTCTCGGTGCCCACCGAGGAGGCCGCCACGCTGGCCCTGCGCACGCAGCAGGTAATCGCCTACGAGAGCGGTGTGACCAACACGGTCGACCCGCTGGCAGGCTCTTACTACGTTGAGAGCCTGACGGACGAGATGGAGCGGCGCGCGCTCAAGTACTTCGAGCAGATCGACGCGCTGGGGGGCGTGGAGGCGGCCATAGAGGCCGGCTTCTTCGCCCGCGAGATAGGCGATGCCAGCTGGCGGCAGCAGCGCGCCATCGACGACCGCAAGCGCTTGGTGGTGGGCGTCAACGCCTTCGAGCAGGACTACCCGGAGGTGCCTATCCAGCTGGTGGACGCCGAGGTGGTGCGTGTGCAGAAGGAGCGCCTGGCGCGCGTGCGGCGCGAGCGCGATCAGGCTCAGGCCGACGCGGCCCTGGCGCAGTTGCGGGACGCCGCCAGTAACGGCACCAACACCATGCCCGCCTTCATGGCCTGCGCCCGCTCGTTCTGCACCCTCGGCGAGCAGATGGACGTGCTGCGTGAGGTGTACGGCATTTACAGGGAGCCGGTTCTCATATGAGCGACGTGCCTATCCGTGTGCTCATCGCCAAGCCGGGGCTCGACGGCCACGACCGGGGCGCCAAGGTCATAGCCCGCGCGCTGCGCGACGCCGGCATGGAGGTCATCTACACGGGCCTCCGGCAGACGTCCGAGATGATCGTCAACGCCGCCATCCAGGAGGACGCCGAGGCGGTCGGGTTGTCGGTGCTCTCCGGCGCCCATATGCATTACTTCCGGGAGATAAGCAAGGCCCTCGAGGAGCGCGGCGCCAGCGACATCCTGCTGTTCGGCGGCGGCATCGTACCCGACCAGGACCTCGACGAACTGGAGAAGCTGGGCGTGGGCCGCATCTTCACGCCGGGCTCCAGCACCAACGATGTGGTCGCTTACGTGAGAGCCGAGGTGAGCCGGCGCCGCGCCCGCTAGCGGGCGCAATACTTTCGGACCTGTTAGCGGTCGCCGCCGGGCCGACGTCGCTGCCGCCGAGGCGTTGCGTGACGCTTGTGACGGATTACTCATGACTTTCTCAAAATAGGGCTGGTACATTGAGGCCGTATCTTCCGGTTAGGGGGAGAAGAGCCTTGTTAAAACCGAAGACCGCCGCCCGCCTCCTAGCCGTGGCAGCCTTATCTTGCTTTTCAGTCGCAGCAGCAGAAGCCTACGCGCTCCGGACGGTTCAGCCAGGTGATTCCATCGGCATCATCGCTGAACGGTACGGTGTCTCCGTCGACGCCGTCTTGAGCGCCAACGGCCTCACCTCGAGCCTCATCCACCCGGGTGATGTGCTCAAGATCCCGTTCATCGAGGCCGTAGGCGGCCCGACCGAGGCGGGCGCCAGGACGCCGCCGGGCTTCGCGTGGCATACCCTGCGTGAGGGCCAGACCCTCAGCTCGGTGGCGAGCAGCTACGGCCTGAGCATCACCGCTCTGGTCGGCGCCAACCCCGATATCTCGTCTCTCGACCGTCTGCCTACCGGCTTCGAGCTGCTCGTCCCGCCGAGTTCCGGCATGGTGGTGCGCTTCGGTGCCGGCGATGACATCCTGGCCCTGCTCGAGCAGCACGGCATCGAGCCGGCGGAGTTCGCGCGCGCCAACGGCCTGCGCTCGCCCTACGACCTCGTTCCCGACATGCTTCTGTTCCTGCCGGGCGTGCAGCCCACCGAGGCGCTCGCCCGCCTGCAGCAGGTGCGCGAGGAGGAGAACCGCTACATCTGGCCGCTGCACGGCCGCCTCACCTCGTACTTCGGTCCGCGCAACTTAGGTATGGGCACGTCGAGCTTCCACCGCGGCCTCGATATCGCCGCGCCCACCGGCACGCCTGTCGGTGCCGCGCGCTCCGGCACCGTCACTTTCGCCGGCTGGTCCACCCAGGGCTACGGCAACCTGGTGCGCATCCGCCATGTCGACGGCTCCGAGACCTGGTACGGCCACTTCAGCTCCATCGCAGTCTCCGTCGGGCAGTACGTGTCGCAGGGCGCCATGGTCGGCCGGGTGGGCTCCACCGGCATCTCGACCGGGCCGCACCTGCACTTCGAGGTGCATGAGCGCGGCGCGGCGGTCGATCCGTTGAGCATCCTGCGCTGAGGTTCTACAGCTCACGAGAAAGCGGGCGCCCGGTGGTACGGGCGCCCGCTTCTGTCTAGCGTTCAGGTCAACCCTTATGCATCAGTATGCGCCCGCAGCTGGGGCAGCGGGTGACGGGTGTGCCGCCCCTGCGCACCTTCTGCACGATGTGGATAGGGAGCTTGACGTTGCAGCCGCCGCAGGTGGCGTTGGCCACTACCTCGGCCAGCCCCACGCCGCGGCGCGCCTTGCGCACCTGGTCGTACTGCTTCAGCAGCGGGGCGTCGATGGCGCTTGCCAAGGCGTCGCGGTTCTTCTTGATCTTTTCCATGCGCAGGTCCACACCGGCCACGCGCTCCTGCTCGGCTTGGTCCAAAGCCTCGAGGTGCGGTACGAGTTCGGCCAGCTGCGCCTTCAGACCCTCTGCCACTTCGGTGAGCCTGTCGAAGCTCTCCATCAGCGGCAGGGTGTCTTCCTCCAGCTCCTGCGCCCGGCTGCCGAACATCAGCTCCTGGCTCTGGAACTGGGAGGCCTCCTTCGACGTGCTGGCGCGCACCGCGCTGGCGGCGGCCTCCCGGCGCCTATCTTCCATAGACTTGAGCTCGAGCTCGTTGGTGTTGATGGAGCGGCGCAGGTCGTCGAGCTCCTTCGAGCGGATCTCGATCGCGCGCTCGAGCTCGCGGCGCTGTTCTGTGGCCTCGAGCAGATCGGTGGGCACCTGGCCGCGTTCCTGCAGCAGGCTGTCGAGTTCCAGGTCGAGTGCCTGCACTTCGGCCAAGCGGTTCAGCATCGTTCCTCCACAACTGAATAACCCCCGCCCCCAAGGTGGTGGGCGAGGGTCAGAATAGGTCCTGAAAGGGACTTCTCATCAATCACGGGCGCCAGTTTAGCACGGGCTAGGGCGGGCGCAGCTTGGGTGAGTACAATGGTTGACGCAATGATCGAGGACTCGCCTGAATCGTTCATATCGCGCTGGCGCAAGCACGCTGCCTCCGTGGAGCTGTACCCCCGCACGGAGGGCAGCCCGTTACTCGAGGCGCGCGCGGGCGAGGCCCTGATGCAGCTCTTCGAACGCACCGGCCCGTACCTGGGTAAGCCGGGCGCAGCGCAGGTCATCATTCACCCCGTTACCGACGACGTTCAGCGGGTAGACGACCCGGCGGCCACTCCCGGCATCGAGGTCAACGGTGTGAGCCGCTTCGAGGTGCGGGGCCGAGTGGTGGCGGTCGATGGGCGCATGGCGGTGGTCGACGCCGGCGTGCCGCTGGTGGTGGCCGTACTGCGGCCGCCCGAGCAGCCCCTGCAGCCCGGCGAGTTCATCCGCTTCACCAACCAGCCGCCGGCGCACGCCTTCGTAGTCGTCGATGAGCGGCGCAGCCTGGCCCGCGGCCGCGACGAGCACAAGGACGACACCATCTAGTGGTGCGGGTTCCTACCGCACTGTTCCCAGACGGTGCGCAAGGGCGGGTCTGAACGCCGATGAGCTCTGGACGCGAGAGTCCCATAACTACCTTCCTGTCGTTCGTCAAGTTCGAGCACACCCTGTTCGCCCTACCGTTCGCTTACGGCGGCATGCTCATAGCGGCGGGCGGTTGGCCGGGCTGGCGCACGTTCCTCCTCGTTACGGTGGCGATGGTCGGCGCCCGCACGGCGGCCATGGCCGCCAACCGCGTCATAGATGCGCGCATCGACGCACTGAACCCGCGCACCCGCGACCGTGAGATCCCCGCCGGCAAGCTGTCCGGCGCCGCGGCTTGGGCGACCACCGCAGTAGGGCTGGCCCTGCTGGCGCTGGCGGGCTACATGCTCAACCGCCTGACGCTCGTTCTTCTGCCAGTGGCCGTGCTGTTCCTCATCGCCTACCCGTACCTCAAGCGCTTCACGTGGGCCTGCCACCTGTGGCTGGGCGTCACCATCGGCGCCGCGGCGGCCGGCGGCTACATCGCCGTCACCGGCGCCTTCGCGCCCGCAGCGTGGCTGCTCTGGCTCGGCGTAGGGGCGTGGGTGGCCGGTTTCGACGTGGTCTACGGCCTGCTGGACCTGGAGTTCGACCGGGCACACGGCGTTCACAGCATCCCCGCGCGGTTCGGGGTGGGGGGCGCGCTGGCGTGGGCGCTGGGCCTGCACGTGGTGGCGCTGCTGGCGTTCGTGGCTGTGCCGGCCTTCGTGCCGCTGGGCTGGCCCTACTGGGCGGCGGTGGTCGTAACGGCGCTGGTGCTGGGTTGGCAGCACGGCGCTCTGCGCAAGCGCGAGGTGGGCGATGTGCTGGCGGCGTTCAACGCCAACCTCGTCATCGGCTCGCTCATGCTGGCCGGCATCGTGTTCGGGCTTGTTGCCCGCGCCTAGCAGCTAGGTCCGCACGCCACTGGTCGGCGCCACTGGTTGGGCTTGTCACCCGTTGCCGGGGTGGGGACAGGTAGCGGTTCGGTCCCTCCGCGCGGCGTGGCGCGTAGGTTAACGACACTCCCGCACTCGTCGGCGAGTACCGTGGGTACCTCAGCGACACTTGGCGTTCGGCAGCAACAGAACGACTTACCAGCAAGTGGGCACCATAGGTCCCTCCGCGCGGCCTGGCGTGGGGCTCGCCTAAAACCGATCACACGCTGGGGGTACTATAGGTCCCTCCGCACGGCTTGGCGTTTGCGCGCGAAAAAACCGCCTCAGATACACCCAAAAAGTTGCGCGGGCACGCGCAAATTTCGGCGTTTTCCTGCAGTTTTTTCGCGCGTACGTGCGTAGCCCGCCGGGAGGACCAGGGGTGCTGGCTGCTCGCGCTGGTTCGAGGTCAGCCCGGACAGCAGCAGCTCTCCGGATCGCCGCAAGGACGAGGTTATGTTCGCCGCTCGCGCCGGTTCGAGGTCATGCCTGACAGCAGCCGCCTCTCCGGCTTGACGCTACGAACGCATGCACGTACACTCAATTTCGCGTGGAGCCGTAGTGTAGCGGTTAGCATATCTGCCTGTCACGCAGAAGGTCGCGGGTTCAAATCCCGTCGGCTCCGCCACGAGGAGCGGGTCGAGACGTGAAGCTCTCGGCCCGTTCTCCATCCAGAGCCCACGGGACGCAGCTCGACCCTGCTGCCGCAGCCCCACCGACCTACCACTCTGTGCAGACTCCCGCGCGGCAAGAGCTCGAAGGCCCTGGCGCAGCTCCAGCCCTTGGTGAGGCTCCCTTGAGCAGAAGTTGAGCCCTGCTAGGCAAGAGAACCGCAGGTATCAGGCCGGGCGCCGGTTCCCTGTTACCCTTGACGTGTGAACGAACTCCCTCTCTTCCCACTGGACGTGGTCGTGTTCCCCGGCATGACCGTCCCGCTGCACGTACACGAGGAGCGCTACAAGCAGCTCGTGCGCGAGGTGCTGGCGCAGGAGCAGGAGCCCAAACGGTTCATCATCGTGTACGAGCCGGACCACGCCACCATCCGAGACACCGCTCTCAGTGTGGCCCGCTACGGCACGCTGGTGCACGTGCTGACGGCCGAGGAGAACCCCGACGGCACGTTCGACCTGTTGGTCCACGGCCAGGAGCGCTACCAGGTGGATGTTCACCGCATCGTCGAGGTAGCCCAGCCCGGCGGCGAGAAGCGCCCGCTGGCATACGTGCAGGAACGCCCCGCGCCGCTCGATAGGGACGACCCTAACGAAGAGGCGATAGCCGCATGGGACGCCCTGGACACCTTCCGCGCCTACGCCGACAAGCGCTTCCACAGCCGTGCGGGGCACGAGATAGACAAGCACCTACCCGACGACCCCTTCTACCAGGCGTCGTTCATCGCGGCCAACATCGTGGTGCCCAGCTCGGCCAAGCAGTCCCTGCTCGAGGCGGCCTCGCTGCGCGAACGCTTCGACCTGGCCCGCGCCCTCATGCTCGAACGCATGGAGCGTCGCCCCCGCGGCTCCCGCAGTCGCCGGGGCCGTGCATGACCGAAGGGACCGACGCGGAGCAGGAGCGCCAACGCTTCCTGTTCCGCTGGGCCGACCTGCCGCTGGTCACCGCCGACGTGCCCGGCACGGGCGGAGCCGTGCGCACCACGCCCGAAGACTTCATAGTCACCGAGCTGCCCCTGTACCTGCCCGAGGGCACGGGCTCCCACCGCTACCTGCTGGTGGAGAAGCGCGGCTACAACACGCGTGAGTTGGTGCAGGCCCTCATGCGCGGCGGGGTTGAGGAGCGCTCCATCGGTGTGGCCGGCCTGAAGGACAAGGCGGCGGTGACGGTGCAGTGGCTCAGCGTGCCCAAGCGCTACCCGGAGGCGGTGGCCGAGCTGGCAGCCCTGCCCGGCGTGCGCATCCTGGACGAGAGCTTCCACCGCAACAAGCTCGGTATCGGACACCTTAAGGGCAACCGCTTCGACATAAGCGTGCGCGGCGTCGGGCCGGACGCCAAGGCCAACGCCGAGGCCACCCTGGCGGCTTTGGCGCAGCGCGGCTCGCCCAACTGGTTCGGCCCGCAGCGCTTCGGGCGCTTCGGCGGCAACGCCTACGACGGCCTGCGCGTGCTCAGGGGTGAGAAGGTGCCGGGGGGCCACAGGCTTCAGCGCTTCTTCCTCTCGGCGCTGCAATCCACGCTCTTCAACGCCATGCTCAGCCGCCGCATCGACCTGGGCCTCTTCACGCGGGTGGTGCCCGGCGACTACGCCCGCAAGCACGACACGGGCGGCACGTTCATGGTGGAGGACGGCGAACTCGAGTCGCAGCGCTCGGAGCGCCTGGAGATCAGCGCTACGCTGCCCCTGTTCGGCCGTAAGGTCAAGCAGTCGACCCTGCAGGCCGGCGAGCTGGAACAGCAGGTGCTGGACGAGTACGGGCTGCGCTGGGCCATGTTCACCGGCCGCCACGGCGACCGGCGACCCAGCCGCGTGCTGCTCTCTGACGTAGAGGTGAGTGCGCCGGAGGGGGAGAGCGCTAGCAGGCTGCGTTTCGCGTTCACGCTGCCCAAGGGCTCGTACGCCACGGCCGTCATGCGAGAGGTCATGAAGGTCGAAGTAGACGCACCGTTCGAGTACCCGCCCGACGAACCAGAGGAACCGTCAGACCCAACCGACTGAAAGGGGGCGGCCGGCTGTGGAGAGGCGCCTGGTCGAGGGTCGCCGGTTGTCAGCCGACCCGCCTGCGCCAGACGAGTTCCACCATGAACAGCGCCAGCCCCGCCACGGCGAAGTAGGGCCATAGCTGCCGCCGGGTGGCGGACAGCTCCGCCTCGTACACCTGTCCGGGCTGCACCACCATGCCCCCGCTCCTCTGCGCCACGTTGGCCAGCAGGGCCGCGCCGTCCACGTCGGCGTACTCCGGGTCGGGGCCCGTGACGCGGGCGCGTGACACGACCTCGCCCTCACTCACCAGCACCACCTCGCTGGTGCCGCCGCTCCATGGCAGCCGCCCCTCGTAGCGCCCCGGCGCTACCTGCTCCAGGCCCACCGAGCGGCCGTCGTGGCGCGCCTCGATGCGGGCGTTGTTCACGTAATCGCCACCCTCGACCGCGTCGAGCGTGATCAGCAGCTCCCCACCGCGGCGCTCCGCGGTCGAGCTCCAACCGGGCGGAGCAGCCTGCAACCACCTGGCGAGCGTGGCCAGGGCACCCGGCAGGTCAGGCCAGGCCCCGAATGCGCCGGCCCAGCCGTTCAGGTCCGTGGTGAGCGCCGCCGTGCGGCCCAGGCCGGCGCGGCGTGTGGCCAGCAGCGGCTCGCCCGCCCGCCCTTCCAGCAGCTCCTGCGCGTCGCCCTTGAGGCTGGTGGCTATGTACGCCTCCACCGGGGGCAGCGCGGCCGGGAAGGTGTAGAGGGGGTTGGGGCGCGGCCTGGGCTGGATGGACTCCTCGACCAGCAGCGCACGTGTGGCCGTCAAGGCCTCGTTCGTGAATATCCGCGGCAGGGTGCTCACGTCCAGGGCGGCGTAGTAGCGACCGCCCCCTGACTGGGCTATGCGCTCCAGCCGCGCGAAGTCCGCCGACTCGCCGATAGCGATGGTGGAGGTGGTTATGCCCTGCACCAGAGCGCCCCGCGCCATGGCCCCGAAGTCGGTCGGGGTGGAGGCCTGTTGACCGAACGGAGCAGAGCCGTCGTAGAGCTGTCCGTCCGACAGGATGATGACGTGCTTCACCGCCGCCTCGGTGCGCGCCAGCGCCTCTAGCGCCATGGTGTAGGCCGGTTCCAGCACCGTGCCGCCAGAGGTGCCGAGGGCCAGGATGCCCTGAGCCATCTCCCGCTTGCCGCGCTCGCTCGCCTGCCGCAGGTCGAACACCCACCGTGTGCCCGGGCCGTCGCTGAAGGCTACGAGCCCCAGCAGGTCTTCCTGGTAGGCCAGCTCGACCACCTGGAGGGCACCTTCCTTGGCGAGGTCTATCTTGGCGGGGCGCCCGCTGGCCATCGACTGCGAGCGGTCTATGACCATCACCAGCGCCACCAGCGGGATGGACACCTCGGTGCGCAGGTCGGTGGTCACGGGCAGGACGTCCTCCACGGGGGTGCGGTACCAAGCGCCGAAGCCGAACGACTCCGGGCCACCCGTCATCAGCAGGCCGCCGCCGCCGTCCACGAACGAACGCAGCAGCTCCAGCTGACCGGCGGTGAACTGGCCCGACGAGCCGCGAACCACCACCGCCCCGTACGCCAGCGGCGCGGTCAGGTAGCTCGGGTCGCCGCTGACGACGTCGATACCCTGCACTGCCAGCAGCGCGGCGAACGCCGGGTCGCCGATGACCAGCACCGGGGGCCGCGCCCGTACGGCCACCTCGCCGGCGGCGCTGTCGTTGCCAGTAGGCTGCTCGAACCCCACGGTGACGGACGCCCGCACCTGGGTGCTGCCCGCCTCGCCTAGCTGGAACGTGAAGGGGACGGCGTTCTCTCCCTCAGAGAGGCCGAGCGGCAGGCTCTGGAGCTGAACCCCACCGACCTCCAGGTGGAGCTGCCCTTCGGCGGCCCGGTCTGTGCGCACGACGGCAACACCTTCTACCACCTGGCCCGGCGCGCCCTGGGTGGGCAGCAACAGCTCCTGCAGGCGCAGGTCTGCCACCCCGGGAACCACGGCTACGTCGACGGGAACGGCGGGCAACGCCGTCAGCAGCCGGTCGGGCGCCGTGACGCCGTCAGAGACGAGCACGATGCGGCTTGCGCCGTTGGCCACGGCGACCTGCAGGGCCCGTGCCAGGTCCGTGGCGCCCGTGTCCAGTGCCGCCGGCGCCGCGCTCGGCAGGGAGCCCATGCGCACGGCGTCCGCCGCGACGAGAACCACCTCGCTGTCAGCGCTCAGTGAGCCCAGATCGAGGGAGCGCGCCAGCTCCAGGCCTCGCTGCCCCACGGAGTCAGACACATCGACCACGAGGGCCAGGTGACCGCCGGGAACCATGAGCCAGGGCTGGGCGAGGGCGAGCACGAGGGCCGCAACCGTGACGGCCCGCAGCCACCACGTCTTCATGTGCGGCTTGACGAGGAGGGCTATGAGCGCCAGTCCGGCCAACGCCCACGGGAAGCCGAAAGAGAGGCCTCCTAACGAACCGGCTAAGGCTGAAACGCTATCCGTCACTGCTCACTGATGCTAGCAGGGGCAGGCGTGCGCACGGGTCTCGAAGGCCGTTAAGGTCGGCTGAACGTCGGTGCCCGGCCCGCGTTCTTCGTGACGTTGCGGCCTGCTATCATTGCAGCGATGCCCGCAACGCCCGCTTACGTCCTGATCGCCATGTCCACGGAACAGCGTGGCAACGGCATGAAGGTCGTGATGGACGAGTTGAGCCTGCGCTCAGAGGTCCTGACGAGCGTCGAGCAGCTGCTCTACCACACGCGCGGTAGTGTGCCGGGCGCGCTGGTCCTCGAGCACGGCCTCGCCCAGAAGGCGGAGCACCTCGACCCGGTGACGCTGCTGCGCCGGCGCAAGGGGCTCGAAGACGTGCCTTTCCTGTACCTCGGCCCCGACAACGCCGACCTGCAGGCCAAGGTGGTCGGCGCGGGCGTAGACGTCTACCTCACGCTGCCCACGCGCCCCGCCGTGCTCAAGTCGTACGTGCAGCGCCTGTTGGAGCGGCGGGCGGCCGAGGCCGCCATGCGGCACGCGCTCGAACAGGCGCGGAACTTCGAGCAGGCCTTCAAGGAGAGCGAGCGGATGAAGGACGACCTCATCCACATGCTCGTTCACGACCTGAAGAGCCCCATATCCAGCGTGATGGGGCTGCTGGATCACTCGCTGCAGATGCTCGGCAGCAACGGCGCCTCCGATGTCGAGGAGCTGCTGAGCCTGGCACGCTCCGAGTCGCAACACCTGCTCAACCTGGCAGCCAACATCCTCGACGTACGCCGCATGAAAGAGGGGCACATGCCGTACGAGCCCGAGGTCATCCAGAGCCTCACCGACCTCGCCAGGGAGGCGCTGGCGGACGTCAGCGGCGGGCCGCGCGACCGGAACTTCGGCTTCCTGGTGCGGCCCGAGGCCGACACTGTCGTGGGCGACCCGAAGCTTCTGCGGCGCGTGCTGGCCAACCTCATGGCCAACGCCATCAAGCACACCAGGCGCGGCGGTTACATCGACTTCAGGGCCTGGCGCCAGGAAGACGGCTTCGTGCTGAGCGTCCGCGACGACGGCGAGGGCATCCCCGAGGCCGATCAGAAGCGCATCTTCAACGCCTTCGAACAGTCCCGCCACACCATCCATGACCGCTACGACACGGGCATGGGCCTGACGTTCTGCAAGCTGGCGGTGGAGAAGCACGGCGGGCGCATCTGGGTGGAGTCGAAGGTGGGCCGCGGCAGCACGTTCTACTTCACGCTGCCCGACAAGGTGGGTGCAGACCCCACCTCTACGTCAGAACTCAGTGTCGCGGGGCGCTAACAGAGAGCCCTCGCAGCCGGACTGGTCCCTTGAGGAGCTGCTGTGGCGGCGCTCCGTCAAGCTGGTAGCCGGCGTGGACGAGGCGGGCAGGGGCGCGCTGGCCGGGCCCGTGGTGGCCGCCGCCGTCATCCTCCCTCCCGAGCAGGAGTACCCCTTCAGGGACTCCAAGACGCTCTCCGCGGCGCAGCGCGAGCGCCTGGCCGCCGAGGTGCGCTCCGTGGCCACCGCGTTCGCAGTGGCCACCGCCAGCTGCCAGGAGGTGGACGCGCTGAACGTGCTGGGAGCGACGCGCCTGGCGGCCCGCCGCGCGGTGGCCATGCTCGACCCTGCGCCTCACGGGCTCGTGACCGACTACCTGAAGCTGGGGACCGACCTGCCGGAGGTGGCGGCGGCGCGGGGCGACAGCCGAAGCTTCCAGATAGCGGCGGCCAGCATCCTGGCGAAGACCGTGCGTGACGCGCTGATGGTGGCCCTGGACAGCGAGCACCCGGGCTACGGCTTCGCCAGCCACAAGGGCTACGGGGCGCCCGGACACCTGGACGCGCTGGCGCGCCTCGGCGCCTGCCCGCAGCACAGGTTGTCCTTCGGCCCCGTAGCGAAGCTGCTGGTGACGTAGAATGCAGCCCAACCGAAGCCGTTCGCAGACGCCGGTCAGCCCGACAGTTCTCGCGGCGGACGTTGCAGCAAGATTGGAGTCCCATGCCAGAGTGCATCGGTGTGAAGTTCGATAACGGCCCCAAGATCCACTACCTGGAAGCGCCGCCCACCCCGCCGGTCCTGGGCTCACAGTGCGTCGTGGTCACGCGGCGCGGCCTGGAGCTAGGCAAGGTGCGTACGGGCGTGAAGGAGGTAGAGAAGCCCCAGGGCCACTTCGTGCGCTCGGCGCAGGAGGACGACCTGCGGTCGTACGAGGACCTCAGGCAGAAGGCCGAGGACCTCAAGTGGCTGCTGCGCGCCAGGGCGCGTCAGGCGGAGTCCGACGTGAAGATCGTGGCGCTCGAGTTCACTATCGACGAGAGCCTGCTGGTGGTGAGCTACTCCAGCGAGAAGCAGGTGCCGCTGCGCGTGTTGGCGCAGGAGCTCGTGGCGCACACCAGCGCCCGCATAGAGTTCGCCAACGTGGGCCCGCGCGACCAGGCGCGCATGCTGGGCACGCTGGGCGTGTGCGGCGACGGCTCCTGCAGCTCCACGTGGCTGCAGAGCTTCAACGCCGTCAGCATCCGCATGGCGCGCGACCAGCAGCTGCCGCTCAACCCCGAGAAGATCAGCGGCCCGTGCGGCCGGCTCATGTGCTGCCTGCAGTTCGAACACGACATGTACCGCGACCTGCTTAAGGGCATGCCGCGCAAGGGTGCCAAGGCGTGCCACGAGGGCAGCGGCACGTGCGGGCGCGTCATCAAGCTCAACGCCTTGAAGGGCACGGTCGAGCTGCGCACCGACGAGGGCGGGGTAGAGGAGTTCCCGGCTGCGGAGATAACCCGCATGCGCGGCGCGTGAGCACCGGCTAACGCCATTACAGGCGGCAGGCCCAAAGGCCATGTGGGGTGTAGCCTACAGTCGGCGGTCAGCGGGCCGTGAGGGGACCCGCTCTGGCCGCTCAGGCGAGCGTGCGCCTCAGCTCGAGGGCCAGCACGGTGGCGGCCAACGACGCCTGGGCGTAGTGCGTCAGCGCCTCCTCACACCTGGCGACCGCCGACACGGCCTCGGCGTACCTCGTGGGCTCCATGCGGCGCAGCTCGTGCCGCAGCCAGGCCAGCGGCGCCGGCTCCACGCCGCCGGTCTGAGCCTCCGTCTGAGCGGTGGCGAACTCCTCGGCTGCGGTCATGACTGTGGTCAGGTCACTGCTCAGGACAGCCAGTAGGTCAGCGGCAGCCTGGCGGGCGGCCTCCTGGGGGGTGCTGGTGTCCGGCTCCGGAGCGGCGCCGGCGCCCTCTGCAGGCACCGTGGCGGCCCGTCCGGCGGCCAGCAGCAGGCCGGGCTGGCCGAGCACCAGCGCCGGATGCTCCGGGTGCGCCCCCGGCAGCTCGCGCAACAGCGCAGGCGCCACCGGCCTGAACCTGACGGTGCTCGACCTCGACGCCACGGTGGGCAGAAGGGACTCAGGCCCGGGCGCCACCAGCACGATCAGCGCCCAGGCGGGCGGCTCTTCCAGCAGCTTGAGGATGGAGTTGGCCGCCGGAGCGCTCATGGCGTCGGCGTGGTCTATCACCCCCACGCGCACGTCGAAGCGGGGGCGCTGCCACAGCCATGGCGCCAACGGCTCGGGCTCTCCGCGTTCCCTGGGCACCAGCTGGTCTATGCGAACCTCCAGCGTGCGCTTGGCGCGCCCCTCTCCCGTGGTGGCGGAAGGCGTTACCTCCTTGAAGTCGGGGTGCATGCCCTCGAGCAGCAGGCGGCAGCTCTCGCAGCGGCCGCACGGTGCGTCGCCGGCGTTCTGGCAGTTGACGTACGCCGCCAGCCACCGCGCCGCAGGTCGGCGACCGACGCTGTTAGCCCCCGCGAAGAGCAACGTCCTTGGCCCCGTGCCACCTGCCCAGAGCTCCTTGAGCTGCTCCAGCGTGTGGTCGTGGCCCAGCGGCCGCAGTGGTCGGTGCTGGCTCATCGCCCTGCTTCAAGGCGGGTGGCCAGAACCTCCGGGTAGCCAGCGTCCCTCACGTCGTTCTGCACGGCCTTCACGTCGTAGGCCACGCGGTGGTGCACCAGCTGACGCTTGTCGAGATCGAAGAGCATGTAACTGGCCAGCGGCACCTGGTCGCGCGGCTGCCCCACGGAGCCGGGGTTGGCGAGCACGCGCGCCTTCGGCGGCAGCCGGTAGCTCTTGCCCGTCTCGTCGTAGAAGGCGATGGTGCGCCAGAGATCCTGCCCCTTATGGGTGACGGTCGCGAAGATCTTCGGCACGTGCGTGTGCCCGACCAGCAGCAGGGGCTGCTCCATGAGCTTCACGTTGTCCTGTGCGGCCGTCATCGAGGCCAGGTAGTCCCACTGGCGCGTGAGCGCGCCGTGCACGGCCTGCCAACCCTCACCCTTCACCTCGGCCTCCAGGCCCTGAAGGAAGGCGATGGAGTCGGAGCTCAACGTGGTGAGCTGGCGGTCGATGACCTCCATGACCACGCCCGCGGCCCAGTACTCCCCCCGCTCGCCGAAAGCGAGTTCGAGCAGGGCGCTGTCGTGGTTGCCCATGACCCTCACGCTGGGGTTGAGGTCTATGAGGCGCTGTACGACCTCCTCGGCGTGCGGGTAGTAGCCCACCGCGTCGCCCAGGAACATGACGTCATCGAAGCCGCGCGTGCGAGCGTGTTTGAGCACGGCCTCCAACGCCGGGAGGTTGGCGTGCAGGTCGCTCAGCACCAGGAAACGCATATGAAGACTTTACCAGTGCCAGGGCACGGTCGATAAGAGAGAAACCCCCTTCTAACCGCTATACTTCATGAGATGCGGCCCGCCCTACCAGCACCATTCCTGCGCCGCGCTCTGGTCTGCCTGCTCCTGATGGGCCTCAGCTTGGCTTGGGCGCAGGTCAGCGTGCCGACGTTCGGCACGCGCGGCGGCGTGCCGCCCGAGGTGGTGAACACGTTCATGGCCGTGTTCCGCGAGCAGGTGAGCAGGACCACCGGGGTCGAGGTACGTAACGGCGAACTGATCACGGCCGGCATAGCCGGCAGCCTCGAGCCTGAGTTCGCCGTGCTCATAGCAGAGCTCGACAACGCCCGTTACGCCATAAGCGGAGAGATCGCCGCGGCCATGAACGTGGGCGGCGAGCCGTACGCTGTGAACCTGATAGTCGTCGATGCCGAACGCGACCGCAGCACAGACCTGATCACCGTGCCGCTAGACCCAACCAACCCGCTGCCGGCGGCCATCGACCTGGCGGCCGCCGTGGCCCTGTTCACCAACGCCGCCGTGGACCTGCCGCGGGGCGACGCCGCGCTGTTCGTGTCGAGTGAGCCTGGCGACGCCCAGGTGTTCGTGGACGGCATCTCTATCGGCAGGACCTCGCAGCTCGACGTGGCCATGCTGGCTCCGGGCCGGTACCGCCTGGAGGTGCGCAAGGAGGGGTTCCTCCCCGACACCCGCATGGTGGTCGTGCGGCCAGGCGACACGGCGTTCGTGCACGTGGTGCTGACCGCCATCTCCGGCGGCAGCATCCAGGTGGCCTCCACACCCAGGGCCACCGTGTTGCTCGACGGCGTGCCCAGCGGTAGTACCCCCGTGGCGCTGTCGGCGTTGCCCGGCACGCACCAGGTGGTCGTCAGGCGCGACGGCTTCGAGGACGAGACGTTCGAAGTACTGGTGCGCAACTACCTCGTCACGCGCATAGACGCCACCCTCAAGCCTGCCGAGAACCCGCTGGTCTACTGGGCAGAGCGGCGCGAGGTGCTCATCTACATAGACGGCGAGTTCTACCCCGGCACGTACGCGCAGGGGTTGAAGCCCGGCCTGCGCAGCTTCGAGCTGGTGGGACCGCAGGGCACCCGCACCTTCCTGCGGGCCGTACCCGACAGCGGCGTGTTCGAACTGGACCTCGCCACCGGCGAACTCGTCAAGCAGGAGCAGTACTAGGCCCAGGCGGCTGGGGGCTGAGCGTCATGCCGGCGCCGCAGCCGGCCGCTCAGAGCAGTAGTTCGTCACCGCATAACAGGCAGCACCACCGCCAGGCCCAGCCATGCGGCCGTGCCCGGTGCGACCGGGGTGGCGAGCCCTAGCGTGCTCGTCAGGGCGCCCTCGATCCTCAGCTCGGTGCCTTGCGGCCCGAGCCCTTCGAGCGGCGTGCGGACCGAGGCGGTAACGCGGAGGGCCGGCACGTCGGCGCGGTACGGCTCGAGCGCCGCGCTCAGGTCCAGCCGCACTACGCCCACGCGCTGCCCCAGCGCTAGGCTGAGCCCCGGCCACACGCCGGCAGCCGAGTAGCCCACCGTTGCGCCGACGGTGATGGCAGGGTCGCGCCCGCGGTTGAAGGTGACGGCCACACCCGCGGCGGCCGCTCCGTCGCTCAGCCCGGGCGAGCCGTAGCCGTGCAGCACCAGCGCCAGTTCGTGCGCGCCGAGCGTCCTGAGCATGCGAAGGGCCGCGT
Source organism: Truepera radiovictrix (assembly GCA_044462445.1). GTDB lineage: Bacteria > Deinococcota > Deinococci > Deinococcales > Trueperaceae > JAAYYF01. The sequence goes on along the minus strand of JBIQNJ010000025.1, from coordinate 17,825 downwards.
CCAGGCGCAGCGCGGTACCGGCGCCCGTCAGGTACACCTCGGGCTGTGCCTCCAGTATCAGGTCTCGGCCTACGCGCCAGGTCACGGCTGTCTGCACGCCGAAGGCCGGGGTACCGAGGTGGGGCCGCTCGTCCGAGGCGAGCGCGGAGGGTCGGAACGTGCCCGGAACGGAGCCGAACCCGAGGAGGTTGAGCCGCACCGCCACGGGCCCCAGCACGCCGCGCGCGCCGAGCGAGCCCTCGGCCGCCGCGCCGCCTGTCGGGTGGCCGGCGAGCGCCCCCCAGCCCTCGAAGACGACGTTGCCCAGCGGCCCGAACGACTGGTTGGTCGACAGCCCGAGGCCGACCATGGGCGCGGGCGCCCGGACCTCGAACGAGACCGTGGTGGGTGAGGCGCCCGGGGGGCGGTAGCCCTCCAGCCGTAACCAGGCGTTCGCGATCAGGCGGTACTGGCTGCCGCCGCCGACGCCAACGTGGAGCGACTGCGCGAAGACGGGCCCCGCCAGCAGCACGAGTGCCGCGTAGGCGCAGAGCCAAGCCCTGATGCGAGCAGCACGCCGCGGGGCGCCGGCGGGCCGGGGAGCGCCGTCGCGCCGTGCTTCTGTCTCTTGGGGGGCTTCACTCATGACGCACTGACAGTACCGCGCCCCGGGCGTTCCCGGGTAAGCAGCCGACGCTGCTCGGGGGCGGGGCGGCTCATCATCGCCGCCCGCCCATCAGTCGGGAGAAGGCCGAAGCCGCTCGGGGGCCGGGCGGCCGGGCGGGGCGTTCGGAAGCAGTGCTAGTATGCGGTCTGGTCGGCCGGGGGCTCGGCCGCTACCCGCATGAGCTCACACTTTCTACTTACGCTTAACGCCTGCGCTTCGGCCCCTGTCCGGGCGCACCTCGGCGTCATCTATTAGGAGCAACCGAACATGAACATCCTCGGACACCTGACCGTGCTGCCGCAGCTGCCGCAGCCCATCAGCCGGCTGGAGGAGCTGGCCGGCAACCTGTACTGGAGCTGGCGCTCGGACGCCCGCGCGCTGTTCCGGCGCCTGGACCGTGAGCTGTGGGAGGCGGTAAACCACAACCCCGTGGCACTGCTGCGTGACATAGGCCAGGAGCGCCTGGACGCCGCCGCGCAGGACGAGGAGTTCCTCGCCGAGTACGCCGCGGTGCTGGGCCGGCTCGACGATTACCTCGCCCGGCCGAGCTGGTTCGAACAGGAGGTGGGCGAGGAGCACCTGTACGCCTACCTGTGTGCGGAGTACGGCTGGACCGAGGCGGTAGCGCTGTACTCGGGTGGCCTGGGCGTGCTGGCGGGCGACCACACCAAGGCGGCCTCAGACCTTGCCGTGCCGCTGGTAGCGGTCGGCCTGTACTACCCCGAGGGCTACTTCCACCAGCGCGTGGCAGCCGACGGTCGCCAGGAGGCGGTGTACGTGCGTGCCGACTCGCTGGCGGTCCCGTTCCGCCGCGCGGTGGACGAGGGTGGCGCGCCCGTGACCGTCAGGCTGAAGGCCTACGGTCGCGAGATCGCGGTTCAGGCGCTCGAGACGCGCGTGGGCAAGGTACGGGTGGTGCTCCTCGACACCGATGTAGAGGGCAACTCGCCCGAGGACCGCCGCCTGCTCAACCGCCTCTACGGCGGCGACCAGCGCACGCGCGTGGCGCACGAGATGGTGCTCGGCATCGGCGGCGTGCGCATGCTGCGCGCGCTGGGTATCACCCCCACGGCCTGGCACATGAACGAGGGGCACAGCGCCTTCTCGGTGCTGGAGCGCTGCCGCGAGCTCGTGGCGTCCGGGCTCTCGTTCCCGGTAGCGCGCGCCGCCGTGACGGCCAACACGCTGTTCACGGTGCATACGCCCATCGCGGCCGGCAACGACGCTTTCTCCTTCGACCTCATCGACGAGGCGTTCAGCGGCTACTGGGGCGGCCTGGGCCTGCGGGTCGACGAGTTCCACGCCCTCGGCCGCTTCGACCAGGGCTGGGGGCCATCGTTCAGCATGCCTGCGCTGGCCATCCGCTTCTCGTCCGGTCGCAACGGTGTGGCCGAGCTGCACGGCGATACCAGCCGCCGCATCTGGTCGTCCCTGTGGCCGGAGGTGCCTACCGAGGAGGTGCCTATCGGCCACGTGACGAACGGCGTGCACGTTCCCACCTGGGTGGCGCCGGAGATGCTGAAGCTTGCCGACGAGGTGCTGCCGGCAGACTGGCGCGCGCGCGTCGATGACGTCGCTATGTGGCAGGCGTTCCGCGAGGCGCCGCCAGAGCGCTTCTGGCAGGCGCGCCTTGAGCTCAAGGCTCGCAGCGTGCGCTTCCTGCGGCGGCGCCTGCTGAAGCAGCTGGCGCGCCACGAGGCCAGCGCCACGCAGATCCACGACTCTGAGTCGCTGTTCGATCCCAAGGCTCTCACCGTCGGCTTCGCCAGGCGCTTCGCCACCTACAAGCGGGCCACGCTGATCTTCTCCGACCTGGACCGGCTGGCGCGCATCATGAACGACCCGGAGCGGCCCGTGCAGCTGGTGTTCGCCGGTAAGGCGCACCCGGCCGACGCCGAGGGGCAGGAGCTGGTGGCCACCATCCAGCGGCTCTCTGCAGACCCGCGCTTCGCCCGCCGCGTGCTGTTCGTGGAGGACTACGACATGGCGGTGGGCAGGGCGCTCACCCGCGGGGTGGACGTATGGCTCAACAACCCTCGCAGGCCGTTGGAGGCTTCCGGCACCAGCGGCATGAAGGCCGCCATGAACGGGGTGCTCAACCTGTCCATCCTGGACGGCTGGTGGCCCGAGGGCTACGACGGCTTCAACGGCTGGGCCATCGGGGCGGGCACTTCTCACGCCGATCCGGCCCGCGCCGACGCCGCCGATGCGGACGCGCTGTACGCGCTGCTCGAGACTGAGGTGGCGCCGCTGTACTACCAGCGCAACGGCTCGGACGTGCCCCTGGAGTGGGCCGGGCGCGCGGCCAACGCCGTGGCCAGCATCACGCCCCGGTTCAACGCGGCGCGCATGGTGAAGGAGTACGTGAGCAGGTACTACGCCCCCGCCAGCCGGCGCAGCGCCCTTATGAGCGCAGACGGCTACGCCAAGGCGCGCGAGCTGGCTGCCTGGAACAGGCACGTGGTAGAGGCGTGGCCGTCGGTGTTCTTCTCGGCCCAGCCTGCCGAGGAGCGCGTGCGGCGCATGGGCGACGAGGTCGAGGTGACCGCCGTGCTCAACCTGGGGCAGCTCACCTCGGACGTGCACGTGGAGCTGGTGTACAGCCCGGCGGAGGACGAGCTGGAGCAGAACCTGAGGCACGTGCCCCTCGAACCCGCCGAGCAGTACCCCGACGGCGGCCGGCTGTACCGCGTGCGCTTCAGGCCCTCGCTGAGCGGCCGCCTGGCCTACGGCGTGCGCGTGTACCCCGTGAACGAGCTGCAGGGTTCGCCCTTCGAGTCGCGCGCCATCCGCTGGGCGTAGTGACGCGCCTAGGCCGGACGCTTTAGTTACACTCTGCGGATGAGCATGAAGGTGACTAGGGACGGCGCCGTGGCGCTGATGGAAGAGTGGACGCAGTCGGAGAGCCTGCGCAAGCACATGCTGGCGGTAGAGGCCGCCGTGGCTGCCTACGCCCGCAGGTTCGGGGAAGACGAGGAGCTGTGGGCCGCGGCGGCCATCCTCCACGACTTCGACTACGAGCGCTACCCGAACCCCGAGCGCGACGAGACGGGGCACCCGTGGGTGGGTGTGGCGGAGCTGCGGCGCCTGGGCTACCCGGAGGCGGTCGTTAACGCCGTGCTGGCGCACGCCGACTACACCGGCGCGCCGCGCGAGACGCTGCTGGAGCGCACCGTGGCCGCTTGCGACGAGCTCACCGGGCTCATCACGGCGGCCGTGCTGGTCAGGCCCGACAAGGACATCGCCGGCCTGACCCTGAAGAGCATCAAGAAGAAGATGAAGGACAAGGCGTTCGCGCGCGGCGTCAACCGTGACGACATCTACCGCGGCGCCGAGGAGCTCGGGCTCGAGCTGGACGAACACATCCAGTTCGTGCTGGAGGCCATGCAGGCCCGGGCGGAGTCGCTGGGGCTGGCGGGGCAGTAGGGCGCCTTCTGCTCTAGGTGCCGCTGTTCTAGGCGCCGCGAGTGGCGAGGGAAGCTACAGAGGCGCGAACGGCGAGCGCAGGCTGCCCTCGCCCCAGGGAACGCGGAGCTGGCCCACGACGAGGCCGCGCAGACCCGAGGCGGGCAAGGGGCCGTACTGGCGTGAGTCGTGGCTCGCCAGCGGCCGGCGGTTGTCGCCCGTTACGAACACGAGCCCAGCTGCCACGCGCTGTTCCGGCATGTTCAGCGCACCGCGGTAGCCGTCGGCCACCCAGGGCTCGTACAGCTCTGCGCCGTCAACGAGCAGCCGGCCCGTGCGGAAGGCCACCGTCTCGCCCGGCAGCCCGATGACGCGTTTCACTATCAGGCGCCGACCCATGCCGAGCAGCAGGCCCTTCGAGCCCGGCTCTGGCGTCACGACCACGGCGCCGCGCTGCTCCAGCGACAGGCCGGCCACACCCACGGCGGCCAGCAGCCTGGCGAGCGGCGGGCGCATCACGAGCACGATCTCGCCCTCGAACAGCGTGGGGTCCATGCTGTGCCCCTCTATGCGCATGAGGGAGACGCCGGCCTGAGTCAGCAGCAAGCCGAGCGCGACACCTATAAGAACGGCCCGGAGGCTGCGGCCCGCCGTCACGCTCGGCTGCGTCTGGTCCTGGTCGTCTTCACGTCCAGGTCGTTGTCCTCTTCTATGGCTAGCACCTTGCGCCAGCCGCCTACTGCGGCGAGCGTGCGCTGGGCCGCCCGTTCGCCCTCCAGCACTATGGCCTCGAAGTCGCCGAACGACTCGATGCGGTACTGCGGCATCTCCATGCGGATACGCAGGTCCGCCGGGTGGATGGCGTAGCGGATGTCGACGATCATCGACTGCTGGATGTCTGTGGCCCGGAACAGCATCTGCACCATGGGCGTGCGGCGCTCGAGCTTGACGGTGGCCAGCCAGCGCTCCCACCAGGCACCCTTGTCGACGTCGTCGCGGTAGATGGCCTGCCGCGGGGGAGAGACGTCCGACGCGATGACCCTGTTGGCGCCCAGCAGCGCGGCCGCGTTGACGGGCAGGTTGTTGACTATGCCGCCGTCGCCGAGCGTGCGACCCTCCATCTGCACCGGCTCGAACGCGCCCGGGAAGCCTGCGGAGGCGCGCACCGCCGTGATCAGGTCGCCCTCGGTGTGCACCACCTCCTCGCCGGATTCGATGTCGGTGCTGATGACCGCCAGCGGCGTCTTGAGCTCCTCGAACGTGGCCGGCAGGTAGTTATGCAGCAGGTCCTGCAGCCGGTCGCCCTTCATGAGGCCCGAGCGTAGCGACAGGTCGACGACATCGCGCCAGGTCACGGACGCGGTGAGCTTCTCGATCTGGTCGGCCCGGTGACCGGCGGCGTAGAGGGCGCCGATGATGGCGCCCATCGAGGTGCCTGCGATGACGTCGAAGCGCGCGCCCTCATGCTCCAGCACGCGCAGCACGCCGATATGGGCGAAGCCGCGGGCGCCGCCCCCTGACAAGACCAAGCCGACGGTTAAATGACGTCCTGGACGCTCCATGCGGGGATGCTAGCACGCGCTCCCGGAGGTGCCGGGAGCGCGTGAACCTAGCCCTGGCCTGATCTGGGCGACTACTGGTTTCCCTGCGGAACAGGGACTACGCGTAAGACCACGGTGACGTCGCGCGTCTCGCCGCCGCGCCACACGCCCAGTCGTAGCTGGTCGCCCTCTTCCGCGCCCTCCAGCACGCCGAACAGGTCGGACGCCTGGCTCAGGGCCACGCCGTTGGCGCTGAGGATGATGTCGCCGCCCGCCGGATAGGCCACGTCGTCGATGGTGGCCGTGAAGCTGGCGGGCACGAGGCCGGCCTCCTCGCCGGGGCCGCCCGCCTGCACAGAGGCGACGACCAGGCCGTGATCGGGCATGCCCAGCACATCGCGGGCGCGGTCCGGGTAGCTCGACACGGGGAAGATCTCTATGCCCAGGCGCGGGCGGTTGCCTATGTCGATGGACACGGCGTAGGTGCCCACCAGGCCGCCCGAGCGCATGGCCGGCAGCGCGTCTAGCAGTAACTGGCTGGGCACCGCGAAGCCGATGCCGATGCTGCCGGCGCCTCCTGACGCCGTCATACCCGGCACGATCATCGTATTGATGCCGATGACACGCCCGGAGGAGTCGAGCAGGGGGCCGCCTGAGTTGCCGGGGTTGATGGCTGCGTCGGTCTGGATCATGGGTATCTCGACGCGGCCGATGGAGGGCAGCTCGCGACCGATGGCCGAGACGATGCCGGTAGAAACGCTCGACTGCAGCCCGAACGGGTTGCCGATGGCGATGACCTTCTGGCCCACCTGCGCGGTGGTGGAGTCGGCTACCTGCAGGGGTACAGCCCCTTCTGGCATGCGGGCGCCGTTCGCCAGCTCCAGCAACGCCAGGTCGTAGTCCGGGTTGGCTCCGACCACGTGAACGTCGAACTGCTCGTCGGAACCGGGGAAGACCACCTTGATGGAGGCGCCTTCGCGCAGCTGGGTGCTGCCCGTCTGGAGCGCGTCCTCCACCACGTGGTAGTTGGTGATCAGCTCGCCATTTCCTACGACGAAGCCCGAGCCGCTGCTCTGGCGCGTCTGAGGCGTCTGGAGCGGGCTGCGGAACTGCGGTATGAGGCCCGGGAACATGCGCTCGAGCTCCTCGAACGGGTTGATGCGCGCGCCGCGCACCTCGACGTTGATGGCCACCACGCTGGGGCCGTTGTCTGCCACGACCTGCACCGTGTTGCGCTCGTCATCGAGAACGGGGCCGGTGGGGGTGGCCCTGAGCGAGCCCTCCTGAGCGACGGCCGGGCCGCCCGAGAACAAGAGCACGGCGCTGACAAGACCGACGAGTGCAACGCTTAAGGCTATGGCGAAGGGGTTCTTCCGCACGGTACTCCTCCTGCAGATGTATCTGGGGTGCCGGTCCCCGCTCAAAGCGTATGGGGTCCCGCCACGACGCCTACCAGCGTAGAGAGCCAACGTGAACGTGCAGCAAGACGCTCATGAATTTTGTGTGAAGAGCGCTCAGGTTCGGAGCGGTTGTGCGGGTCGGAGGGCCGTGCTCGGTGGCGCCGCAGCGGGCGCTCAGGCGGCCCTGCGCAGCTTGCCGGCGCGGTCGAGCACCAGCACCGCCACGACCCCTACGACCATGAGCGAAGCCAGACCCCAGGGGTTGGGCCCGACCGCGAGCCAGGGCCAGGTGGCTGTCACGCCGTCGGCCTCGGTGTAGGGCCACACCTTCCGCAGCGAGCCCACGACGAAGCCGGTGAGCAGCGCCAGCAGCGGGTCGTGGTAGCGCTTGAGCAGGAAGCTCATCGCCCTGGCGAAGCTGAGGAGGCCGATGACGCCGCCCAGGAGCAGCGGTACGAGCACGGCGAGGTCGCGGGCGCTGACCGCCGCCAGGGCAACGTCGTACTTGCCCAGCAGCACGAGCATGAAGGAGCCCGACAGCCCCGGGAGCACGAGGGCGCACACGGCGATGGCGGCGGCCAGCATGAGGAACAGCGGGTTGTCGGGAGTGTTGGTGGGGGTGAGGCCTACGAGCACGAAGGCACCTACCGCGTCCACCAGCATCAACAGGTACTCGAGCGTGGTCCAGCGCCTGATGAGCCCGCCCGCGACCAGTGCAGAGGCCATGACGAGACCGAAGAACAGGGCAGACACCTGCAACGGGTAGTGAGTCAGCAGGTGGGTGGCGAGGGGGGCCAGCAGGACGATGGCCGTCAGCATGCCGGCGCCCAGCGTGAGCAGGAAGGGGAAGTGGCCTTTCCGGAACGCCTCCCCCAGCCGGCCCGCCTTGAGCGCGCCCAGGAAGCGCTTGTCGGTGAAGCTGCTGATGGCAGCGATGATCTCCTGGTAGATGCCGACCACGAGCGCCATGGTCCCGCCGGAGAAGCCGGGCACCAGGTCCGACACGCCTACGGCCAGACCTTTGATGAAGAGCAGGAGCGTGCCGAACGGACCCCGCGACCTGTGCTCGATATCGACGTCGAGCCCGGGCCGGACACGCGTGGGTTCAGGGCTGTTGCCGGAGGGGTTGAGCGGGAGGTCTATGGGGTCCTGCACCGGCGGATGATAGCACGCGCCCCGCGCCCTCTCGGCTCTGGCGTTCACGCGCTTTCGCCCGCGCCGGTGCGGTAATGTGGGCAACCGGGAGTAGCGCCAGCCATGTCTGATACGTCCATAAACGACCAGCTCGCCGCCACCCTCGAGGAGGCGGGCGTGCCCAAGGAGGCGCTCGAGGAGCTGGCGTCTCAGCTGCTCTGGCGCATCGGTCGGACCGAGGTCGAGGGCAACGTCACAGTGCGTGTCGGTCTCGCCTCCAGCGCCGACCAGTTCCAGACCCTGCCCCGGCTCAGGGGCGCCTCGGACGCCGAGGTAGAGGCCGCCGTTCGTGAGGGCAGCCTGCGCCTGGAGTGGGTAGGCCCGAGACTACGCGCTGGAGAACGCTGAGAAGCTTCGTGCCTACAGCGGTCCGTTCGCCCGCTCATCCACCGCCCCTCGCAGCGGCGGGCGCCACCAGTGGCGGGGTCGATGGCTGACCTGCAGGCCGGCATAGCCCTCACGGAACGCCTTGAGTTCACGGTAGCCACGCCCATGGCCCACGCCACGGCCCTGGAGTTCGTGCGCCGCGCCGAGCTGTCGCTGGCGGCCGCCAACGTGCTGGAGGACGTGCACGTGCAGCCTGGCCCACCCACGCTGCTGAGCGCCTACCTGCCCATCAGTACGCCCCTGTTCGGGCGCCGCAGGCTCCGGTTCGTGAGCGAGCTGGTAGAGACCGCCGCAGGTGCCGCGCTCGTGGCTACGGAGCCCGTGACGGGCGCGCAGGCCTGGGCCGACGTGGGCGGCGAGGCGGTCGTCACCCCCTCCGCTGCCGGCAGCGACCTGAGGTACGTGTTCGACATGACCGTCCACCTGGACATACCGGACGCCGACCGGTGGGGCACCAAAGCGCTGACCAGGATGATAGAGCTGACGGCCGGAACGGTGCTCAGGTCGCTAGCGGCGAGGCTTCGCGCCGGTATCCAGACGGCGGCGGCCACTTACAGTGGCGCCGTAGGCAGCGACAGGGGCGCCGGCTAGGCGAAGGGGGCGGCCCCGGCGGACGCTCGCGCCGGTCGGCTCACTGCGTGCGGGATGTCTGCCATCCGGAGCGGTCCGGCGGGCTCCCCGCGCCGGCCCGCTCACTTCCCGACACAGAAGCGCTCGAATATCGACGCCAGCGTCTCCTCCGGAACGTCGTGCCTTCCCGTCAGCGACGCCAGCGCGCTCAGCGCGTCCTGCAGCTCCAAGGCCACCAGTCCTAGGTCGTCGCTGTCTGCCAGCTCTCTGGCGGCGCGCACGTGCCTCTCCACCGCCTCCAGGGCCGCCACGTGCCGCTCCTGCGTTATCCACAGCTCGGAGCCGGCGGCGTCGCCGATGAGCGCCAGCGTGACCGCCTGCTGCAGCTCGGTCAGGCCCTGGCCCGTGAGCGCCGAGACCTCGATGGGGGCGGGCCGCCTGCCGACAGGAACGCTGGAGACGGGGAAGGCGGGCGGGTGGTCGCGCTTGTTGACCACCACCAGCGTGCGCTCCTCGGGCAGGTCCGCCAGCAGCGCCAGGTCGTCGTCCGTGAGCGGCACCGAGCCGTCCAGCAGCACGAGACGCAGGTCGGCGTGCAGGCCGATGAGGCGCGCCTGCTCCACGCCGCTGGCCTCGATGGCGTCGGTGGACTCGCGGATGCCGGCCGTGTCGATGGCGGTGATGGGAACTCCGCCCAGCACGAGGGGCGCCTCGAGGTAGTCGCGGGTGGTACCCGGCGTGGCGCTGACGATGGAGCGCTGGTAGCCGAGGAGGGCGTTGAGCAGGCTGGACTTGCCCGCGTTAGGCCTGCCGAGCAGCGCCAGCCGTGCCCCGCTCCTGCTGAGCCGGCCCGCCTCGGCCGTGGCGAGCAAGCTGCGCAGCTCCTCCTGCACGGCCGCCAGGGGCTGGCCCAGCTGCGCCTCGGGCACGCCCTCGTCCGGGTAGTCGAAGCTGGCCTGCACGGCGGCGTAGGCGTGCGTTATGAGGCTCTGCATGCCGTTCAGGCGCTCGGTCAGGGCGCCGCCCAGCCCCAGCGCCGCGTTCCGCCTGGCGCTGTCGCTCTGCGCATTCACGATGTCGATGACGCTCTCTGCCTGCACCAGGTCCAGGCGCCCGTTCAGGTAGGCCCGCAGAGTGAACTCGCCCGGCCCTGCCAGCCGCGCCCCGTGGCGTACGCACAAGTCCAGGGTCGAGCGCAGCACGGCCGGTCCGCCGTGCGTCTGGATCTCCACCACGTCCTGGGTCGTGTACGAGCGCGGTGCCCTGAAGGTGAGAAGCAGCGCCTCGTCTACCACCGCGGGCTCACCCGCCTCGCCCGTCTCACTCGCCGGCGCGTGGCCCGGTCGCGTATCGACGACCTGGCCGTACACCACGCGGCCCGCAGCCCGCTGGCTGGGGGTGGGACCGCGCCTGGGCCGGAACAGTCGGTCGGCCACCGCGTAGGCGTCCGGGCCCGAGAGCCGTACCACGCCCACGGCCCCTGCGCCCGGCGCGCTGGCGATGGCCACGATGGTGTCTGTCGTGCTGGGCAGCTGCGCCATGACCACAATGCTGCCATAACTGCGGGGCCCTAGGGGGTCGCGCACCGTGGTTCGGGCCCCCATGCGCCGCCGCGTCGGCTAATCGGTACAATCCCACCAACAACAGGAGGAACGATGGAGATCATCCGCGCCCTGCAGAGTATGGCCTCACCCGCCCTCGACAACTTCATGATGCTCGTTACCAACCTGGGCGGGGAGCAGGTGTTCGTGGCCCTCCTCGTCATCGCCTTCGTGTGCGCCAGCGCCAACGCGGGGCGGCGCATGGCCATCTACTTCCTGGCGGGTGTGTACCTTATGGAGCTCCTGAAGCTGCTGTTCAACGAGCCGCGCCCGTTCCAGGTCGACCCAGACGTGCTGCGCAGCGCGGCCGCTGCCGCCACGGCGCCGGGGGCGTCGTTCCCGTCGGGTCACGCCCTGTCCATCATGCTGTTCTGGGGGCTGGCCGCCACCTACGTCAGGCGCAGCTGGTTCTCGCTCATGGCCGCGATCATCATCGCGCTGGTGGCCGTGTCGCGCCTCTACCTGGGCGTGCACTTCCCGCTCGACGTCGTGGTGGGCCTGGCGCTCGGCTTCGTGTTCGTCCTCCTCGGGCGCCAGGTAGACCGCGTCAAGTGGCCCCTCGGCAAGCCGCTTATCATCGGCCTCGGTCTGGCCGTGCCGCTCGCGCTCCACCTCGTGCTGCCGACGGCCAACTCCGGGCTCTACATGGGCGGCCTGGCGGCGTTCGTCGTCGGGCCGGAGCTGGTGCGTCACAGCACGTCCGGGTCGCTGACAGGCCGCGCCGTGCTGGGGGTCATCGCACTGGCGCTGGTGTTCGTCGCGCTCGTCGGTTCGTCCGTAGTCGTCCCGGACGCCGTGCGCCACAGCGCGGTGGGGTCGTACGTGCGCTACCTGCTCATCGGTGGGGTCGGCACCGTGCTCGTGCCACTGCTGGGGCGCTGGTTCAAGCTCGTGCCTGTAGGCCCGGACGTGCCTGCGGCCGCCGTGAACGGGCGCGGGTGAGCGAGGAGGGCCCCGCCAGGCGACGGGTGCGGCTGCTGCTCGAGTTCGACGGAACGGAGTTCTACGGCTGGCAGCGCCAGGCGGCCGGAGAGCGCACGGTTCAGGCGACCGTCGAGGAAGCGTTCGCCAGGCTTCCGGGAGAGCACGGCGTGCTCATGGCGGCGGGCCGCACGGACGCGGGAGTCCATGCGCTTGCCATGGTGGCCCACACCGACACCACGTCGACCATCCCGGACGAGAAGCTCAGGCTGGCGCTCAACGCTCATCTGCCGCGCGACGTGGCGGTCATCAACGTCAGCACGGCGCCCCACGACTTCGAGTCGCAGTTCCACTGCCTGTACCGGCGCTACCTGTACCGCCTGCGGATAGTGCGCGACGACCCGCGCGGCTTGGCCATCAACCGCGACAGGGTACTGCCGGTGTTCAGGCATGTGGACGTCGGCGCCATGCAGGAGGCGTGCGCCCACCTCGTGGGCAGACACGACTTCGCCACGTTCGCCACGCAGGAGTCGCGCACCACGGTCAGGACCGTCTACCTATGTGAACTGCGCGAGGAGCACGGTGAGCTGCGGCTGCACATCGCCGGGGACGGCTTCCTCCGCAACATGGTGCGCACCATCGTGGGCACGCTGCTGTGGGTGGGCAAGGGTAAGCTCGCACCCTCACACATGCCCGAGCTGCTCGGGGCGAGAGACCGGAAGCGCGCGGGCCATAACGTAGGGCCGCAAGGTCTCTACTTCGTGGAGGCCGGCTACGCGCCCTGGGACGCCGACCGGTCGGAGCGCAACGTGGCCCGCCTGGTCATATGACGGTCGTCGGAAACGCCCGTCACTGCGTCCGGACCGGGCGCCGCGCGCAGCCGCGGGCGAAGGGAGCCGCTTTCGCCCACGTATACTCATAGGATATGGCCATGACTGTGCGACCCCCGGACGAGGCCGACCTGGCGGCCTTGGCCGCCATCGACTCCGCGTACGCTGCCGACCACTCCGTGGAGGGAGTGGTGACGGCGGGCGCCCTTCGTTTCTTCGGCCGCACCGAGCACTCCTTCGTAGCGCAGGAGGACGGCGCGGGCGCCCGCCTCCTCGGCTTCGTGTTCGCTCAGGCCGTCTGGTCGGGCGAGAGGCCGCAGGTGTTCGTCGCCCGGCTCGCGTTCGGCGGGCAGGCCGAGGCGGGGGCGGCTCTCCTTAAGGCGCTCGTGAAGAGCGCGTACGACTGCGGCGTTTACGACCTGCACGCCCGCGTGCCGGCTTCCGACGAGCGCCTACGGTCGCTGCTGCAGCAGGAGCTGTTCCTACCCGACCCGCAACACTCCTTCGTGCGCGTGCTCGGTTCACGCGGCGCGCAGGCGGCGCAGGCGGCTCAGGCGGCGCGCGGCGAGGCGGTGGGCAGCCGTGGCTAACGCTCGGGCGCTCATGCGGGTGCGCGGCATGGACACGGAGGACTCGCGCCGGCAGGTGGTGGAGACCCTCCTGGCCGTCGCGGGCGTCATCAGCGTCACGCCGGCCGACGCCGGCCAGGTCCGGCTGGAGTACGACCCGACGGAAGTGACCGTGATGGACCTCATCCGCTCTCTGAGGCGCATAGGCTTCCTGGCGGGCATGGAGTAGTGGAGGGCACGTGAGCATGGAAGAGCAGAACAACCACACGGGCGAAGGCGCGCCCCCCGCTGAGCGCGAGGGGCAGGCCGCGCCCGGCGCCGGTTCGGAGGATGCCGGTGCGGCGCCTGCCGAGGCACCGAAGAAGCGCTCGACCCAACGGTCGCCCTTGCTGCAGTTCGGCGGTAAGCCCAAGTCCGACCCCAAGGACCGTCCGGTGGACGAGATCCGTGTGGCCGACGCCGCCCTCGCCAGCATCATCGGGCTGGCGGCGCACGAGGTACCGGGCGTGGTGGGCATGGCCCCAGCCACCATCACCGAGGGCATAAGGCGCATCCTGGGCGCGCGCCAGGTCGACGAGGGCGTGGTCATAGAGCATCCGCAGGGGCACGACCGCGCAGACGTGGACCTTCACGTGGTGGTGGCCTACGGCGTGAACATCCCCGTCGTCGCCGATTCGATCCGCGAACGCGTGCGCTACGCCTCCGAGTCGCTCACGGGCATCGTGCTGGACGAGGTGCGGGTGCACGTGGCGGGTATCAGCCGTGGCTAAGGGGGCGTCGAGTTCCACCTGGGGTGCGACGGACATCGCCAAGGCGTTCACGTTCGCCACGGACTGGTTGGGCGTGTACGTCGAGGAGACGAACGCGCTCAACGTCTACCCGGTACCGGATGGCGATACCGGCACGAACATGCACCTCACCATGCAGTCCGTCAGACGCCAGCTGACAGACAGCGCCCCCAAAGAGATGGAGGGCGTGGCGCGGGCCCTCTCCTACGGCTCCCTGCTCGGCGCCCGCGGCAACTCCGGCGTCATCCTCTCGCAGATACTCAAGGGCTTCGCCGAGGCCATCCGCGCCCGCAAGCGCGTCGGCGGCGCCGACCTGGCCGAGGCGCTCTCGGCCGGCTCCGACTCCGCCTACGCGGCCGTGATGAAGCCCGTGGAGGGCACCATCCTCACGGTGGTGCGCGAGGCGGCCGAGGCCGCACAGCAGCGCTTCCTGGGCCTCAACGGTGTCGCCGAGGGACAGGTCACGGAAGCCGCGCATATCAAGCCGTTAGACGTCCTGAACACGGTCGTCAGCGCCGGACATGCCGCCCTGGCCCGCACGCCCGAACTGCTGCCTATCCTCAAACAGGCCGGTGTCGTAGATGCCGGCGGGCACGGGCTCATACGGCTGTTCGAGGGCGTCGTCGCGTACTTCGAGGGCACGCCGCTGCCGCCCAAACCCAAGGTCGAACACAGGGCGCAGCAGCAGTTCGAGGAGGAAGAGTTCGGCTTCTGCACGGAGTTCCTGCTGGCCGACGTCGAGGTCCCCACGCAGCAGATCCGTGAGCTGGTGGCGCCGTACGGCGACTCGCTGCTGGTGGTGGGCGCCGAGGGGTTCGTCAAGGGCCACATACACACGGAGGAGCCCGAGAAGCTGCTGGCGGAGGTGGCGCGCTTCGGCCGCATGGTGCGCTCCAAGGTCGAGGACATGAGCGAGCAGCACTCGGAGATCCTCGCAGACGTGGATGCGGCCGAGGCCGAGGCCCCCAGGACGGCTGCCGTGGCCGTGGCCAACGGCTACGGCGTCACCAAGGTGTTCCGCAGCCTCGGGGTGCGGGTGGTGGGCGGCGGGCAGACGGACAACCCGTCCGTGCAGGACATCGTAGACGCCGTGCGCAGCGTCGGCGCCCGCGACGTCATCGTCATGCCCAATAACAAGAACATCATCATGGCCGCTGAGCGCGTGGGCGAGCTGGTGGAGGACAAGACCGTGCACGTGCTGCCCACCCGCACGCTCGGCCAGGGGCTGGCCGCGGCCGTGCTCTTCCAGGAGGGGGCAGACACGGAGGACCTTCTCACCGACATGCGAGAGGCCGCCAACTCGTCTTTGACTCTCGAGATAACCAGCGCCAACCGGGAGGTGGAGCTCAACGGCGTGTCGGTGCGTGACGGTGACGCCATCGGTCTGGCTGACGGCGAGCTGGTGGCCTCTGCGCGCGGTTACGTGGACGTTCTCATGGAGCTGCTGGAGGGCAGGGCAGAGGAGTACGAGATAGCCACCCTGTTCTACTCGTCAGACGTGGGCAAGGAGACGGCGGAGAAGACCCTGGCCCAGGTGCAGCGGGCGCATCCGGACCTGGAGGTAGAGCTGCACGCGGGCGCCCCCGACCTGTACCCGTACCTGATGGTGCTGGAGTAGCGCCGCGGTCGCTGCCCGCCTCATGAGCCGGGCAGCGGCGGGCGAACGACGTCTGAGGTCTTGATTAAGGGCCCGCCCATGCGGCGGGCCCCGTTTCTCGCGTATGGTGAATGGCGTGAAGGGCAGAGCCAGTCTTCGCGCCTCGCTTAGTGCAGCAGCGTGCGTGCGCCTTCGCGATCGAGGTCGCGGCCGGTCGTCGGCCGCTGAAGCATAATCTGCCTGAGGAGGTAGTTCCCTTGAAACGAAAGCTGCTTACCCTAGCGCTAGTAAGTTCGGCCGTGCTCCTGCTGTCGGCCTGCAAGATCGTCATAGAGCCTCCTGTGAGGCAACCCGACGCCACCGTAGCCGCGGGCAACGACGCAGACACCGCGGTCGGTAACTACAGCGTCCCTGCCGGCGGCGACCTGCTCGTGAGGGTGAACGTCAACACCGAGCGCCCGCTCCTCTACATCGAGCTGAGCCGCGACATGGAGCTCGAGGTGTTCAACGCCAGCCGGGTCCGCCTAGCCAGCTCCCGGTCGTCCAACTTCTTCGGAGCGGGCACCGACGGACTGGCCTCCTCGTCCTTAGAGCCCCAGGCCATCACGGTGGCACTGGCCTGCGAGGGCAGCTGCGTCATCCTGAACCGCGCCACCAGTTCTCACTACTACGCGCTGATCCGCAACACCAGCGGCTCCAGTCAGGACGTCAGCCTCTGGGCCTTCGGCGACTTCCCGGCAGATGAGTTCGAGGGCGATAACGAGACCGCCTCGACCCTAGCCACGTACGACGTCAGCGGCGCCATGGAGAGCGGCGCCATCGAGACGCTCAACGATGTGGACTACTGGCGCGTGATCGGCACGGGAACCGTCGTGTTCGACGCGCCGAACTCGGCGCTGGCCATGGTCGCCGAGGTGTTCAACCCGAGCGGCAGCAGCCGCACGGCCGTGCCCTACACCAACGGCCAGTCGTTCACGGTCTATGCCAACGAACTCATCCGCGTGAGCTCCTCGAACAGCCGTGCGGGCGCGTCCCAAGTCAGCGATTACTACCTCTCCAAGCCGTAACGGCTGAACCGCTCGGGTCATACCCGCCTAGCGCTGTCCGGCGCCCTTTGGGGGGGCGCCGGACAGCGCGGTCATGCGGCCCGCGTGGCAGCATGACCGCACAGTTCCGGGGCCCACACCACTCATGTAGGCCCGACATAGACTGCCGCCGAGGAGGCGAGCCATGAACCGCAACCACCAACTGGCTCTCGTTGCGCTGGCAGCGTTGGCGTTAGGCGCCTGCTCCAGCGGCCCGGGTCCGGTATACCCCGACCGCTTGCACGTGCCTATCGGCGGCGAGAGCATCCCCGTGCTCGACGACACCGTCGAGCCGGGCCAAGCCCACCTGTACTCCATAGAGAACTTCCAGGGCATAGGCGACTTCGACCTGCTGGTCATAGAGCTGGACAGCGACCTGACCCTGGAGCAGACCGACCGCTCCGGCCAGGCCGTGCACGCGGTCAGTACCGGCCCCGTGGGGTTCGGACCGCCCCCGGCTTCTCCGGACGCCGAGTCCCTCGGCGCCCATGACCAGGGCGCCATCGGGCCGGCCGGCATCGCCGTCGCCGCCCCGAACTGCCGTGGGAGCTGCCTCGTGTTCGAAGCGCAGAACGACGTGCTGTACTTCCAGGTGCGGGGGGCCGACGTTCCCACGGACTACTCCCTGTACGCGTACTTCGCCTCGTACTCCGACGGCACCGAACCGTCCAACGACTACACCGATACCGCGGCGCGTTACGTGCTGCGGTCGAGCGACGGCGGGGCCATAGAGACGCTGGGCGACGTGGACTGGTGGCAGGTGGCTGCGGACGGTCCCGACGGGCCGCTGTCGGGCACCATCACCTTCCACGCGCCGAACGCCTCCCTGGACCTGCGGCTGCACGTCTACGACAACGGCGTGGTGCGTGACGAGTACTACACCGACGGTGACACCCTCGAGGTCTACCGCTACAGCGTGATGCGGGTGCGCTCGGGCAACGGCAGCGCCGCCAGGGGGCCGAACGGCTTCTACTACTTCGAGCCCGAGCTGCTGTTTGGGCCGGCAGCCGAGGGGTGAGGGCGCTGGTCGAGGCTGCGATCGTGGCCGCCGGACAGCCCGGCAGCCGGGGGTGAGGGCGCAGGCATCGCGGTAGGGGCGGCGTCGGCATCGCAGGACCTTGAGGTTTGCCCACGAAGGTCTCACCGTTCTATCAAGTATGGGCCGTTAAACTCGGCCCATGTTCTCTTGGAGGCGGACGACGCCGTTCTCGCGAGCAGTGCTGGTGGCGCTGGCCCTCACGTTGGCCCAGGCTGCGCTCGCGGGCGTGTGCCGCAGCGAACTGGTGGGCGC
>JBIQNJ010000024.1:0-34698 GCA_044462445.1 Truepera radiovictrix | reverse complement strand
AGCGTCATCGTGTTGTGACCCTACTTCCGCGCATACTCACACGCCGCCTCAGAGCTGGAACTCGCTGCCCAGGTAGTAGGTGCGCACGTCAGGGTCGGCGCCGAACGCCTCGGGCGTGCCGTCGAAGCGCACTTTGCCGTCGAACATGAGCACCACACGGTCGGCTATGGCGAGCGTCTCGCGCACGCTGTGATCGGTCAGCAGCACGCCCAGGCCGCGTCTCTCACGCAGCTCGGCGATTATCGTCTGGATCTCGCGGATGGACTTAGGATCGACGCCCGTGAACGGCTCGTCAAGCAGGAGGAAGTCCGGGTCGATGGCCAGAGACCTGGCTATCTCCAGGCGCCTGCGCTCGCCACCAGACAGGGTGTCTGCCCGGTGGTCGGCCAGGTGCCCGATGTGGAACTCGTCCAGGAGAGCGTCAGCCCGGCGCAGCTGCTCCTCCGCCGGTATGCCCTGGAACTCGAGGATGGCCAGGAGGTTCTGCCTGGCGGTGAGCCTGCGGAAGGCGCTGGGCTCCTGCGCCAGGTAGCCGAGGCCCAGCTTGGCGCGACGGTACATGGGCAGCGCGGTGATGTTGCGGCCGCCCAGGTCGATCTTGCCGCCGTTGGGCCGCACGAAGCCCACCATCATGTAGAAGCTGGTGGTCTTGCCGGCGCCGTTCGGGCCCAGCAGAGCAACGATCTCGCCTTGCCTGAGCGCGAGATCTACGCCGTTGACCACGGTGCGGCGCCCGTAGCGCTTGACCAGCCCGGCGGCGCGTAGCTCCTTGGGCGGTGAGACACGTTCTGTACCGCCGGAGGCGCGCTCTACGGCCTGCATACGGTGGATGCTACCACGGGCGCCCGTGAGAGTCTGCCCAGCTTCAGCCTTCCAGCGCGAGGATGAAAGGCTCCTCCAGAGCGCGGCACACCCAGCGCAGGAAGCGCGCTGCGGCGGCGCCGTCTATGAGGCGGTGATCGTAGGTGAGCGAGAGCGGCATCAGCATGCGCGGCTCGAACTCGCCCTTCTCCTTGTTCCACACCGGCTCCATGCTGGAGCGCGACACGCCCAGGATAGCCACGTCGGGCGGGTTCACGATGGGCGTGAAGCCGTGCCCGCCGATGCCGCCGAGGTTCGAGATGCTGAAGTTGCCCCCCTGCATCTGCTCGGGGGTGAGCTTGCGGTCGCGGGCCTTCTCGGCCAGTTCGCCCAGCTCTTTGGCCAGTTCCACGAGGTTCTTGCGGTCCGCGTTCTTGACCACGGGCACCAGCAGGCCAGCGTCGGTGTCTACCGCCACGCCGATGTTCACGTACTTCTTGTGAACGATCTGCTGGTTAGCCACGTCAAGGCTGGCGTTGAAGTCGGGGAACTTGCGCAGTGCGCCGGCCACGACCTTGAGCAGGATGGCGGTGGGAGTGAGCTTGGCGCCTGCTGCCTCTACGGTCGGGCCGTAACGCTTGCGGGTGACCTCGAGTTCGGTCACGTCGGCCTTATCGAAGTGCGTGACCATGGGCACGGTGGCCCAGGCGGTGGTCATGGAGCGAACCGTGGCCTTGCGCACGCCGTTCATGGGGGTGCGTTCTACCTCGCCCCAGCGGCTGAAATCGGGCAGCTCGAACACGGGCGCTGCCGGTGCCGTGCTGGTGGGCTGGGACGCGCCGCCGGCGTAGCTGCGCACGTCTTCGGCAGATATGCGCCGCATGACGCCCGAGCCGCTCACCTGCTGGAGGTTCACACCCAGCTCGCGCGCCAGACGCCGGACGGAAGGCGCGGCCGGTATAAGACCCCCTGCCCCCTCCTGAGCGGGCTGCGCGCTGCGCGCAGCCTGCGGCTGCTGGGCAGGGGGCGTGGCGGGCTTGCTACCAGCGGGCTGGCTCTCCGCAGGCTTCTCGGCCGTTGCGCCTTCGCTGGGCTTGGCGTCAGCCTTAGGCGCCTCGGCGGGGGCGGGCTCGGCGGGGGCCGCCTCGGAGGCGCCACCCTCGTCCACGACCACGAGCACCGACCCCACGGCAGCCTGCTCGTTCTCCTTGACGTTGATCTTCGATACGACGCCGGCAGCGGTGGAGGGCACCTCTACTACGGCCTTGTCGGTCTCAAGCTCTACCAGCGGCTGGTCCTTCTCGACCTTGTCGCCGACCTTGACCAGCACACCGACAACGGTGCCATGCTCGATCCCTTCGCCGATATCGGGTAGTTTTACTTCGGTCGCCACGCGTGTTCCTTTCTTAAGTTCAGTCGACGTAGGGGTTCTTCTTGTCCGGGTTTATCAGCAGCGCGTCGCGCGCCTTGAGGAGGGCCTTCTTGTCGAACTTGCCCTCGTCTGCCAGCGCGCTCAGCGTGGCGAAGGCGATGTGGCGGGCGTCGACCTCGAAGAAGTCGCGCAGCTCCTCGCGGGCCTCGCTGCGGCCGAAACCGTCGGTACCCAGACTGACCATAGGGCGTGGCAGGTGGCGCGCCAGCGAGTCAGGCAGGATCTTCATGTAGTCACTGGCAGCCACCAGCACGCCCTTGGCGTCCTTGAGGGCCTGAGCCACGTAGGCGGTGCGCGCCTTCTTGTCAGGGTTGAGGCGGTTGTAACGCTCGACCTGCAGGGCGTCGCGGTGGAGCTCCTTGTAGGAGGTGACGCTCCACACGTCTACGGCCACGCCGTAATCGGCCTCCAGGATGCCTGCCGCCCCCAACACCTCGTTCATGATGCTGCCCGAACCGAACAGCTGGGCCTGCAGCTTGGCGCGCTTCTTGTCGCTCTTCCGGAACAGGTACATGCCCCTCAGCACGCCCTCCTCCAGCTGGTCGCGTGAGAGGTGCTCGGGTGCGCCCGGCTGGCGGTAGTTCTCGTTGCCGACCGTGATGTAGTAGAAGACGTTCTCCTGCTCCTCGTACATGCGGCGCAGGCCCTCGCGCACGATGATGGCCATCTCGTGCGAGAACGACGGGTCGTAGGCCAGCATGTTGGGCACGGGGTACACGAGCAGGTGCGAGTGGCCGTCCTGATGCTGCAGGCCCTCGCCCGCCAGCGTGGTGCGGCCGGCGGTGGCGCCGACCAGGAAGCCCTTGGTGTGGCTGTCACCTGCCAGCCACATGAGGTCACCCACTCGCTGGAAGCCGAACATGGAGTAGTAAAGGTAGAACGGCACGGTGTTGACGCCGTAGTTGGCGTAGGCCGTACCCGCCGCTATGAACGACGAGATGGCGCCGGCCTCGGTGATGCCCTCCTCGAGGATCTGCCCCGTGGTGGACTCCTTGTAGTACATGAGGTGAGCGCTGTCGACCGGCTCGTACAGCTGGCCTACGGGCGAGTAGATGCCGATCTGCCTGAAGAACGCCTCCATGCCGAAGGTACGGGCTTCGTCCGGGATGATGGGCACCACGAGCTTGCCCCAGTTCGGGTCGCGCAGCAGGCGGCGCATGACGTTGACCATGACCATGGTGGTGGAGACCTCACGGTCCTCCGACGACACCATGAACTCCTCGAACGACTCCTTGGGTGGGGCGGCCAGCGGCTCGGCCTTCACGCTGCGCTCGGGCAGGAAGCCGCCCAGCTTCTCGCGGTGCTCCATGAGGTACTTGTGCTCGGGGCTGTTGGCAGGGGGCCGGTGGAACGGCTCGTTAGCGATCTGCTCGTCGGTTATGGGCAGGTTGAAGCGGTCGCGGAACGCCTTCATCTCGTTCTCGTCGAGCTTCTTCTGCTGGTGGGTGATGTTCTGGGCTTCACCGGCCGAGCCCATGCCGTAACCCTTGACCGTGCGGGTGAGGATGACCGTGGGCTGGCCCTTGTGGTTCACGGCCTTGTTGAAGGCGGCGTACACCTTCACGGGGTCGTGGCCGCCGCGGTTGAGCTTGGCGAAGTCGGCGTCGGTCCAGTCCTCCACCAGCGCCTTCAGCTCGGGGGTGTTGAAGAAGCGCTCCTTCAGCTCCTGGCCGCCGAACGCCGCGTAGCGCTGCGACTCGCCGTCGACCAGCTGCTCGAAGCGCCGGATTACGTGGCCCTCTTTGTCTTGCTCGATGAGCTCGTCCCAGCCTGAGCCCCACGCCACCTTGATGACGTTCCAGCCGGAGCCGCGGAAGATGCCTTCGAGCTCCTGGATGATCTGGCCGTTGCCGAAAACAGGACCGTCGAGGCGCTGCAGGTTGCAGTTGATGACCCAGATTAGGTTGTCGAGGTTGGCGCGGCTGGCCACGCGGATGGCGCCCAGGGTCTCGGGTTCGTCCGTCTCGCCGTCGCCGATGAAGGCCCAGACCTTGCCGGTGCCCTTGGGGTAGAGGCCGCGGTCCTCCAGGTAGCGCCGGAAACGCGCCTGGTAGATGGAGGTCAGCGGCCCCAGGCCCATGGAGACCGTGGGGAACGTCCAGTAGTTGGGCATGAGCCACGGGTGCGGGTACGACGACAGGCCGGGCTTGTCCTGCAGCTCGCGCCTGAAGTTGCTCATGTCGTCGTCGGAGAAGCGGTGCTCTAGGTACGAGCGGGCGTAGATGCCCGGGCTGGCGTGGCCCTGGAAGTAGACGAGGTCGGCGTCCGGACCCTTGCCGGCGCCCCGGAAGAAGTGGTTGAAGCCCACCTCGTACAGGATGGCGGCCGAGGCGTACGTGGCGATGTGGCCGCCGATGCCGGGCGAGTGCTTGTTGGCGTTGACCACCATGGCCATGGCGTTCCAGCGGATGAGGTTGGTGATCTTGCGCTCGATCTCCAGGTCGCCCGGGTAATCGGGCTGCTCGGACACGGGGATGGTGTTGAGGTACGCCGTATCGAGCTCGACGGGCAGCACTACGCCGTTCAGGCGGGCGTGCTCCTCGAGCCGCTCCATGATCTCGAGTACGCGCTCCGGCCCGCCCGAGGCCAGTACGTAGTCGAGCGACTCCAGCCACTCGCGCAGCTCGACCCGGTTGAGCTCGTCGAGCTCCTTCGGGTCTAGCTGGGAGCGGTCCAGGTCGAGCAGTTGATCTAGGACGTCAACCATTGTCTTACCTCTCGTTCGTGCCAGACAGCAGCGGGTTCGGCGACGAGGCCCTCTGCTTGTCCGACATGGTCGTTGGAACCGCGTGGCGCTTGCCCACCCGCGGCGCGATCAATCGGTTCTTTCGCGCTGGCCTGACCTAAGGCGAGCGCCCTACAACTTCAGCCATTGTACGCCACTTGCGCAGCGGTTCAGGGGGTCATTCCTACCAAAGGCTTGGCTCAGGGTAAACGTTTAAGCGTTCCCCGCACGACGCGGTCGGCTGTGGCTGCCGCCACCTGCGTGAACGCGCGAAAGTCCACGTTGGCGCTGTGATCTGCACTGTCGGAGATGGACCGCACGATCACGAAGGGAACGCGCCACCTGTGGCACACCTGCGCCACGGCGGCCCCCTCCATCTCTGTGCATAGAGCGTCGAACCGCTCGCTCAACCGTCTGGTGGCCGCGACGTCCGCCACGAACGTGTCGCCCGAGGCTACACGTCCCACCATCACACGCAGGTCCAGCTCGGCTGCGGCCGCACGGGCAGCCTCGACCAGCTCCGGCGCCGCGTGCCACACCTTGCCCACCCCCGGCACCTCCCCCGGCTGGTAGCCGAGGCCTGTAACGTCAACATCGTGTTGAACCGCGTCTGAGCTTATGACGACGTCGCCGACGCGCAGATCAGGGTGCACGGCACCGGCAACGCCCGTGAAGAGCAGGCGCGTGGCGCCGGCAGACAGCAGCGCCTGTGTCAGCGCCGCTGCGTTGACCTTACCTATCCCGCACTCGGCCAGAAGGACCCTGTGCCCTTCGAGCCGCCCCTCTAACCATGCGAACGGTCCGGCAGACCGCATAACGGTGTCTAACAGGGTCGCCTCAAGGCGCTCGACCTCCTCGCGCATGGCGCCGACCACGGCCGTAAGCGTAGACGGGCCGCTAGCGGGCACGTTCAGGCGCCCTTCGGCCGGCCGGGCGATAGAACGCTCATCGACGCAGGCCGGTGTTGAACACGGCGCGACCAAGGTAGGCGCCCAGCACCACGCCCGCGGCCCCAACGCCCACCATCACGAGGAACCAGAGGTCGAAGCCGCCTGCGCCCGGACCCACAAGACGCGTGAGGAGAACGCCGATAGCCAACGCCAGGCCTGAGGTAAGCGTGAAGTTGAACGCCTTCTCGTTGCCGCGACGGTACAGGAAGAGCGTGGAGAAGTAACCGAACATCAGGAAGAACCCCGCACCTACCAGCGAGGTCTGCAGGCCGGCCTCCTCGGGCGGCACCGCTGCCTGCAGGATGATGAAGAACACGGTCGCCACCATGAAGCCGCCCGAGAAGCGGCCCGGCATCTTCTTGCGCTGCTCTGGCGTGAGGCTGCTCAGGTTCACCGGCTTGCTGGGCTCGGGCGCCTTGGCGCCCACGAGCTTGCGCT
This sequence comes from Truepera radiovictrix, assembly GCA_044462445.1. GTDB lineage: Bacteria > Deinococcota > Deinococci > Deinococcales > Trueperaceae > JAAYYF01. The sequence goes on along the minus strand of JBIQNJ010000024.1, from coordinate 28,352 downwards.
GCTTGCGCCGCTCCTTGATGGCGCTGAGCTTCTCTTGCCGCGCCTGCTTCTTCCTGAGTTTCTCGCGGTCGGCCTTCTCATCTTGTTTCGCCTGCGCCCGGCGCAGCTGACGGTTCATACGTCAAGCATAACCACAGCCCGGCCCGTGTTACGGGCAGCGAAGTCTGGGTCACCCTCCACCCACGCGGGCCCGCTGCCCTCCGCCTCCTCACGCGGTGACCCACCTCACCCTCCACCCGCGCGCAGCCCCGCTCGAGTGCGGGCACCTGGGCGCAGGCCGGGACCTACGTAACTGCGCTCCGACGCCTCACACTCCTGCTAGTTACACTTCTAGGCATGATCAGCCTGAGCAGCGTACAAGGCCGCTACCTGGGGCGGGGCTGGCAGGACGCCCCCTCCACCTACACCCTCAAGTCGCCTATCGACGGCGCAGAACTGGGCAACGTCGCCGACCTAGGGGAAGCGGCGGGGCGGGCAGCCGCAGACCTGGCCTGGGACGCCTTCACCCGTTGGCGCACCACCACCCCGTTCGAGCGCTCGGAGATACTGCTTCGCTGGCAGGCCCTGATGCTCGAGAACTCCGAGGACCTGGCCCGTACCATGTCGTTGGAGATGGGCAAACCCCTACGCGAGTCGCGCGGCGAGGTTATGTACGCTGCCGGATTCGTGGGCTGGTACGCCGAGGAAGCGAAGCGCATCTACGGCGAGACGTTCCCGTCGGCCGCCGGCCACAAGCGCCTTATGGCCATCAAGCAGCCTGTGGGTCCCGCTCTGGCCATCACGCCTTGGAACTTTCCGCTCGCCATGGTCACTCGCAAGGCGGCGCCCGCTCTCGCCGCAGGCTGCACCATGGTGCTCAAGCCCGCCGAACAGTCCCCCCTGTCGGCCCTGCTGCTTGGCGACCTGTGGTTGGAGGCCGGCGGACCCGCAGGGACGCTGCAGGTGCTGCCTGCGGCCGACCCCGTGCCGCTCACGGCACCCCTGATCGCCGACGACCGCATACGCAAGCTCACGTTCACGGGCTCTACGGCCGTAGGCAGGCTGCTGTACCAGCAGTCGGCCGCCACCCTGAAGCGCATGTCGCTGGAACTCGGCGGTCACGCGCCGTTCCTCGTGTTCGACGACGCCGACCTGGAAGAGGCTGTCGCCCAGGTGATGGCCAGCAAGTTCCGCAACGCCGGCCAGACGTGCGTCTGCACCAACCGGGTATATGTCCAGGCGGGGGCCGTCGCCGAGTTCTCGCGGCTGTACGCCACTGCCGCCGAGAAGCTGGTGGTGGGCGACCCGCTGGACGAGCGCACGGAGATCGGGCCGCTGGTGAACGAGGAGGCCGTGAGCAAGGTCCAGACCCACGTGCAGGACGCCGTAGAGCGCGGCGCCACCCTGCTGACGGGGGGCAAACGCCTGGGAGGCCTGTACTTCGCGCCGACCGTCATAACCGGTGTGGCGCCGGACGCGCTGATCATGCGTGAGGAGACTTTCGGCCCAGTGGCCCCGATCGCCGCCTTCGAGAGCGAAGCCGAGGCCCTGGCGCTGGCCAACTCCTCCGAGTTCGGGCTGGCCGCCTACCTGTACACCAACGACCTCTCGCGGGCCGTCCGCGTAGCGGAGGGTCTCGAGTACGGCATCGTAGGCGTGAACGATGGTGTGCCGTCAGTGCCTTACGCCCCGTTCGGAGGCGTCAAGCAGTCGGGCATAGGCCGCGAGGGCGGACACTGGGGTCTGGAAGAGTACCTGGAGACCAAGTTCGTGTCCATCGGCCTACGGACAGGCCAGGGTTGAGCAGCCAGGACGGGCCCACCTCGCCGGAGCGGCTGCTGCACCTTCTCATGAAGAACGGGTTGGGGAGGGGGGCGGCCGGCGTGGCCGCCCTCTACCACCTAGCCAGCGACAAGCTGCGGGGTCGTCTTGGCTCACAGGAGGTGTTCGAACGCGCGTTCGGCAACACCCTCTACGCACCGCTGCTTGAACACGACGAGCTGCGCGCCGGTGCGCCGGTTGTCATCGACGGCTCTGCCCGCGCTGAGCTAGCCGTAACAGTAGGCGGTGAGACAGCCGTGTATCAGGTAGGCATGGTGCTGGCCAAGCACGGAGACCGGGCCGGGCAGTGGTGCCTGTCAGGCGTGTTCCGGGAGGGTGTGGACCTCTAGCTCACGCCGGAGCGTCCGCCCCCGGCGGTCACGCGCGCGCCGCCCTCACCTGACCTCGACGCTGAAAGCGAGCGGCTGAGTGACCCCTCCTCGCGCGTGCAACGTGCCGCGCACGCGGTAGACGCCCGGGATGGGCTCCGGCGGGATGCTCACCCGCAGCTCCGCCCACACCTCGTAACGAACGGTCTCAGACCCGAAGGACTCCACCCTGGTGGTTATGCGCTGCACGCGCATGGCGGTCAGGGCGATATCCCAGCCTGTGGCGCCCTGTACGTCGCGCAGTGAGAACGAGCTGGTGATGTCGCCGCGCTCCGAGGCGTAGCCTGAAGGCACCCACAGCGCCGCGTTCAGGTCGCTCTCCTTCAGGTTGAAGGCGTCCATGGAGTAGTCGACCCGCACGTAGATCGTCTCGCCGCCCGCAGCCGCCACGGGGGAGCTGCCGACCCGTATGGGGGCAGAGCTCTGGCGGCCTGCCGCCGGCGCGCAGGCCGAGACCAGGAGGGCCAGCGCGGCCACCAGCGCGCCCAGTATGAGTCTAAGTTCGGTTCGCTTCACGCTCATGGCTAGAGGCTAACAGGTAGTCATGTGAGGTGCGTGCCACTCCGGCGCAGGCACGGTGGGCGGAGCCGTTGGTACCTGTCGGCAACACGCCCGGCCTTTCTCATGTGATGATGCCTGCACCAGTGATGGAGCAGAACCGGTATTCCCTCCCGACGGCCGCGCCCGTGCCGGTGCGGCTGAGCGAGCCCCGCATGCGGCTTATGCGTGAGCTTCTCACCAGCCGGGCGTCGGGCAGGACTGCAGACGAGCTGGCAGAGTCGTTGGCCATCTCGCGTAACGCTGTTCAGCAACAGCTGACGGCCTTGGAGCGTGAGGGCCTCGTAGACGTGCTCGAACTGCGCAGCACCGGCGGCAGGCCCAGCCGCGCCTACACGCTCACCGAGGCGGGTCTCGAGCTGTTCCCGCGCCAGTACGCACGCATCGCTGACTCGCTTCTGCGGCATACCCAGCTGCTCTTCGGCGAGGAGGGCCTCGACCGGCTGCTCGAGCAGATGGCCTCCGAGCTCATCGCCGACGTCTCACACAGGCTGGAGGGCAAGAAGGGTAACGAGCGGCTGAACGAGGTGGTCAGCATCCTCGACGAGCTGGGCTACGGCGCCTACCTCGACGATGACGGCAACGTCCGCGCCGTCAACTGTGTGTTCCACCAGCTGGCGCAGACCTCGAGCGCCGTGTGTCGCTACGACGCCCTGATACTTCGCTCACTGCTCGGCAGCGATTTCGACCACCTGGCGTGCATGCGCGACGGACGGGCGGCCTGCGTGTTCGCCCCTCACTGAGGCCACCTGAGCCAGCCCCGACCGCCTAGGCGTTAGAGTCTGCCAGTGACCAAGTCTGAGGGCGCCGGAACCGGCGCCCGGAGCCACCGACCACAACCAGCCGATCAGAAGCCCCTGGCCGCACGCGAGGTCTTCTCGACATGGCTGCCGTTGGCCGTCAGCTGGGTGGTCATGTCCAGCGAGCTGCCGCTCCTGAGCGCCATCATCACGCGCCTGCCGAACGCCGAGGTCCAGCTGGCCGCCTACGGCGGCGTGGTGCTGCCCGTGGCCCTCATCATCGAGGCGCCTGTGCTGATGCTGCTGGCAGCGTCGGTGGCTCTGGCGCGTGACGTGGCGTCGTACCGGCTCATGTTCCGGTTCATGACGACGATAGGCGTCGCTATGACTGCCGTTCACGCCCTGCTCGCGTTCACGCCCCTGTTCGACATAGTGCTGTTGCCCCTCCTCAACCCGCCGCCCGAGGTCATCGAGCCCGCACGCCTAGGCTTGAGGATAATGCTGCCCTGGACGTGGGCCATAGGCTACCGGCGCTTCCAGCAAGGCGTGATGATCCGCTTCAAGCGCTCCAAGTACGTCACCATAGGCACGGTCGTGCGCCTGGTGGCGGCCTTGAGCGTGGCCCTCACGGCGGCTTTCGTGTTCGGCGCCCCGGGCATCGTCACTGCCACTGCGGCCATAGCCACCGGCGTGACCGTGGAGGCCGTCTACAGCCGCTGGGCGGTTCAGCCCGTGCTGCGCGGCCCGCTGCTGCAGGCCGACGCGGTGAAGCCGGCCCTGACCCTGCCGGTCTTCTTCGCCTTCTTCGTGCCCCTGGTGCTGACCAGCCTGCTGTCACTCATCGTCCAGCCCATCGGCAGCGCCGCCATGGCCCGCATGCCCAACGCCCTCGCATCGCTGGCCGCGTGGCCGGTGGCCAACGGGCTGATGTTCATCCTCCGCTCGATGGCCTTCGCGTTCAACGAGGTGGTGGTGGCTCTCATAGACAGACCCGGCGCCTTCCGGGCGCTGTGGCGCTTCACGCTTGGCCTGGCCGGTTCGCTGTTGCTGGTGACCGCGCTCATCGGCTTCACGCCGCTGGCGAAGCTCTGGTTCCACGACATCTCGGGTCTGAACCTTGAACTCACGGCGCTGGCCACCGTGGGCTTCTGCTGGGCAGTGCTCTGGCCGAGCATCGACGTCTTCAGGAACCTGGTTCAGGGCATCGCCGTGTCGTCGCGCCGCACCGCCGCCATCAGCTGGTCGATGGGCGTGTTCATCGGCGTGATCGTGGTGCTGCTCACCGTCGCTGTGGTCACCCAGCGGTTCGAGGGGCTGCCGACCGCCATGGTGGCGTTCTTCCTCGCCACGGTGGTGCAGGTCGTGATGCTCACGCTCTCGGTTCGCGGCGAAGCCAGAAGGCTCGCGCGCCAGTAGCCGGGCACCCCGCACTAGCCCACTCCATCTCGCAAATGGTCGGTTCGCGGCGAAGCCAGAAGGCTCGTGCGCCTGTAGCCGGGCACCATGCCATGGCGCCGCCACGCCCATGAAGGCGGCAGGCTAGCAGACTTACCGGACACGTGCCCTGTCTCCTGCCCCTTGCAGGTGGGCTCGCCACCGTGTAGCATTACGCCCTGTTGAGGGGGAGTAGCCGCCCGCAAGAAAGGGCGTTCGCCATCGTCAACACGGAGGTCATCGACCGCCCGGTGGCGAACACGAAGGCAAGACCCTTGTAAGGGAGACCGTCGTGTCTGAACCCCTCTGGGCGTGGTTCGCCTTCATCGCGTTCGTCTTGGTCATGCTTGCTATAGACCTGGGCGTGTTCCAACGTAAAGCTCACGTCGTTCAGCCTCGGGAGGCCGCCTTCTGGACCCTCACGTGGGTGACGCTGTCGCTCATCCTGGGCGGCGTCTTCTACTTCTGGCTGGGCAGCGAGAAGGCCGTGCAGTACATCACCGGCTACGTGCTCGAATGGTCGCTGTCGGTAGACAACATATTCGTGTTCGTGCTGGTGTTCACGTACTTCAAGGTGCCGTTCAAGTACCAGCAGCGCGTGCTGCTCTGGGGCATCCTCGGCGCCCTCATCATGCGCGGTCTGATGATCGTCATAGGCGCGGCGCTCATAGAGCAGTTCAGCTGGATCCTCTACGTGTTCGGTGCCTTCCTGCTGTTCACGGGCCTGCGCATGCTCTTCCAGAAGGAGGACGGCGAGCAGGACCTCGACAAGAACCCCGCCATAAAGCTGGTAAGGCGCCTCTTCCCCATCTCGACCGAGTACGACGGGCAGAAGTTCTTCACCATCCAGAACGGCGTACGCATGGCCACGCCCCTGCTGCTGGCGCTGGTCGTCATCGAGTTCACCGACCTGCTGTTCGCCGTCGACTCCATCCCCGCCATCTTCGCCATCACCACCGACCCGTTCATCGTGTTCACGGCCAGCATCATGGCCGTGCTGGGCCTCAGGTCCATGTACTTCCTGCTGGCCCACGTGGTGCACCGCTTCGTCTACCTGAAGACCGGGCTGGCGATAATACTCGTCTACATCGGCATCAAGATGCTGCTGCTCGATGTGTTCCACATCCCGGCGCTCGTGTCGCTGGCCGTCATCCTGGCCATCCTCGGCTTCAGCGTGGTGGCGTCGCTGGTGTGGGGCAAACCCACCGAGCCGCACGCCTCTGCGGCTATGGAGGTCGGCGAGCAGGCAGCGGAGTCAGATAACGCCGACGGCTAGGTATCACAGCTGTAGTAGAGTTTAGGCATGACTAATGACGTGCGTGATCCGCCCGTCGAGGCCCGCTTGTCGAGCTCCACCGGCGATTACCTCAAGACCATCTGGCTGCTCTCGGCGCGCGGCGGTGAGCCGGTGGCCACAGGCGAGATAGCGCGCGAGCTAGGCGTTACGGCCCCCTCTGTCACGGGCATGCTGGGCAAGATGCATGGGCAAGGGCTGGTGCACTACCAGCCCTACCGCGGCGCCGAGCTTACCGAGGTCGGTCGCGAGCAGGCCGTGCGCCTGGTCCGGCGCCACCGGCTGCTCGAGACGTTCATGATCACCGAGCTCAACTTCGGTTGGGACGAGGTGCACGCCGAGGCAGAACTGATCGAGCACGTCATCTCCGACGAGTTCACCGAGCGGCTGGCGGCCCACCTGGGACACCCGCTGTTCGATCCGCACGGCGATCCTATCCCCCGCCCCGACGGGTCGCTTCCCACCGCCCCGCACACGCCCCTGACCGAGCTGGAGGTGGGCCAGGTGCTCGAGGTGCATAGAGTGCTGTCGCAGGACAGCGACGTGCTGGCGTACCTCGTCGGCATGGGCGTGGAGCCCGGCGCCGAGCTACGGCTACGGCAGCGGGAACCGGGCGGGAACCTGCTGGTGCTAGAGATAACCGTGCGCCTGCCCGGCTCTACCGGTGCGCCGACGACAGTGGCTCTCTCACGCGAGATGGCCTCAGCGGTGCTGGGGCACGTACGACCGAACAGCGGTAACTGACCACCCGAACCTGGCCCACGCGCCAATGGGCGTTGACACCACCCCTCCGACTATCTATATTAGGCATACCTAATCTCTTTTCAGGGGTTGGGCAAACCAAGGAGTGTTATGTCAACTACATCTACCGCCTCCCCCTCCAAGACCCTGCGGCTGCCCGGCCTCGTTCTGCTCACATTCACCATCGCCTTGTTCGGCCTGAGCGCAGCGGGGCAAGGCCGTGCCCAGGCGCCGGATGTCGTGGCTACCGTAGGGATGATCGGCGACGTCACAAACGAGGTCGCCGGCACTTGTGCCAACGTGCGTACGCTCATGGGCCCAGGCTCGGACCCGCACCTCTACCGCGCCAGCGCGGGCGACGTGCGCACACTCATGGGCGCCCAGATCGTGCTCTACGGCGGCCTGCACCTCGAGGCGGGTCTCTCCACCGTGCTGCAGGAGCTCGAAGACCGAGCGGTGGTGGTAGCCGTCTCCGAAGCGGCCGTGCCGCTAGAACGGCGCATCGCAGAGGAAGACGGCCTGTTCGACCCTCACGTGTGGATGGACGTGTCGCTTTGGCGCGGGGCCGCTCAGGTGATAGCGGCAACGCTCACCGGGTCGGGCCTGCTGCCGGCCGATTGCTCGGAGGAAGTCACGAGGCGGGCTTCCGCCTACGACGCGCTGCTGGCCGACCTGCACGAATGGTCTGTGGTGGCCATCGCCAGCATCGCCGAGCCGCAGCGCATCCTCGTGACCGCCCACGACGCCTTCGGCTACTTCGGCCGCGCGTACGGCATCGAGGTAGAGGGTATCCAGGGCATAAGCACCGAGACGGAAGCTGCGGTGTCTGACATCCGCCGGGTGGCCCAGCTCCTGGTCGACAGGGGCGTGCCTGCGCTGTTCGTAGAGAGCACCATCAACCCGCGCACCATCAACGCGGTGCTCGAGGCGGTGCAGCAGCGCGGCGGCCATGCGGTCATCGGTGACGAGCTGTTCGCCGACGCCCTGGGCGACGCCGGCACCAAGGAAGGTACGTACGTTGGCATGGTCCTCCACAACGTACGCGCCATAACCGGAGCCCTGGGCGGGCAGCTGCCCGCCCTACCCGGCACGGTCGCCGACTGGGAGGCACGCTGGTGAGCCAACCCGACCGCACCCTGGCCGCAGAGAGCCAGAACCTGACGCTGAGCTACGGGCGCAACCTGGTGCTAAGCGAGGTCTCCCTGCAGGTTCCCGTTGGGGTGATGGGCGCCATCGTCGGCCCGAACGGCGCCGGCAAGAGCACCCTGCTCAAAGCCCTGCTGGGCCTGGACGGAGGTCATGACGGGAGCACCTACCTGCTCGGCCAACCCACCCTGAAGACCAGGCACCTCGTCGGTTACGTACCTCAGCGGTCGTCCGTAGACTGGGACTTCCCGGCCAACGTGCTGGACGTGGTGCTCATGGGTCTTTACCGCAAGGTGGGCGTGTTCGGCCGCGTTGGCCGGCAGGCCCATGCGCTTGCCCGCACCGCGCTGGAGGAGGTGGGCATGGCCGACTTCGAGAAGCGCCAGATCGGGCAGCTCTCCGGCGGCCAGCAGCAGCGCGTGTTCCTGGCGCGCGCACTCGTGCAGCAGGCAGACCTGTACATACTCGACGAGCCGTTCGCGGGCGTGGACGCGGCCAGTGAGGCCGCGCTGGTCAGTGCCCTCCGGCGCCTCAACTCCGCCGGCGCCACCGTGCTCGCGGTGCACCACGACCTGAACACCCTGCCCATGTACTTCGACTGGCTTGCCCTGCTAAACGTTCGGCTGTTCGGGCAGGGTCCGCTGGCCTCCATCCTCACTCCAGAGGCGCTGCAGGCCGCGTATGGCGGGCGCCTTCCGGCGTTATCGACCGCCTTCGCGGCAGCCAGCGGCGGGGCCGCGTACTCTCGACCGCCCGTAAGCGCTTCGTAGAGACCATGTTCGAGCTGCTCACAGATCCCACGGTGCTTACGGTGGCGCTTGGCGCACTGATGCTGGGGCTCACAGCGGGTGCGTTGGGCACCTTCGCAGTGCTCCGGCGCCAGAGCCTGCTCGGTGACGCCATGTCGCACGCCGCCCTTCCCGGTGTCGTTCTTGGCTATCTCGTAGCCGGCGGGCGGAGCCTGCCCTACATGCTGGCCGGTGCCCTGGTCACGGGTCTGGCGGCGGCGCTGCTCTCCGTCGTCCTGTCACGGCGTCGTGGCGTCAAACCCGAGGCAGCTCTCGGTGTGTCCCTAGGCACGGGCTTCGCTCTGGGTGTCGTGCTGCTCTCGAACGTTCAGAAGCAGCCAGGGGCGGGCTCGGCAGGTCTCGAGCAGTTCCTGTTCGGTCAGGCGGCGGCGACCCTACGGTCAGACCTGCTGACGATAGCGGTGCTTGGGGCTGTATCGCTCGCGGTGGTCGCTCTGCTATTCCGCAGCCTCAAGCTCACGACCTTCGACCCTCACTTCGCCCAGGCAGGTGGGCTCAGCGTCCGGCTCTACGAGGCCGTGTTCACCGGGCTCCTGGCCGTGGCCGTGGTGGTGGGGCTCGAGCTGGTCGGTGTCGTCCTGATGTCTGCCCTCGTCGTTGCGCCTGCTGCGGCCGCGCGGCAGTGGGCCAGCTCGTTGGCCGGAATGGTGTGGTTGGCAGGAGGCATAGGTGCAGGCAGCGCCCTCATCGGTGCGCTGCTCAGCGCCGCCATACCGGGCATGGCCGCAGGCCCGGCCGTGGTGCTGGTCGCTTCGGCCGTCGTGGCCCTGTCACTGCTGGTGGCCCCCAGGCGGGGCGTCGCGCTGGAGGGTGCATGATGCAGCAGCTTCTAAGCGACCCGACCTTCGCCATAGTGGCCACGGGCGTGCTCACCGGCGCCTCCGCCGCCCTGCTGGGTACGTTCCTGGTAGTGCGCGGTCAGGCCATGCTGTCAGACGCCATCAGCCACGGCGTGGTGTTCGGAGTGGCGGTCACGTACCTGCTGACCGGTGTGGCGACCGGCCCGGTCCAACTGCTCGGCGCGGCTGCCGCCGGGGTCCTCACCGTGTTCCTCACCGAGTGGCTGGCCAGAAGCGGCAAGGTGAAAAGGGACGCGGCCACAGGGCTGGTCTTCCCCGCCCTGTTCGCCGCGGGCATCCTGCTCCTGGGCATGTACGCTCGCAACGCTCACGTTGACGCGCACACCGTGCTACTAGGCGAGATCGGCTTCGTGTGGCTGGACCGCGTTCAGGTGCTCGGGCTGCTGGTGCCCCGCGCGCTACTCAACGTCGGTGTGGCGTTCCTGCTCAACGCTGCGTACGTGGCGCTCTTCTACAAGCAGCTCACGGTGGCGGCCTTCGACCCGGAACTGGCCCGGCTCCAGGGGCAGCGCCCGCAGCTCGTGACCAACGGGCTGCTCGTGCTCACGTCGTTCACAGCCGTGGCGGCGCTGGACGCCGTGGGCGTGGTGTTGTTCGTGGCCTTCGCCATAACGCCCGCTGTCGTGGGAAGACTAGCGAGCGGTCGGTTGCCAGCGATGCTCGGCACTGCGGTGGTGGTGGCCGTTGGCGCGGCGTTATCCGGTTATCCGGTAGCTGCGGCCACGGACCTGTCGATCGGCGGGGTCATGGCGTTGCTTACGGCAGCGCCGCTGCTCGTGCTCCTGCCGTTCGGACGCCGACGCGCGTAGCAGTGCTACTCACCCATATGCGTCCACTCCCGGGGCGTTAGCGTCCTAGGCGCCACGCGCATCGCGGGGGTGCTCCTGCCTAACCGTACTTAGTAGAGCGGCGGGCGTGTGGCGTTAGTCCTTGACCAGGCCCAGGAGCCTCAGCGCACGCAACCCGTCCTGCTCGAAGAGGACGTCACCGTGCTCACGTGCCCACACAGCCGTTGTCAGCCCCCACATGGCCATGGTCGCCCGAAGGGCGCCCTCTTCCTCGTCCGACAGGGTCCGGCCGTAGCCGGCGAAGAACGCCGCGCGCAGATCGGGCCGCTGGCGCCACAGCGTAGGCCACATGCGCTGCATGTCCACCAGGTACAGATCTGGAACAGAGTGCTCGAAGTCGATGATCGTCAGGCGTGCCGGTCGGTCACCCACCGTGCCGACCAGCCAGTTCCTCGGCGCGAAGTCTCGGTGGCACCGAACGCGGCGGGCTCTGCTGACGAGCGGCAACGCCTGCCGCGCGTAGTGGTTCACGTTCGCCACCACCATGCTCGGAAGCACACCGGCGGCCCGGGCGCTCCACGCCTCGAGCCGCTGCGCATAGGCCTGTTCCAACGTCACAGGGTCCTCGTCGGTAAGGTCAAGCGAATGGAGGGCCCCCAGCCACGCGCCCGCACGCCTATGGAACTCCTGCTCCGTGGCCGGGTTCGTGAGCACGGGCTCGTAAGCGCCGCTTACCTCGCCTCCCAGAAGTCTGCCGTCTACCCACTCGATGAGAAGCGCTCGAGGGTGCTCTTCGCGCACGGCGATCAGCTGAGGGGTCGAGATCCCGTGCTGCGAGAGGTGGGCCAGCGAAGGCAGCCACTCGCGATAGACGGTCGACTCCTGGGTGAACTTGCGACCCTGCCGGTGCACCTTCAGTACCGCACGGCGTGACGCCCCTTCGAGCAGCAGCACCTGCGACTCGGCATGGGACCACGACATGTCGGTGACCCCACCGACCACACCGAGATGCTCGGCAGCGAACGCCAACAACACCTCGGGAACGGCGGGGTCTACATCACGTCGCCGGTGCCAGGTCTCGGGCATGAGGCGCAAGGGTAGCACGCTTCGCGGGCGGTCCTGCTACCACAGCTAGGCGTTTCATAGCCAGTTTAGGAGTGCTTGACGGCGACTCGGGGCGAACGTAAACTCCCCCCTTGAGTAGGCGCTTGCCGCGCCTGCCGCTGCCGAGCGCATGGGAAAGCCCGTGCGGCGGGGGACCCAAGCACTAGGGGTGAATCCGGCATCCAGCCAGACGGAGACTTCCTACTCCGAACCCGTCAGCTAACCTCGTAGGCTCAGTCGGAAGGTGGTAGGCATGCTGCCCCTCTTAGTCGAGAGTCAGCCGTTGATAGCTCCTGAGCCTCGCTTATGACCACGGTCTTCACCGCGGCACCACATCACGACGTTCTGGCCCTGCTGGTACAGATGGCGCTGCTGCTGTTCACTGCGCGCGCGCTCGGCGAGATAGCGCAGCGGTTCCGCCTGCCCTCGGTAGTGGGCGAGATCCTCGCCGGCATCGTGCTCGGGCCCTCCCTTCTGAGCGGGCTGGTGCCCGCGCTCGGTCACTGGATCGTGCCGCAGACCCCTACTCAAGGACACCTGCTGGAGGTCGTCTCCCTCATCGGCGTCATGTTCCTCCTGCTCCTGACAGGGTTAGAGACCGACTTAGCGCTCATTAGGCGGCAGGCACGCACCGCCGCGTCGGCATCCATCGGCGGCATAACGGTGTCCTTCTCGTCTGGCTTCCTCCTGGGCTGGACGCTGCCCGACTCTCTGCTGGCCAACGACCAGCAGCGGCTCGTGTTCTCGTTGTTCGTGGCCACTGCGATGTCTATCTCGGCTATACCCGTGATAGCCAAGGTGCTGATGGACATGAACCTCATGCGGCGCGATGTAGGCCAGACCATCCTGGCCGCCGGCATGACCGACGACAGCATCGGCTGGATGCTGCTCTCCATCGTGGCAGGCCTGGCCGCTGGTGATGCGGTTACAGCCGGAACGTTCCTCGGGGCCGTGGGCAGCGTGCTGGCGTTCATGCTGCTGTCGTTCACCGTGGGGCGCTGGCTGGTCAAATGGTCGCTGGACCGAGTGCAGGACGGCGTGCGGGCCAAAGACCGTCTACTCACCCTCGTCGTCGTCCTGACGTTCGCATGGGGCGCTATCTCGCACGCTCTCAACATAGAGGCCGTGCTCGGCGCCTTCTTCATGGGCATCCTCTTCGGTCGCATGCCGCGCTTGCCGGCCGAGGTGGTGCGGAAGGTCGAGAGCGTCACGCTGGCCATCTTCGCGCCCATCTTCTTCGCCGTCGCCGGGCTCAAGGTCAACATCGCTCCACTCCTGAAGCCCGACCTGCTCGTCATCACGCTGCTGGTGATAGCCGTGGCCACTTTCGGCAAGGTGGTGGGCGCCTACACGGGCGTACGCCTCCTGGCGAAGAAGGACCATTGGACCGCCCTCGCCCTGGGATCGGGCCTGAACGCCCGCGGCGCCATGGAGATCATCGTGGCCACCATCGGCCTGCAGATAGGCGTACTGACGCAGGAGATGTTCTCCATGATCGTCATCATGGCGATGGCCACCTCGCTGATGGCGCCGCCGGCACTGCGCTGGGCGCTCTCCAAGATCCGTCCTGAACACCAGGAACTAGCCCGCCTGAGGCGGGAGGAGCTGTCGGCCGACAGTGAGGTCGCCGCCATCAGACGCGTACTCTTGCCTGTGAGAACACGTCCCTTGAGCGCCGCCGCCAACCGTCTCGACGCGCACATAATCTCGCGGCTGGCGCTGCACGAGAAGATCTCGGCCACACTTCTTAACGTCTGCCCTCCCGGCCACAAGACTGAGGCTACGGACTTCCTGGCTAACATCAGCGACCAGTACAAAGACGTCGACCTCACGCGCAAGGTGGTCGAGGGTGTTCCGCCGCAGGCGGCCATACTTGCTGAGGCCGAGAAGGACTACCAGCTGCTTATCCTAGGCGCCACGGAACGCTCTCAAGCCCAGGCCGCCCTGTTCCACCCGCTGGTAGACGACCTGGTTCGCATGGCGCCCTGCCCTACCCTTGTAGCTCGTGGGGGGCCGGCCGACCCCAGCTGGTCACCGCGGCGCTTGCTGGTACCTACCAGTGGCACGGCTGCGTCGCAGCACGCAGCGGAGTTCGCCTTCAGGCTGGCCACCCAAGCCGACGAGCAGGTGACCGTGGTGAGCGTGAGCCAGGGGGCCTCCGGGCCCGGTTGGGCGGGCACGCGTGACGACCTGGCACACCGCGAACACGACGCGAGGCGCAAGATGGTCGACGACCTGGTCGAGCTAGGCCACGCACAAGGCGTGAACGTCAGGGGCGAGGTGCGCATGGGTCCCGACGTAGAGTCGTCCATATTCGAGCTGGTGACTCGCGACAACATAGACCTGATCGTGGTCGGCACCGACGTTCGGCCTGGCTCTGGACGGCTTTACCTGGGCCCGCGCGTGGAGCGCATCCTGGAGGAAGCTCCATGCGCCGTGTTGGTCGTTAACTGGAGCGCGCCCGGCACCCGGCACCATGTCGGTAGCCGTAACGGCAACGGCGGTGGACACGGGTTCTGACCGACGGCATGGACGCTTCCAGGCTTACGCATCTGCTTAAGTTCAGCACATGTACCGCCTGACGACACCACGGGTAACCCACGGCGCAAAAGTAAGGCGCAACAACTACCTGTCGCGCCTGAAGAAGATGGTCCCTGACAGCCAGACCATCACGACAGTTCCTGTAAGCACCGACCCCAGGCCAAGCAGAAGGCCGGCGTTAGGAATATGGTCAGTGACCAGCTTGCCCACTGGACCCACAAGCACAGGTACTTCCAACGCTTGGAGCAGACCCAGCCGCAGTATCTCTATCGGATTGGCCAACAGCGCACCTACCAGAAACGCCGCTATCGGATAGTCAGCGAAGGCCACAGCAAGACCCACCACTATGGGCGAGTAAGCCAGCACTAACACTGCCCATGCGGCCAGGCTCAGAGCCATGGCTCTTGTCGGCTCCAGGGTCGCCGCGCTTACCAGGGCAACGAGTGCGTTCCAGAAGAGCACCGTTCCCACAACCGCCACCAGAAGAAGCCCGAGTTCCCTGATGTTAAGGCCCAGTGCCATGCTTGCCAGGCTCGCCCCAGCAACGACTGGCACAAGTAAGCCGGTCGTTATGCCCAGAACTGCTTCTCGGTAAGAGGTAGAAGCGGGCCGCGGCAATGCGGCCCAGAATGCCCAGGTCTCCTTGCGAGTAAGAAGTGGCGCGGCAACAACGATGGTCATCGGAGGCAGATAGAGTTGAAGCATTGCCACCAGGCTCACAAGCCCGACCGCACTGCCTCTGCTTCTGAAAGCAAGGCCGATACCGAAAAGTGCCGCGCCGGCAAGCAGCATCCATGGGTTCCTGAGCACTTCCTTCAGGTGAACAGTGAACATGCTCGACGGTCTAATAGGCGGGTACCCAGGGTCTCTGCTCTCCTCGCGATAAGACCTGCTGCCACGTAAGCAGATCTGCGTTCGAGAGCCTGTTGGCTTGTGCGAAGCCGGCGGCCGCAGCCTCATCTGGGAATGCCGCTAAACCACCGCCCATCGGAGTTCTAAGGCGGGGATGGAAGAGAACGGTTGCCTCTGCAGCAGGCAGGTACCTGACCTCGTCACGCGTACTGGCAGGATGGTCCGCCAGATAGGTCTCTTCCACAGTCGGCGGCCGGGGCCCGTGTCCGTTCAAGTGGTCTGCAAGGCACTCGATGGCGTCATAGTTGTAAACGAGCCCGGTAGGAGTGACGACCTGCGCCGCGAAGCGCAGGTCAGACACCGTCATGCTGCAGTAAGGGCACACGTCGACCCCGAACTGTGTCGGCCGGGGCTGTGCCCTGCCCAGTTGCCAGGGCAGGGCGGCCACAAGTACGGCCTTACCGCTAAGACGCAAGAACTCTCTTCGGTTCATGGCAGTTTTGACCTGCCCTAACTGTGCCGGTTCAGCAGCCCGAGGAGACCTGCTTCCGGGAGGGGTGAGAGGTCGGCCAGTTCAGCGGCACTGTGAGTGTGATTGCGACCGACGTGATTGTGTGACACGTACATGTTCGCAGCATCACTGTTAGCAAACGCAGCCAGGTGTGCACCCATCGACACGCTCAGGCCCACAGCCCACAGGAAGGTTGCGTCGCGCGCGAGCAGAAGGTCGGCAGCAACCTGCGGTGGCCGCATGAAGTTGGCCACGTAGAAAGTGGCTCCGTGACCATCAACGATGTTCTTCGTGTATGCATGGTTGAACATACAGGCCAACGACTCGTAGTGCAGGGTGGCCTCGCCGTCAAGCTCATGGCCAGGTGCCAGCCGTATCTGGCCGTAAGTCTTCTCGCGGAACCCGGGCTCGTTCATACCGCCTTCCGGCGTTGCGATAGTCATGCCGCAGAACGCGCAAACTCCGGAGTGCCAAGGTATCTCGATGGGCGAGAAGACGTCCGGGCCGATATCTGGCAATGCATCCGTTGACATGCTCATTCCGCCATGACCGTCATGGCCGCCATGACCACCCATGTTGTGTCCGCTCCCATGGTCGGAATCGCCATGACCCATTCCGTGGCCCTGAGCGTTGACCAGGCCCAGAGCTAATGGGGCGGCAACAGACGCTATCGCCAGCTTCTTGAGGAACTTCCTGCGATCTGTGGTTCTGTCGTTGCTCATCTTCGAGTTGTCTCCTTAGCAAGAGGCGCGATTGACGACTTCCCTGCTGCGGGCGGCTTTCGGCGACCGCACTACTGCTGCACGGCATACATGCCGTGCAGCTGCATCAGTTGCAGGGAGAACTTCTTCGTTCGCTACCGTCCTAAAGGAGGGCCCCGACTGCGAACCCGCTCGACCTTCACGTTGCCGGAGTACTGCTGCTTAACAGGCACCACATCAGGCAGGCGAGGCAAGACTCCATCTACAACCTGGCCTTCTGGCGGTGGTGTGGCTGGCGCGTTCAGCGCTGTGGGTGCCCCTCTGTTCTCAAGGGGCATGGGGCAGTCCTCATGGTGTTCCATGGCGGGTCTATATGCCAGCGCAACAGCCGTGGACCACACGAACAGCGCAGAGAGGAGCAACCGTGCGGCAAGCCTGGCCTTCGGTACCAGGGGGATGCGGCTAATCATCCTTGCCCCCGAGTACAGGACTCAGCAGATCACTTGCTCGACGCCTGACTCGCCAGCCCTCAGGCATAAGACGTGATGCTTCTGTACCGCCGAAGAGTTCGTACTCGAAAAGGTCGTGTACCGGGCTGCGGCCAACCACTCGCCCGCCCCTGAGCAACAATGCTTCGTCTGCGAACGCCTCTACCTCTTCAGGCCTGTGCGCGCTGACTACCAACGTGCCACCGCTGTCGATGTGGTTCCTGGCCCACTCAGCCAGCCGCTCCAGGCCCCCACCGTCCAGAGCCGAAGCTGGTTCGTCCAGCAACCATATCTTCGGTTCATCCATCAACGCTGCTGCTAAGGCAAGGCGTTGAGTCATGCCACCAGAGAGCGCACCGGCGCGCCTGGCCATAAAACTGCCTAGACCCATCCTGTCTGCCGCCGCTTCGGCCATCTCGTAAGGGCACTGCTTGGCCTGCGCGGTGGCCTGGAGGATCTCCTGTACCTGAAGATGTGCTGGGAAAAGAATGGCTTGCGGCACATAAGCGCGAAGCCTGGCGGCGGCCAGAGAACGTGGTGGGTGACCAAGAAGGCGGGCCACACCGGAACCTGGTCGCAACCGGCCGACCAGAATGTGAAGCAAGGTCGACTTGCCGGCGCCATTGGCGCCGATCAATGCCAACGAACCACGCTGCAACTCGAAGGTCACATCCCTGAGCCTGTCTTTCAGACCCAGGTCCGAGACTTCTACAGCGTGGCTCATGAGAGCCTCGCACGGGTCTTGCCGTAGGCCGTGCCGACCAGAAGAGCAGCCATTATAAGTGGTACCGCAACGTACACACCGGGCAGTCCGTTCCCAGGCGGTTGCAGAACGGCTGGCGCGGCCTCCCACGGGCCACTGTTAGTCAGCACTGCGGCTCTGTCTTGTAACGTTGCAAGTCTTAGCGCGGGCACAGTCACTTCGGCCGACTGCCACAGCAGGATGCCCGGACTAAGCGCGAATAGGCTTAGGTCAGGCTGACGCGAAGCGAGCATGTCATACGTGGAACTGGGCAGATGAGGCACGTCCGAAACACCATCTGCGTCTGCGTCGAGTGGGCTGGCCCCCTCGAACTGGTTTCCGAGAACGAACATGGCTGCGTCTGGGTCATCAACGGCAACGTCACTCACGTTGCCGTGGAAACGGTTGCCAAGAACGCTGACGGCGCTTGTAGGCCCGGTCCTGGCACGCTGAACGAGCATGCCGAACCCACCCTCACTGAACACGTTGTTCTCTATCAACACGTGTGGTGTGCTGACCACCAGCAGGCCGATCGTATTCCCCACGAACCGGTTGGCTGCTATCAGTGCGTTCTCCAACTCCTGAATCAGGAGACCGAATGCCAGCGGCCCGACGTGTCCCTCAAACACATTGTTCCTGACAACGATGTCGCGACTGTACATTGCAGCCGAGCCGACGTTGCCTCCAGTGACCGTGTTGTTCTCTACCAGGGCGTCGCGGCTGAACATTATGTGCAGTGCATACCGGAAGGCGCCCGCCAGTTTGTTGCCGCTGACGGTGGCGAAGTCAGTGCGTTCCAGATAGATGCTATCCAGGAACCCGGTGGCAGTGCTGTTCACTAAGGCAAACCCAGGAGACGAATAGACAGTCACCGCAGGTGACGCACTCTCACCTTCGAAACGTCCTTCAGTGATCATGGCCGCTCGCGACTCCTCAGCACGAACCGCCGTCGGTGCGTTAACGCTGCTCACACCATCAAGCACACACACATGACAGTCGATCAGCCAGAATGCGGCGTCCGGGCTGTACAAGTCGTTTATGGGGCCAGCACCGTTAACGGTCAGCCCAACAACGTGTATGCCCGGCGCGTTCAGAACCAGCGTACTTCCTTGGTCAGAACCCAGCAGGGTAGCGCCGTGTCCATATATCGTCACGTCTGCAGTTGTCACTTCCCAAGGCCCCTGGTACTCTCCGGCTTCCAGAACCACCACCGAGCCTGGCAGGAGGTCTGGCAGCGGTTCTCCCGGCCTTAGGACCACATCGGGCTCACCCTGGTAGACAGACTTGGACGTCAACTCAGTTGCGTAGGCACTCATCGACATCGCCATGCAGACAACGAAGCAGCACCCGGCACCCAGCATGAATCTCAGGTAGTTCATGCGGTCGGCACCTTCACAACGCCAAGGCCCGATGGCACACTTCAACGCATTACCCCCACCGGCAATCGCTTCGCAGGTGCCTACCGAGTTCAGGCGGCGTCCAGATTCGTGCAACTCATACTCCACTAAACCTAGACTAGCGAATCCAAGTAAGGACGTTTGGCCCACATCAGCCGGTCAAGCACCGTGCCGTTCTGGGTCGGATTCTAACCCACCAGCAACTTAATCCTGATAACATCACTATGGATTAATTGCGGCTTGTTCCACATGCCGCGTTCCTTCCACATCCCACCCGCGCGCTTACCTGCGTTGCGCACTGCAAGGAGCCTCCCATGACACTCCCAAGAACAAAGACCTGGAGCGGACCCAACCATACCGGCCAGACTCAGGTGAACCTGATCGACACCGTGGGCCGTCGCCTGCTGACCGTGAGCCGCGTTGAGGAACTGACACCCAAGTTCAAGCGCGTGTACCTGACGGGCGAGGCGCTTGCCGACGGCTTCCCGTATGTTCACCTGGCCCCGACAGACCACATCAAACTGGTGTTTCCACAACCCGGCAGCACCGAGGTAGAGATACCAACGCGTGGTGCCACCGGTTGGATCACCCCAAGCGGCAAAGCGCCCATCTTCCGCGACTACACCGTGCGCGGCTGGCTTCCCAACAGCAAAGAGCTAATCGTCGAGTTCGTCATCCACGGCCACGGCGTTGCTTCCTCATGGGCTGCGGCCGCCAAACCCGGTGACCAGTTGGGTGTGCTTGGGCCGCGCGGAAACATCGTGTTTCCCCAGAACTACTCCCACTACGTTCTGGCTGGCGACGAGGCGGTTCTTCCTGCCCTCAGCCGCTTCGTGGAGGAGCTGCCTGCCAACGGGACCGCACACGTGATCGTTGAGGTAGCAGACGCCGCTGAGGTACGCCCGCTGACTGACCGCGAAACGATAAGCGTTGAGTGGGTGCTGCGTGACCAGGCTGGCACTGGCGGCCTGCTGTCCGCCATCCGCAGCGTTCAGCTTCCCGCGCACGACGATTGGTTCGTCTTCGCTGCTGGCGAAGCGGGTGCACTGAAGCCCATCCGTGATTACTTCCGGCTTGAGCTGGGCCTGCCCAGGGAACGTGTGGTTGTTGACGGCTACTGGAAGCGGGGTCTGTCGAACCTCGACCACCACTCGATCAACCTGGACGAAGACTAAGCAGCCCGTTTCTAAGGCCGCATCGGTAGCCCGCTTCTATGGCTGCATCGGCAGCCGGTTTCTAAGGCTGCATCGGCAGCCGGTTTCTAAGGCTGCCGCGCCTGCCCGGAGTCGGGCGAGATCATCAGGCTTGAGGAGTCCACAGCCTCGAAGTCGGAACCCTTGATGGTCTTAAGATCGCGCAGGTTGCTGTTGCTCCACCGCTCGTCAGGAGCACCCGATAGGTACCAGGCAGAGCCGTTATCTGCCAGGAACATGCCGTATGTCTTCAGCGCCTGAACTATCACCTGCGCCTCCGGCGAGAAGCCCGAGGCATCGAAGTCGGCCTTGAGACGGAACCGCATGCCCATAGGTGGGTATTCGGCACCTGTGCGGCTTGAGGCATAGTGCCGGGCCGGCCAGACATAAGCCCGCTGAGTTTGCGGCACAGTGAACCTCAGCGCATGGTCGATGGCTCCCGCCGCCACCTCGTCATACCTGACCAGGCCCGGTAGTATCGGCAGGCCGGCGGCATCTGCGGAGGTCCAGCCGTCAGGTCGCAGGACGTAGCTGTTCAGGTCGAAGATGGCGCCTGAATCAGCGTTCCAGCTACCGTCGGCGTTGCGTACGGAGTTGTACAGCTCGTACAGCACGCAGTCGTCGGTGTTTATGACCAGGATGTGGCGGTCGCCCTTGCCGGGCCCGCCAGCCAACGGGGAGCCCTCGATAGGAGCGTTCGCCGGAATCAGGTAGGGGCCGTCGTCGCTCTCGGACTCCCATCGGAAGGTCACGGAAACAGCAGGTTGGGTTGAGGGCACGGTCGTGTAAGGAATGCCGATACGCCCGCCATCCCACTCGCCCGACCCGAAGTCTGGGTGCATGGTCCTGTTGGCGCCGATAGTCTGAACGTACGTGTTGGACTGGGTGTGCACCGGCAGGTTGTCGACGCGCGTATTCCAGATGTGGTCGCTTGGATAAAGGTGACACGAGGCCAGGCTGGGGCCGTTTCCGCCTCCGCCAGGGCCTCCCGGTCCGCCAGGATCGTTTGGGTCGCCCGGCTGCGCCGAACAGGAGGCCAGCAGCAGGCCTGCCAGCAACAGTATCTTCGTGCGGTAACTACGCATGGTTCGTTCAGACATTGCCGAGGTACTCCTGGTCGTTAAGGTTGCCTTCCAAGACGAAACTGGTGTCGGCGTTGCTCAGGGTTGCAGCCAGCACCAGCCGCGAAAACCGGTGTATGCGCACCGTAGTTGGCAACTCGCCGAACACGGCAAACACAGCCGCCAACCCTTCAGGGTCAGGGTGCCCTAGCGTCACCTGTTGCAGTTGAGCGTCAGCCGCCAGCGTCGACGACGGGTGCACCGACCCGCGCCAATCTATGAAGAACGGCAGAACTCCCCCAAAACTATGTGCTGTCGGAAAGACGAGCTCCCAAGTAAGCTCCGACCCGTCAGCCAGCTTGCGGCCACCCGGCACTCGTCTGCTGCTTAAGCCCGCCGTAGCCAGCAGTTCCTGTACCTCGTCAGCACTGCCGCACCTGGCACACCATGCCTGAAGAGAGGGATCGCGCAACTTCCTGAACAGGCCGCCCCACGGACCAGCCGCTCCGGGCTCCGGGGCGATCAGCTCGAGGTAGCTGCTGCCCAGACCAACCAGCGCGTTATGGGTGCCCCAGTTCTCGTGCCTGCCGCCGGCCATGGCGTCAGGGCCGCCACTAGCGCGCAGGTGAGACTTCAGCTGCTCCAGGCTAGGACCAGCGAACAGTAGATGGTCGACGGCGAGTGTCGGCATGGTGGATGGTACTCGCCGACGTCCGAGAACGGGAGGTAATGCGCCCCATATATGCCCTAGCCCGCAGCGGCAGCCCGCCCTATCTCCGCCTGCCCCTGCCCGAACTCCTCAAGCACGGTAGCGATGAAGACCTTGCCAGTTATGAGCATCGAGCGCTCGTCAACGTCGAAACGCGGGTGGTGGTGCGGGTACACGGCCTTGAGCTCCTTGTTGCGGCCGCCCGTGAAGAAGAACGTACCAGGCACCTTCTGCAGGTAGTAGGCGAAGTCCTCTCCGCCCATGCTTGGGGCCAGGTCAAGCATGTTGCCGGCGCCGACGATGCGTTCTGCGATGTGGGTAACGCGCTCGGTCTCGGCAGCGTGGTTGACCACTGTGGGGTAACCGTCCTGGTAGTCCAGCTTGCCGGTGGCACCGAACGCAGCACACACCTGCTCGACCATGCGCCCCAGGGCAGCGACGGTGGTCCTCTTGATCTCGGGCTTGAAAGTACGCACGGTGCCTTCCATGCGCACACTCTCGGGGATGACGTTCGAGGCGCTACCGGCGTGGATGGAGCCGACGGTGACGACGGCCGACTCGAGTGGGTCGGTCTGGCGCGAGACGATCTGCTGGAACGCGAGCACGAGGTGGCTGGCGACCACGATCGGGTCTACGGTCTCGTGAGGCGAAGCGCCGTGCCCGCCCTTGCCCTGCACCTCAACCACGAACGAGTCAGCGGTGGCCATGGCCGGGCCGGCTATCGTGCCGACCTTGCCGTAGTCCTCGGGTGAATGCACATGGGCGCCGTATATGACGTCTACGCCGTCGAGGCAGCCGTCTTCGATCATGGGCTTGGCGCCACCGGGAGAGTCTTCTTCGGCGAACTGATGGATGAACACCACCGTGCCCTGAAGCTGATGCCGCACCTCGCTGAGCACCTTGGCGACACCGAGCAGACCCGCCGTATGGATGTCGTGCCCGCAGGCGTGCATCACCCCAGGGATGGTGGACTTGTACGGCACGTCCTTCTCGTCCTGTATCGGCAGAGCGTCGAAGTCGGCGCGCAAGGCCACGGTCCGGCCGGGCTTGCCGCCCCGCATAGTGGCCACCACGCCACGACCGCCTACGCCCTCCCTCACTTCGTTGCCCAGAGCTCGGTGATACTCCGCGATGCGGGCAGGGGTGCGCACTTCCGTGAACGCCACCTCTGGGTGCATGTGCAGGTCGCGGCGGAACTCCACGAGTTCAGGGTAGATAGCCTCAAGGCGTGAGAACAGAGCTTCTTGCATGCGTAAGAGTAACCGACGTTCTGGCACTTCACGGCAATGGTGTCGGCTCAGTGCGTTACAACCCTGACCGTGTTCGTGGCGATCAGCGTACCCATGGCGTCCCAGGCATAGACGGTCAGCTCGTACTCGCGCTCGGCTTCCAACCTGGCCCGCCAGGTAGGCGACCTCAGCTCAGAGTGGTCAACGATGGCCGCAGCCGGAAACTGGCCGGCTGTGCCGGCTGGGAGCTCTCGGAGGGACGCAGCGTAGCTTCTCGCACCTTCAACCGACAACCACTCGAACAGAACCTGTCCCGACTCGACCGCAGTTGGCGCGGTTGGCTGCAGAAGCTGCATGTTCTCGACCACGTGGATGATCGGCAGGTTGGTCGTGCGGCCGCTGACGACAGTCGTGCTGTAAACGACATTGCTAGGAGTAACGAGCTCCGGGCTGCGACTGCCGCTGACGATAACGGAGTACCTGCCCTCCGGCACGCCTGTGAACTCGAAGACGCCGTTGGCATCGCTTTGGGCCGTGGCGATAGCGAAGTTGACCGTGGGTGTATCTGTGTAGGCGTGCGATCGCGGCCACAGTGACACGGCCACACCTTCGGCGAGTTCTTCACCGAACCGGACCGCTCCAGAGATGGTGCCCGTGGCGTCTCCGACCCAGTGCTCTGGAACATCAACCGCAATGGGCTCTCCAACCGCCACGTTCACGGCCTTGACACGCTGTGGCGTCGCAGGGTCGGCCGAATACACCCACACGGTCACGAGGTTCTGCCCGGGTTTCATGTCTGCCAAAGACATCCACGGCTCCGTCGTTCGTACGGTTGGCTGCGGCATTCCATCCGGGTCCTCTACGCCAATCTCGTACAGGTATGCGCCAGGGACACGGTCCCACTCCAGGTAGCCAGCGCCGTCGCCATCTGCCGAGTTGATACGGACCTCAGTGACGTCACGGAAACCTTCCGGAACGGGCACCAGGTCAAGCGCGATCGTCCATGGCTCCCTGCCCCCGACGATCTCCAGGTAAGCAGAGTCATGTGCTTCTACGGGGAGGTGCCAGGCGGGTATGTAGCTACCCTGCGTTTCGAACTGACCGATGGGTTCCCAGACGTCGTCGTAGACAGTGGCCGTGGCGCTATCGGCTCGCAGCGGAGCGTACCTGGTCAGGTCGAGAGAAACGAGCAGCCCATCGACACCTTCGGAATCGACCAGGTAACCGTAAGTCAGCTCGAAGGGCGCGAACTCTGTTACGTCATGCACGGTGGAGTAGGACGAGAGAGCACGCACCATGGTCACGTGCCCAACTGCGACCACCGCGACGATAAGAGTAAAGACCAGTGCCAACTTGCTAAGGGCCGTTACCTGCCTACTGCGAAGCATCGCCGGTCTCGCGATAGAACTCGATCAACAAGCCCTCCGGGCCCCTGATGATTGCCATCTCCGTACCCCAGTCGGTGCGCGTCGGCTTAAGCATCACCTCGGCACCGTTGCTTTCAACGTTGGTCACTGTGACCGCAACATCTTCTACGGGGAAGTGCAGGATCAGCCCCCTCACGTTATCAACGGGAACCATGGCATCAGGGCTAAGCATCAATTGCACGCTGCCGAGGTCCACCCTCGCGAAGCGGTCGAACTCCTCGGGCACGCTCGCCCCCAGAACATCCCGGAAGAACGCCGCCGCTTTAGGCACGTCTCTCACTATGACGTCCATAGGGCGTGATGTCGAGATGAAGCTACTCCTAGGCTGCACGGACACCGAGGTTACGTCAGAGCGTCAAAGTCCCCACGCATCCACTGAATCTGCCGCCGCGCCGAGCGTTGAACCTTCATGTCGGCATCTTCTGATATGGGCTCACCGAAGTTGGACCATAACTGTTGGTAGCGCAGGCTGGACAACTGCTCTGCTATGCGGGCAGTTACCGGGCCAGACAGCGGAATGCGGTTCGGATAGCTGCGCAGAAAACTCACAGACTCCCTATCAGCGCTAACCATAAGGGTATCTCCAGCCAATAGAACCCCACCCCCACCTGCACCGTCAGCCCAGTGGGCAACGGCGCTGCCGGGGAAATGGCCACCGAGCGTGCGAAGCTCGAGCCCTTCCGCCAACATTAGGTGCCCTGACCACAGGCGTATTACCGGATCGTTGCGCTGCACCCACCCTTTATCGGCCTCGTTCACCAGTACGGGAGCGCCACCGAGCGCGTAAGAGAAACTGACCTGTGCACCGTACATGTGCGGATGGCTGGCCACGATAGCCAACATGGGTCCTAGCGAGCGGATGAACTCAACCGTTGCTACATCAACCAGTCCCACAGGATCCCACAGCAGTACTCCCGCGCTTGTTCTAACGACCTGCATGTTCTGGCCTATTCCCACACCGACAGCAGTTATCGCCCAATGGTCAGCGCCATGCTGGGTAACACGGACCTCTTTAGTTGAGGCCAGCTCACCCTGCGTAACCCACGCCTGACCGGCCGCGGGAACGTACTGCCGCTCATCGGCACAAATGGGGCACACGGCTGGCAACTCGGGCCGCTCTACCCCGTACTCGACACCACAGGTGGCGCAACCGATGACTCCGGGCGCCGTTGCGATAACCGCCATAGTCGCTCCCTTCCCTGTATATACGTCTATTACACTCAACCTACACCTGCGGAACTTGCGCGGGGCCTTACCCCCGCTTATGAAAGGTGACGCTGAGACCATTGACACTGACAAGTTTGCCGCCTTGGCCGTCGAGCACCTAGCTAAGGACCTCAACCCTATCCTGGCTTCATGGTTCGCCCCCACGCAACTGGCAGAGAACCTGCGAACATCACTGTCGGTTGACCTCGTCCGAGCCGTCGACGCAGAACTGGCGGCGGGTTTTTCAGGGGCCTGCCCCGTTGGGGGAGCAGTGCCTGCGGACTACATGAACCGGTTCGCGCGTTATAGCGGCGGCACGGCACTGCTAGGCACCCGGTTCAAAGGGCTGGATATAACCAAGCCGTTCGTGGACGTTGTAGCCACGTCCGCTATCGGCTCGAGTACCAACGGCTTTTGCATGCCGCCCCGGAGCATCATGAATACAGCACTAGCCAAGACTTCGAGGACTTCGAGTTCTATCTCAACGAAGGCGCGGTCTTCGAGGTGTTCATCGGCGGAAGGTGGGCAGGAGTCTTCTCCGGATATCGGCAGGTAGACGCGTGCCTGAACGGGTTCCTTGTTACGGAGAACCTCCTGACCAGTGAGTTCCGTTCACGCGGCTTCGGACCGGCAGTTCAGTGGCTGACGGCTCAGCATCTGAGCGCTGCCTACGACGTCATGTTCGGAACAATCCACGTGGAGAACCTCGGAGCCTATAACGCTGCACGTAGTAGCGGCCGGGTAGATATCGGCGGTTTTAACTGGGTTTTTGTTAAGTAACGAAGCCCGAACCAGCCAGTTTATGATTCGTCGAGCCACGTTCAAACGGGTGATTTGCTGGCCGCTGCTAAAGGGCTGTCAGCCCGCTTCCCTGCCGGTCACGACGTCGACGCCTCGCTTAAGTACCCTGTCTGTGCCGCCAGCTAGGTAGCACTCAGGGGATGGGTGTACCGTCACGTCCGGCTGAACACCTCGACCATCGAACAGCTCACCCGAAGCCTGGAAGGAGGCCATGGTTGCGAAGCGCACCTTCAGTCCCGACTCCGTCAGTTCCACAACCTGCGCTCTTGCACTGCCTCCGCCACTGGGTGTGCCCACGAGGGTAACTCGCGGCATGCCTTTAAGCGCCGAAAGAAGAATATCGGTAGCACTAAAGCTAGCCGAATCCATAAGCACAGCAACGGGCTTATCTAGGTACCTCGGTGCAGCAACGTCAAGCTGGGGAGAGGCCAGCATGGCGTGCCAGCCACTGAACTCGCCTGGCGGCAGCTTCCACTCAGGCGTGAAGTCAGGCATGAAGCGTTCTAGCACTTCCCGCTCTTCTGCTGACCATACGGGTGAGTCAACCCGGTACAAGAACCGGTTCTCCAGATAGTCATCTGGAACCCCCTCGGTAGCGCGGTAGGCAGCCACGTTCACAACACGAGGCGCATCATCTGGGGCCATGAGAAGCGGCAAGAGGGCCAGTAACGCTTCTCGGCTACCGCCGCTGTTACCGCGCACGTCGATAATCAGACCTACTGCGTCAGCGAACCGCCCCATCAACTCCGGGATCTCGCCAGCAGCCTCGCTGGACATAGAAGTGATGCGCAAGTAACCCAGGTTGCCATCCAGCAGGCTTGACTGCGTGCGCGGCCAAACGCCGAACATCGGGGGCCTCTCTGACAGCTCGAGCGTAAGAGTTCTGGCGTCGGAACCCGCATGGTTCACGACCGTTACTTCGGCAGTGGCCTTGAGCGGGAGACCAAGGTCGTTACGCAGCATCTGGGCTGCGCGGAGCCACCTTAAGGAGTTATGTGACACGAACTGCGGCGATCCCGAAGGCACGTACTCGGCGGCAGCCCTGAGCCACTTCTTTATCGACACACCGTCTACGGAGTGTAGGTACGGCCTCTCGGAGTCCAGGAACGATGAGCGGTCTGGCTCGAAAGCCACGACGGAGCCTTCTGCCCATCCCGTCAAGAACGGGAAGAAGCCCGGGGGGTTAGGCAGAGCGTTTACAGCCATGTGGCCATCGATGAAGTTAGCCAGCAGCTTCTGCAACTGCAGGCCGAACCAAGGGACATCTACCTGGTCGGGCAGCCGATCACGCAGGTTGGCGAAGAGCTGGCGGTAGTTCACGGAACCGACCCCAAGGTAGGAGAACCGGTCTATAAGGGCGCGCTCGAGGACATGAATGTCGCTAAGCGCCTTACGCTTTTCCAGAGTGTTCACCCCTAGCTCTGATATAAGCTCAACAATACTACATTTTCATGATCGGAACGTTTGACTATAAATGCAGTATTGCAGTGTGACTACACTTTACTAGTCACGAGATCGCGTGGAGGACAGAGGCAAGATCATAGAGCCAGACTCGCTCGGCAGGATCCTGCAACAAGCGCGTCTTGATCAACGGCTTAACCGAGCGACAGCTTGCAGATCGCCTGACCACAACGCAGCGCTACATATGGGAAATAGAGGCTGGCGAACCACCGATACTCATGGAGCGCCTCTTCGCATATATGGAAGGAAACGGGCGTAGAGCTACAGTCCACGACAAGGGTGCGAGAAGGCCCTGGCCGACTTTCATTGGTGCCTCGCATTAGGCGGCTACGCCTCACAACATATACTCAAGTCCTCTCCGTGAGCCTTT
>JBIQNJ010000023.1:0-35429 GCA_044462445.1 Truepera radiovictrix | reverse complement strand
CCGGACAGCCGTGCTGGCAGCGTCGGTGGCGATGTCCGGCCCGCGGGACAGCGGGCGCGGCTTGCGGCCGCGCCGCGGCTTCTCAGCGACCACGGTGCCGGCCTCGGCGGCAGCAGGGGCGGCAGCGGTCTCGGCAGCGGTCTCGACCTCGGTCGCCACCGGCGCCTCCGGGTTCTTGCGCGGCCGACCGCGTTTGCGCGGCGCCGCGACGGGGGCCGCCGCATCGCCTTGGGCGTCTTTGTCGTTCTTCGTTCTTGGACTCATCGGTTCTCCGTTCCCACGCCACTCGTGGGGAGCTGCCGGCCTCGTTCGACCTTTAGCGAGATGATCTGGCGGAACACGAGCAGAGCTATAAGTCGGCTCACCACAACAGGTTCTATTCGGTGCTTTGGACCACAGCCTACAGAGAACTGGAGTCGGCGTGGTCCGGGTTTTACCAAGGGAGAGCAGCGGGACTGATTGACGTCTTCGTGTGCTACTGCTACGTTTAAGTATACGTGTTGTCGCTTTGCGTTGTAAAGCGATGATACGCAGGGCTGCAGCCGGCCCCGCCACGTGTGGCGGGCCTTACACTGAAGCCCGAAAGCGATGACGGGAACACGCCGCACGCGCCACTGCTCATGAGCGAACCGGGGACGGTGAGAGCCCGGCGAGTAAGACGCGGTGTCGGTATCCTCCCCGAGCTGCTTCGCCGAACCTGGCTAACGCGCGAACGCCGCGCGTTCGTGGCAGCCCGCCCCGCGAGCTGCGCTGGTGCCGGACCACGAGTCACCGGTACCTCAGCCGCCGGCAGTAGGCGAAGACGGTTGGTGCCCGACACAGCACCGGGCTATCCCCATGAGCGGGGCAGCCGCCAAGGGCGACCCTCGTCGCCGAAGTTGGGTGGTACCGCGCCTTCGCAAGCGCCCCAACGGCATTCCGTCAGGGGCGCTTCGTCGTTCCTGACAGACCAGGGAGATGACGATGTTCAAAGAGGTGCCCACCGGTGTGAGCTTCCCGGAACTCGAACGTAAGGTGATCGAGCTGTGGAAGGAGCGCAACGTCTTCCGCCGCTCCGTCGACCGCCCCGCCCCGCGGGGCGACTGGGTCTTCTTCGAGGGCCCTCCCACTGCCAACGCCAAGCCCGGCGTGCACCACGTCATCAGCCGCGCCTACAAAGACCTCTTCCCGCGCTTCAAGACCATGCAGGGCCACCGGGTCGGCCGCAAGGGCGGCTGGGACACCCACGGCCTGCCGGTCGAGATCGCGCTCGAGAAGCGCCTGGGCTTCACCAACAAGCAGCAGGTCGAGGAGTACGGCATAGCCAAGTTCAACGAGCTGTGCCGCGAGGACGTGTGGCGCAACATCCAGGACTGGAACGCCATGACCGAGCGCATAGGCTTCTGGATCGACCTGGACGACCCCTACATCACCTACGAGAACTCCTACATAGAGTCGTGCTGGTGGATCATGAAGTCGCTCTTCGACCGCGGCCTGCTGGTGGAAGACTACAAGACCACGTGGCACAGCCCCTCCAGCAACACCACCCTCGCCTCGCACGAGGTGTCGCTCGGCTACCACGAGAACGTGGAAGACCCGTCCATCTTCCCGAAGTTCCCGGCGAACGCGGGTGAACTGAAGGCGCGCGGGCTGCTGGCGGCGGGCGAGGAGCGCCCCGTGTACTTCCTAGCGTGGACCACCACGCCCTGGACGCTGGCCGCCAACTCGGGCCTGGCCGTCCTGGGTGGCGCCGACTACGCGCTGGTAGCGGCGCCACCCAGGCACGGCGATGCAAGCGGCGCCACGCAGCTCTACTGGGTGGCCGCGCAACTGTCGGAGAAGGTGTTCGGAGAAGGCGCCACCGTCGTCGGCACGGCCAAGGGCAGCGACCTCGTAGGCCTGACCTACCGCCCGCTCCTGGAGGGCCGCGTAGACGAGGGCGTGGACGTCGGCGACGCCTGGCGCGTGGTGGCAGACGACTTCGTGACGCTGGACGACGGCACCGGCATCGTGCATGTGGCCCCCGCCTACGGCGACCTCGAGGTGGGCCGCAGGCACGGTCTGCCCACCATCTTCTCCGTGGACCTCACCGGCAAGGTCATGCCCGAGGTGCGGGCGTACGGCAGCGCGCCGGGCGGCGAGGGCCCCTACGCCGGCGTGTGGTTCAAGGAGGCCGACCAGGCCATCACCGCCGACCTCACGGCGGCCGGTCTCATGTACCGCTCCGGCACCATCCTCCACACCTACCCGTTCAACTGGCGCGACGACACGCCCCTCATGAACGTGGCCAAGAAGAGCTGGTACATCCGCACCACCGCCGTGCGCGACCTGCTGCTCGAGAACAACGACAAGGTGGGCTGGCACCCCGATCACGTGCGCACCGGACGCTTCGGCAAGTGGCTCGAGAACAACATCGACTGGGCCCTCTCGCGTGAGCGCTTCTGGGGCGCCACCATGCCCATCTGGCAGAACGCCGACGGCAGCCGCAAGGTGTGCGTGGGCTCGGTCAAGGAGTTGGAGCAGCTCACTGGTCGCGACCTCTCCGAGCTCGACCTGCACCGCCCCTACGTCGACGAGATCACCTTCGAGCTGGACGGCGAGACCATGCGGCGCGTGCCGTACACGGTGGACGTGTGGTTCGAGTCGGGGGCCATGCCGTACGCGCAGTGGCACTACATGGGTGAGCAGTCTCCTAGCCACGTGCAGGAGCTGCTGCGGACCAACTTCCCCGCCGACTACATCTGCGAGGCCATCGACCAGACGCGCGGCTGGTTCTACTCTCTGCACGCGCTGGGCACGTTGCTGACCGACCCCGGAGACCCCGTCACGGGCCGCCGGCCCGGCGCGCTGGCCCACATGTTCGAGCCCTCCTCCGCCTTCAAGAACCTGAACGTCCTCGGCCACATCGTGGACGAGAAGGGCGAGAAGATGAGCAAGTCCAAGGGCAACACCGTCGACCCGTGGACCGTGCTCGACGCTCAGGGGGCAGACGCCCTGCGCTGGTACCTCTACTCCGTCTCCCCCGACGGCGCTACGAAGCGCTTCAGCGCCGGGCTGGTCGACGAGACGCTGCGCGACTTCTTCATGACGCTCTGGAACGTGTACGGCTTCTTCGTGCTGTACGCCAACCTGGAGCAGCCCGACCTCGAGGCGGCAGCGGCGCCCGCCGACCGCCCTCTGGTGGACCGGTGGCTGGTCTCGCGCCTCAACAGCCTCACGGCGGAGGTCACGACGGCGCTCGAGAACTTCGACGCCACCACCGCCAGCCGGGCCATCCGCGACTTCGTCGTCGACGAGCTCTCCAACTGGTACGTGCGCCGCAACCGCCGCCGCTTCTGGCGCTCCGGCGCAGACGACGCGCAGGGGCAGGCCGACTCGCTGGCGGCGTACGCCACGCTGCATGGGGCCCTGGTCACGGTGGCCAAGCTGATGGCGCCCATGGCGCCCTTCACCAGCGAGGAGCTGTACCAGAACCTGGTGGTCAACCTCGACCCGCACGCGCCGGACAGCGTGCACCTGGTGGCGTGGCCCGAGGCCGACCCGGGTGTCGTAGACGAGGAGCTGGAGCGCTCGATGCGCGCGCTCATCCGCCTGGTGGAGCTGGGCCGCTCGGCCCGCGCCGCTTCGGGCGTGAAGCTGCGCCAGCCCCTCCCCGAGGTGCTGGTGCGGGTGCGCGAGGCGGCGGAGCTGGACGGCGTGAAGGCGCTGGCAGACCAGCTGCTGGAGGAGCTGAACGTCAAGCAGGTGCGCTTCCTGGACGTGGAGGACACCTTCGTGGACTACACGCTTAAACCCAACCTGCCGCGCCTGGGCAAGCGCGTGGGCAAGCTCATCCCCCAGCTACGCGCGGCGCTGGAGCAACTGGACGGTCGCCAGGTGGCGGCCACCGTGGCGAAGCAGCTGCCCACCACGGTGAGCCTGGACGGCGTGGTGTTGCAGCTCGACCCTGAGGACCTGCTGCTCGACCCGCGCAGCCCCGAGGGGTACGCGGCCGAGGAGGAGCGCGGCTACCTGGTGGCGCTCGACACACGCGTCAGCCCTGAGCTGCGCCGCGAGGGGCTGGTGCGCGACGCCGTGCGCCTCGTGCAGAACGGCCGCAAGAGCGCCGGCCTGGAGGTCAGCGACCGCATCGTGCTGTACGTGCAGGCACACGGTGAGCTGGGAGAGGCGCTCGCCGAGCATGGCGAGACGCTGGCGCGCGAGGTGCTGGCCCTTGAGCTTCACCACGCGGCGCTGCCGCCCGGCATGTACCAGGAGTCGTCCGAGATCGACGGGCACGCTTTCGCCTTCGCTCTGGCGGTGGTGGCCGAGTAGCCCGGCAGTGCAGGTGAACAGGACAGTTGGCCCCGGAAGCTCATGAAAGCGGGGGTACAATGGCCTTGTTGAACGTTTAACCACCTTTGGAGGACTGACCACCATGAGAATAGGGATCAACGGGTTCGGGCGCATCGGCCGCCTCATCTTCCGCATCGCCCACGAGCGCGGCCACGAGGTCGTGCTGGTCAACGACCTGACCAGCAACGAGACCCTCGCCATGCTTCTCAAGTACGACTCGAACTACGGCCCCTTCAAGGGCAACGTCACGGCCGATGAGGACAACATCATCGTCGACGGCCGCAAGGTCGCCGCCACGGCGCACCGCAACCCGGCCGACATCCCCTGGGCCGCCCACAACGTCGACGTGGTGGTGGAGAGCACGGGCATCTTCCGCAAGCGCGAGCAGGCGCTGGCGCACGTGCAGGCGGGCGCCAAGAAGGTGCTCATCAGCGCGCCCTCCCCCGACGCCGACTTCGACATCATGATCGGCGTCAACGAGTCGCAGTACGACCCCGCTAAGCACCAGGTGCTGTCCAACGCCTCCTGCACCACCAACTCGCTGGCCGCCGTAATGAAGCTGCTGGACGAGACCTTCGGCATCGAGCAGGCCATGATGACCACGGTGCACTCCTACACCAACGACCAGAACATCCTCGACGCGCCGCACAACGACCTGCGCCGCGCCCGCAACGCCGCCACCAACATCATCCCCACCAGCACAGGCGCCGCTCAGGCCGTGGGCAAGGTGCTGCCCAACCTGAAGGGCATCTTCGACGGCACCTCCCTGCGCGTGCCCACCCCCGTGGGCTCGGTGTCCGACGTCACGGCCCTGCTCAAGCGCGAGGCCAGCGCCGCCGACATCAACAGCGTCATCGAGAAGGCCGCCAACGGCCACCTGAAGGGCATCGTCCGCTTCACCACCGACCCCATCGTCTCGCGCGACATCGTCGGCGACCCGCACTCGGCTATCGTCGACGGTCTCATGACCACCACCATGGGCCGCATGGCCAAGTTCTTCATCTGGTACGACAACGAGTTCGGCTACTCCAGCCGCATGGTCGACGTGCTGGAGATCATGGGCAAGGACCTTTAAGCCACCCCGTGTTCCGCGCCGGCCCCTCGCTCGAGGGGTCGGCGTTCCCTTAACACCCGAAACGAGATGATCGTGAGTACTGACGAGAGCAGCAGCGGCGCCCGCAAGTTCCGCACGCTAGAAGACCTTGTGAGCCAGTTCGACCTGCACGGCAAGCGCGTGCTCGTGCGCGTAGACTTCAACGTGCCGTTGGGCGCCGGCGCCGATGGCCGCCTGACGGTGACCAACGACACGCGCATAACGGCGGCACTGCCGACCATAACCGCCCTGCTGGACGCCGGGGCAACGCTCTTCCTCATCAGCCACCTCGGCCGGCCCAAGGGGGCGCCAGAGGACAAGTACCGCATGGGGCCCGTGGCTCAGCGTCTTACCGAGCTGCTGGGCCGCGAGGTGCGCTACGCGCCGGTAGACGGTCCTGCCAGCCCGGAGCAGCAGAGCTTCGTGGCGCAGGCGCCCGCGGGCAGCGTCACGCTGCTCGAGAACAGCCGCTTCGACGCCCGCGAGACGAAGAACGACCCGGAGCTGGCCCGCGTGCTGGCCTCGTACGCCGACTTCTACGTCAACGACGCCTTCGGCGCTGCGCACCGCGCCCACGCCACCACCGAGGCCGTGGCGCGGCTACTGCCGAGCGCCGCGGGCTCGCTGATGGCAGCCGAGCTGCTGGCGCTCTCCCGGCTCACCGACGCGCCCGAGAGGCCGTTCGTGGTGGTGCTCGGCGGCGCCAAAGTGAGCGACAAGCTCAGCGTGATCGAGAGCCTGCTGACCCAGGCCGACACCATCATCATCGGCGGGGCCATGGCCTACACCTTCGAGCTGGCCAAGGGCGGCACCGTGGGCAACTCTCTGGTAGAGCCCGACCTTGAAGACACCGCCAGGCGCATCCTAGCGACGGCCGAGGCGCGCGGCGTGCGGGTGTTGCTGCCCGCCGACTCGGTCTGTGCCCAGCAGATAGCCACCGGTGTGGAGACCCGGGTCTTCCCCTCCGGCGCCATCCCCGCAGGGTGGATGGGTCTCGACGTCGGCCCCCGGGCGGTCAGTGACTTCACGGGCGTGCTTCAGGGTGCCCGGACCGTCTTCTGGAACGGCCCTTTGGGCGTGTTCGAGACGGCGCCGTTCAGCGAGGGCACCGCAGCCATCGCACGGGTCGTGGCTGGGCTGGAGGCCTACACCGTCGTCGGCGGCGGCGACTCCATCGCCGCTCTGGCAGCCACCGGCGTGCAAGATCAGATCGACCACGTGTCGACGGGCGGAGGCGCCTCGCTCGAGTTCGTCGAGGGCGTCAAGCTGCCCGGCGTGGCCGCCTTGGAGGCGAACTGACACTTGGGAGCCCCGGCGCTCTTCCACCTAGACAAGCAGGTCTTCGGCCATCCCGCCGCCCCCGTGGCGGCGGACGTGGCCAACCTGAACGGTGACTACACTTACCTCACCCATGGCTACTACGCCTCCTTGGACGCCGAGCAGGCGGGCCTGCGGGTTCTGCCGACCACCGCGGAGGCGCTCGACGCCTACGTCGTCGCCATAGCCATGGAGAAGGCGCGGCTGGCGGGCATAGCCACGCCGGAACACCAGGTCATCCTGGACAAGTTCCCGCCGGCTCCGATCATGGCCTACCCCATCAACCCCTTCAGCCTCGCCGGCGAGCTGCTGCTGGACGAGGCCGCGGTGCAGGCGCGCCGCAAGGGGCTCACCTATACGGGCAAGTACGCGGTGCTCACCCAGAGCCTGCCCACCGACTACCGCATAGACGTGCTGCGCCTGGTGCTCGGACGCACGCTGGTGCCCCAGTACGAGGAGTTCGGCATGCAGCTCTTCACGCTGTTCCGCCTGCCGCTCATGCGCGTACGCGTGATAGTCACGCCCAAGGAGTTCATGCTCTCGGCGCTAGAACCGCTGCCGTTCGCCCAGCTCACGCAGGACGAGCGCGACATCCTCACAGGGTTGGGAACATGGCGCGCCTAGCCGTATTCACCGAGCGCTACACCATCCGCTCCAGCGTCGAGCTGACGGCGCTGACCAACTTCCGGCTGGCTGCGTTCGAGCAGGGGCACGACCTGGACTTCCTGTTCAAGTCGGAGCTCAAGTACATCCGCAACTACGACGGCATACTCATCCGCGCCCTGACCGACCCGCTCAACACCACCTACGTGGTGGCACGCCACGCCGAACTGCTGGGCAAGCGCGTGCTGGACCAGTCGAGCGCCATCCTCATCTGCTGCGACAAGGTCAACATGTATAGGCGCCTGGAAGCCCGGGGCGTGCCTATCCCCGACACCCGCTACCTGACCGAGGAAGACCTGACGGCGATGGCGGCGGTGCAGCTGTTCGAGGAGCTGGGAACGCCGCTCGTGCTGAAGGCCCCCAACTCGAGCTTCAGCGCCTACGTCGACCGGGTAACCACCCCGGAGGAGTTCGTGAAGGTGGGGCGGCGCTTCCTCAGGCGTGCCGACAGGCTGGTGGTGCAGCAGTACCTGCCGTCAGACTTCGACTGGCGCGTGATCACGCTGGCCGGCAAGGTGCTGGCGGTCGTCAAGTACGCCTTCGCACCGGCGCAGTGGAAGCTCATGGACCGCACGGCCGAGGGCGAATGGGCCAACGTCCTGGGCATAGATGCGGCCGACGCCGACCCCAAGCTTCTGAGCACGGCCCTGGCCGCAGCAGACGCCATCGGCAACAGCCTCTTCGGGGTAGACCTGAAGGAGATCGACGGCGAGTACTACGTGATAGAGGTGAACGACAACCCCACCATCGCCGCAGGCGACGAGGATCAGGCCAACCCGAACATCTACGCGGAGATAATCAGCTATCTGGCGAACGGTGGTTGAGGCTTCCCCAGCGCTCGATCAGCACCAGGGACGGGGCCGACACGCGTGCGTCGGCGATGGCCTCGTCGAACGCCGCCCGCCTGAGCGCCAGGTGCACGTTATCGGCCCGGGCAGCGCCGTCAGCCAGGCACGGGTCGTGGATGTACAGGTGATCGCTGTCGAAGCCCGTTACCACCACCCAGCGGCCCGCCTGCTCGCCGCCTGAGCCGTTACCGTCCAGCCCTGCCACCAGGGCCAGCGGGATGGCGCCGCCGGCGAGCTCCTCCGCCACGTCGCCCGCGCCGAACGGGCGCACCTCTACCTTGCCGCCCAGGCTGCGCAGCTCGCGCTCGAAGCCCGACTGCGCCAGGGCGGCCACCTCGGCGGCCTCGTCGCCGGCGCCAGGGACGGCGGGTATCAGGCTGCCCGCCGTTATCACCCGCGCCTGGAAGCCGCGACGCAAAGCGGCGGCAGCCAGACCCTCCGCGCTCATCCCCCCGTGACCGACCTGGCTGAAGGTGGCGGTGGACTCGCGCCACAACGCCAGCTCCAGCCATCTGTCTAGCGGCACGGGGTAACCGTGGTAGCGCATGGCCATCATCAGGCTGGCGGCGCCGCTCGTGAACCTCAACGTCTGGGAGTAGTAGGGCACCGCCCGGACGGTGGCGCCGCCGCTGACGAAGCGCTTGATGAGCCTGAGCGCCGGGGTGTGGTCCTCGTAGTAGTCGTCGGTGCGCCCGTTAACGGTGAAGCCTGCCTGCTGATAGAGGGCGAGGGCGGCGCTGTTCTCCTCGCGCACCTCGAGGCGCATGACCACCGTGCCCCGCTCGCGCGCACCTGCCTCGGCGGCGTCGAGCATGCGCTTGGCCAGCCCCCGGCCACGGTGGCGCGGGTCTACCACCATCGAGTAGAGCCGGGCGCTGTCGAAACCGTGCCGGAACAGCACCACCGCGTCGCCCAAGACAGCGCCGTCCAGGTCCGCCACCCAGATCTCGGCGCTGTCGCGGGCCAGCAGGCGCGAGAGCCCGGCCCTGGTCATGCGGTCGCCGGGGAAGGACTGCTCCAGCTCCACCAGCGCGTCCAGGTCGTGGCGCGTGGCGCGCCTGATGCGAGCCTGACCTTCGCCGGCCGGCTGGCTCATGACCCCTTGGCCGCCTTGAGCGCTTCGGCCAGCGCCGGGGCAACCTGAGCGACGTCGCCCACGATGCCGTAGTCGACGACACGGAAGATGGGCGCGTCGGCGTCTTTGTTGACCGCCACGATGACCTTGGAACGGTTCATGCCCGACAGGTGTTGAACCGCGCCCGAGATGCCCAGAGCGATGTAGAGGTCGGGGGCGACGGACTTGCCGGTCTGCCCCACCTGCTCGGCGTACGGCCGCCAGCCGGCGTCCACGACGGCGCGGGTAGACGCGACGCCGGCGTTGAGCACGTCGGCCAGCGGTTCGACGAGCCGGGCGTACGCCTCGGCCGACCCTAGGCCGCGGCCGCCGGCCACCACTACCTTGGCCTCCTCGAGCTTCACGCGGCCGCCGGTGGCGGCGGAGCGCTGGCCCACCTGCACGCGCGTGTCGGCAGCGCCCAACTGTGGGGTGAACGAACTTACCGTGCCGCCCGGCTGCGCCTCGGCGGAGGCGAAGACGTTGGGCTTGACGGTGATGACCGCAGCGCCGGCGGCGGCGGTGCGCACGGTCTCGGTGACGCGCGCCAGGTAGCTGTAACGCACAGCCTCGTACGAGCCTGCCGAGCCCTGCACCTTGATGACGTCTTCGAGGAGCGCGGCGCCCAGCCGCACCGCCAGGCGCGGCGCCACGCTCTGGCCCAGCCGGTTGGCTGCCAACAGCACGGTGGTGGCGCCAAGCTCGGCAGCCACCTGTTGCGCTGCTGCGGTGAGCGTCTCGGCGCGCAGCGGCACTAGCTCGGCAGCCGCGAGGCTGACGACCTTGGGAACGTAGTTGGCGAGGTCGGCCGCTGCGCTCTCGGGTCCGACGACGGCGGCGGCGATGGCAGAACCGTTCGCAAGCTGCCGGGCGACCGTGACGAGCTCGAAGGCGCTCTTCGGGAGTGAACCGCCGGTGGCGGTGGTGACGATGAGGATCATTCTTCTCTCCTGAGGGCCCCTCAGAGGACCTTTGCTTCGCTGTTTAGCAGGCGGGCCAGTTCTGCGGCGGCCGTAGCGGCGTCGCCCCCGATGATCTTGCCCAGCCGGTCGCGCGTCTGGATCTGCTGGCCGACGACGGTGGTCAGCGCAGTGGCGCCGCCGAGGTCGTTCAAGGAGCGCTTGGCGAGCTCCTTGCGCTTGGCCTTCATGATGTTGGGCAGCGTGGGGTAGCGGGGCTCGTTCAGGCCCTGCTGGGTGGTGATGACCGCCGGCAGAGGCATGGTCAGCGTCTCGGTGCCGTCGTCGGTGTCGTGCACCACCGTCGCCGTGCCGCCCGCCACCTGCAGGCTGGTGGTCCAGTCAGAGTGCGGCCAGCCCAGCACCTCGGCCAGTGCCGGCCCCAGGGCAGCGCTGTCCCAGTCGGCCTGCTTGCCACCCACCAGCACCATGTCTGCGCTTTCCTCCTGCACCACCTTGGCCAGCACGCGGGCCTGGCTGATGGGGTCGAGGGCCTCGTCGGTCTCGATGTGAACGGCGCGGTCGGCACCGAGTGCCAGCGCGGTGCGGATGGCCTCCTCGTAACGCGCCGGCCCCAGGGCCAGCGCCACGATCTCGACGTCGTTGCCCGCTTCGCGGAGGCGGATGGCCTCTTCCACGC
The DNA here is from genome assembly GCA_044462445.1 of Truepera radiovictrix. Lineage (GTDB taxonomy): Bacteria > Deinococcota > Deinococci > Deinococcales > Trueperaceae > JAAYYF01. The sequence goes on along the minus strand of JBIQNJ010000023.1, from coordinate 24,481 downwards.
CGTACTCGTCCATGCCGTCGATGACGAAGGTGACGCCATCCAGATCGACCCCGCCGCTACCCGCGCGTATGCGGGCCTCAGCGTCAGGGACTTGCTTCAAGACGGTGATGAGCTTCACTGCTTTCCTCCAGCGGCCCGGACCCGGGCCTTCGAGTTGAGTTCACGGCGGCCAGCCGCCAGGTCGGCCGCCACTGCCGATGTGTGGGGCAGGCGGTGCCGCCTCATTGTAGGACGTGCCGGGCTATCACGACTCTTTGGATCTCGTTGGTGCCCTCGTAGATCTGGTTCAGCTTCACGTCACGCATGAGCTTCTCGACGGGGTACTCGTTCATGTAGCCGTAGCCGCCGAACACGTTGATGGCCTCCTGCGCGGCCTCGAACGCCGAGTCCGAGGCGTACGCCTTGGCGATGGCGGCCGCCTCGGCGTGCGGCCTGCCCGTATCGGCCAGCCAGGCGGCGTACCAGGTCTGCAGGCGGGCCGTCTCCAGGGCGATCTTCATGTTGGCCAGCTTGAACTGGATGGCCTGGAACTGCGCGATGGGTCGGCCGAACGCCTCGCGCTCCTGGGCGTACCTGCTCGACTCGTCCAGCGCCCGCCGCAGTACGCCCACGGCGCCGGCCGCCACGGGGATGCGCGTCTTGTCGAGCGTCTTCATGGCGATCTTGAAGCCGTCGCCCTTCTCGCCCAGCATGTTGCTCACGGGCACGCGCACGTCGTCGAACACCATCTCGTAGGTGGGGCTGGCGCGCTGACCCAGCTTGCCGTGCAGCTTGTTGGTGGAGAGGCCGGGCCGATCGTGCTCGACCATGACGGCCACCGTGCCCTTGTGCTTGAGTCCGGGGTCGAAGCTGGCGAACACCACGCTGAAGTCGGCCACGCCGCCGTTGCTGATCCAGGTCTTGGTGCCGGTTATCACGATCTCGTCGCCGTCGAACACGGCGCGCGTGCGAAGCCCGCCGGCGTCAGAGCCGTTGTTGGGCTCGGACAGGGCGAACGCTGCCAGCTTGGGCGCCTGCACCAGCGGCCCGAGGAAGCGCTCCTGCTGTTCGGGGGTGGCGGCCAGCAGCAGCGGCGTGATGCCCAACTCGGAGGCCATCAGGATGGTGTAGATACCCATGCAGCCGTAGCCGAACTCCTCGCCGATGATGGCCTCGTCGAGCAGCGACAGCCCCAGCCCGCCCACGGCCTCCGGCACGGTGACGTTCAGCAGGCCGACCTCGAACGCGGCCTCCACCACCGTGTGCGGGTACGTCTCCTCGCGGTCGTGCTGGGCCGCCACAGGGATGACCTCGTCCTTGACGAAGTTGCGCGCCAGCGCCTGAATCTGCTTCTGGTCGTCTGACAGCTCGAAACCGATCACTTGAGTCGCCTCCAATGGGCCACTAGGCAGGCCGGCGCTAACGCTCCAACTCGCGGTAGATCTGCCGGTGGATGACCATGCGCTGAATCTCGCTCGTGCCCTCGTAGATCTCTGTCACGCGCGCGTCCCGGAAGTAGCGCTCCACCGGGTAGTCCTTGGTGTAGCCGTAGCCTCCCAGCACCTGGATGGCGTCGTGGGTGACCTTGGCGGCCATCTCGGAGGCCACGAGCTTGGCCATGGCCGCCTCGCGGTTCACGCGAAAGCCACGGTCCTTGAGCCAGGCGGCGCGGTAGGTGAGGAGCCTGGCGCCCTCGATGCCGGTCAGCATGTCTGCCAGCTTGAAACCGACGGCCTGGAACTCGTGGATGGCCTTGCCGAAGGCCGTGCGCTCCGCCGCGTAGTCGCGCGCGGCCTCGTAGGCGGCCCGGGCGATGCCCACCGACTGCGCGGCGATGCCGATGCGACCACCGTCGAGCCCGGCCATGGCGAGCACGAAGCCGTTGCCTGGGGTACCGAGCACGGCGGCGTCGGCCACGAAGCAGTCCTCGAACGTGACGGTGGTGGTGAGCGCGGCGTGCTGCCCGAGCTTCTCCTCGGGCTTGCCGAACGACACCCCGGGAGCGCCCTTCTCTACGAGGAAGCAGGTGACGCCGCGGGCGCCCGCCCGGGTGTCCGACTTGGCGAGCACCAGGTAGAGCTGCGCCTCGCCGCCGGAGGTTATCCACGCCTTGGTGCCGTTCAGCAGCCAGCCGCCCGGAGCGCGCTCGGCCCGCGTGATGATGGCGGCGGCGTCCGAGCCGGCCTGGGGCTCGGAGAGGCAGAAGGCGCCTATCCACTCGCCGCTGGCCAGGCGCGGCAGGTACTTGCGCTTCTGCTCCTCGCTGCCGTGGCTCAAGAGCAGCGACTGCGGCAGCCCGTTGGTGACGCTCATGATGGTGGCGTGGGCGGCGTCCACCGCCGCGATCTCCTCTAGCAGCACGGCGTAGCTGAGGGTGTCTAGCCCGGCCCCACCGTACTCCTCGGGCGTGAGCATGCCGAGCAGGCCCAGCTCGCCCATCTTGCGCAGAGTCTCCCACGGGAAGCGCGGGCTACGGTCCAGGTCGGCGGCCACCGCCCCTATCTCGGCGCGGGCGAAGTCGCGCACGGCGCGCTGCATGAGGATCAGGTCCTCGGGAAGCGAGAAATCCACTGTTCAGGCGTCTCCGTTTACCAGTTGCACCGAGGCGAGTATAACTGCGGGCCCGGCGCCCGAAACCGAAACGCTAGACTGAGTACATGAACATCAGAGAGCTGCTTCTGAAGCTGCCCGAGGCCATAGATCTCGAGCAGGGTGCGCCCGACGCGGTCATCCAGTACGAGACAGCCGAGCCAGTGTACCACGTGGTGCAGAACGGCGTGGTCGAAGCCAGGCCGGGCAGTGCGGACCGCGCCGACGTGACCATCAAGATCAGCGATGACAACCTCGACAAGCTGCTCCGCGGCGAGCTCAACCCGATGACGGCCATGTTCACGGGCAAGCTGAAGGTGAGGGGCAACGTGGCGCTGGCCCAGCGGCTCATCGGCATGGTGGACCGCGCCAAGCTGGAAGCGGCCAGGGCCGAGGTGTTGGCGAACGAAAACGCTTGACCCCCGAACCCGGCGCTCCAGCGTGCGGCGCCAGCGGCGCGACGTCACTCCCGGCGCGCCGCCGCGGTCACGCGCCTCGGTCGTCACCGCCGTAGAACACGACCTCGTGGCGCCTGTACCTCCCGCCCTCGTAGTCGAAGACCGCAGAGAAGACGCCGGGCCGGTCGAGCCATGGCAGGAAGTGCCTGTCGCCCTCCCATAACGGCAGGTTCACCAGCTCACCGTCCGGTATCCAGAAGAGGTCGCCCTCGGGCGACGGTGTGGGCGTGCCGCTATGGCGCGTGACGACGTAGACCCAGACGTACCAATCGTCGTCGCCGTCGAAGCGCGGGAAGGTGATGAAGCCCTTGAGCTGCGCCTCCAGCACCGTTACACCGGACTCCTCCAGCACCTCGCGGCGCATGCACGCCTCGGGCGACTCGCCGGCCTCGAACTTGCCACCCAGGCCGTTCCATTTACCGGCATGCAGATGCGTGTCGTCGCCCCCGCGCCGCAGCATCAACGTCTTGCCCTCGTGCCGCACGTACACCAGCGTGGCCAGCTTGCGCCCCATCGTCACCCTCTCCCCCGGCCGCTGGCGCCGCCGGGGGCGCTAGCCACGTCGGCTTCGGCGGCCGCGACCCCGCTCAGCAGCAGCCGGCGCAGCTCGGGCGCGTCGGCAAGCTGGCCGCCGCGCTCACGCCGCACCCGCACCAGGCTCGCCAGACCGTAGCCGCCGGCGGTCAGCCATCTGACCAGGTACTCAACGGCCGCCGCCTCCGACGCCGCCACGCTGGGCGGCACCGCGAGCGTCACGCGCTCACGGCCGCCGGCGCCGGACTCGAGAACGAGCAGGAGCCCGAAGCCGGCCCCCGCCCGCTTCACGAACACCTGCTCCAGCCGGTCGGCGCGCACGGTCTAGCGCCTCACTCGCCCGCGCTCGGGGCGCCACTCTCGTCATCCCGGTCGAGACCGAACGCCGTGTGCACGGCGGCCAGCGCCGCCTTGCCGTACTGGGCCGGGATGAGCACACTGATGCGCACCTCGCTGGTGGTGATCATGTCGATGTTCGCGCCGGCACCGGCGACGGCCTCGAACAGCGTTGCGGCTATGCCCGGCGCCGAGCCGATGGCCACGCCGACGATGGAGAGCTTGGCCACGTCGCGGTCGACCTCGGCGTGGGCGCCCCATTCGGCCAGCAACGGCGCCAGCGCCTCCAGCGCCTCGGGTATGAGGTCGTCGGCCACGATGAACGCCATCTGCTGGCGGCTGTCGCCGGCGCCGCGCACGCCCTGGATGATCATGTCTACGCTCACGCCCGCCTGCGCTACGGCCCTGAACAGGCGGCCGGCCACGCCCGGCTTGTCGGGCACGGCGTGCAGGTCTATGCGCGCGTGGTGGGTGTCTAGCGCAACGCCGGTGACCGGCTTGTCGGTGAACATGCTGCCCTCCTGAGCTTGCGAGCGTTTCGCGACTAGGGTGCCCACGATGGGGCTGAACGACGACCGGACATGGATGTGGACGCCGTAGCGTCGGGCGTACCAGACGCTGCGCGGATGCAACACCTTGGCGCCGTGGCTGGCCAGCTCGAGCATCTCGTCGTAGTCGATGGCCTTCAGTTTGGTGGCCCCCTCGACCATGTGAGGGTCGGTGGTGTACACGCCGTCGGTGTCGGTGAAGATCTCGCACTCACGCACCCCCAGCGCCGCGGCCAGCGCTACCGCCGTGGTGTCCGAGCCACCCCGGCCGAGCGTGGTTATGTTGCCGTGTTCGTCGTTGCCCTGGAAGCCCGTGACCACCACCACGCTGCACTCCTCGAGCGCGGCCAGCGTGGGCCGGGGGTCCACCCTCACGATGCGGGCGCCGCCGAAGTTGCTGTCGGTCAGGAAGCCGGCCTGCGGTCCCGTGAACGAGCGCGCACTGACCCCGCGCTTGAGGAGTGCCACGGCGAGCAGGGCGGCAGACTGCTGTTCGCCCGTCGCGAGCAGCGCGTCCAGTTCGCGCCTGGACGGTCGGCTCGTCAGCTCGCGCGCCATGCTGATCAGCCGGTCCGTGGTGCGGCCCATGGCCGATACCACCACGGCCACCTTCTCGCCCCCGGCTACCGCGCGCGCCACCCGCTCCGCCACCTTGTCTATGCGGTCTAGGTCTCCGACGCTGGTGCCGCCGAACTTCTGGACGCGGAGGGGCCAGGGCGGCGGGGCCATGACTTGCACAGGGGCTTCGTGATCGGTCAGGGGTTGGGGGCCAGCGGCGGCGGGGCTCATATATGGAGAGTGAGCTTACCGCCGGCTACCTCACCGGCGCCACCCCACGGCGGGCAACGGAACCTCAACTGCAATAATGGGCGCATGAGCGAAAACGGCGACCACAACGGCGCAACCAGTTCTGCTAGCTCTGCTCCTGTGCGCGTGGCCGTCATCGGTGCCGGCCCGGCCGGCTTCTACGCTACCGAGGCGCTGCTGAAGGCGCGCTCGGGAGTGAGCATCGACCTCATAGACCGGCTGCCCACGCCGTACGGGCTCGTGCGCTTCGGCGTGGCGCCCGATCACCAGAAGCTCAAGTCGGTCACGCGCCTGTACGAGCGCACGCTGGCCGACCCGCGGGTGCGTTACCTGGGCAACGTCGAGTTCGGCAGGCACATGACGGCCGAGGACATCGCCCGGCACTACCACGCGGTGGTGTACGCGGTCGGCTCGCCCGCCGACAGGCGTCTGGGCATCCCCGGCGAGGAGCTGCCTGGCAGCCTCTCGGCCACGGAGTTCGTGGCCTGGTACAACGGCCACCCCGACTATCGGCACCTGGCGGTGCCCATTGGCGGCACGGTGGCCGTGGTCATCGGCGTGGGCAACGTGGCCATCGACGTCACCCGCGTGCTGGCGAAGAGCACGGCCGAGCTGGCCGCCACCGACATGGCCGACCACGCCGTCGCGCACCTGCGTGGCTCTAGGGTCGAGGAGGTAGTCATCGTCGGCCGGCGCGGGCCGGCCGAGGCCAAGTTCACCACCAAGGAGCTGCGCGAGCTGGGCGAGCTGCATAACGCCGACATCTACGTCGACCCCGCCGACCTGGTGGTCCCTGAGGGCAGCCGGCGCGCCATCGCCAGCGACGTGAACGCCCAGAAGAACCTTGAGGTCATCGAGGGCTTCTCCCGGCAGGTCCCCGAAGGCAAGCCGCGCCGCGTGCGCATGCGCTTCCTCCTGTCACCCGTCGAGATCCAGGGCGACGGGCGCGTAGAACGCGTGGTGTTCGAGCGCAACCGCCTGGAGGAGCAGGCCGACGGCAGCGTGTGGGCCGTCCCCACGGGCGAGTTCGAGACCATCGAGGCGCAGCTGGTGTTCAGGTCGGTGGGCTACCGGGGTGCGGAGCTGCCCGGAGTGCCGTTCGACTCGCGCCGCAGCGTCATCCCCAACGCAGCTGGGCGGGTGCTGGCCGCCGGCGAGCCCGTCCCGGGCGCTTACGTGGCCGGCTGGATCAAGCGGGGGCCCAGCGGCGTCATAGGCACCAACAAAGCGGACGCCATGGAGAGCGTGGCCGCCCTGCTGGAGGACGCCGAGGCCGGCCGGCTCAACCGCCCTGCCGCTCCGGAGGCCGAGGCCGTCACGGCCCTGCTGGCGGCCCGGGGCGCCGAGCCGTTCTCCACGGCCGAGTGGCTGGCGCTGGACGCCCACGAGCTGGCCGCCGGCGAGGCGCAGGGTCGGCCCCGTGTGAAGGTCGTCAGCGTCGCCGAGATGCTGAAGCTCGGTCGCGCCTGACCGCACCGCACTCCCGAACTAGGCGTTCCCGAGCCTGTTTTCCTGGTAGGATGCCGCTTGAACATATAGGCGCAACCAGCGCATGAGCGAGGTTCCAGGACGTGTCGGAAACCCCTACCGTACCCGGCTCGCTACCGCGTTCCGAAGCCGGCACGCGTAGCGCAGCAGAGCCAGCAGGCCCGCCGCTGCTTAGCATCCAGGGCCTGACCAAGGACTTCGGCGGTCTTAGGGCCGTTAACCACTGCAGCTTCGACGTGGCCCGCGGCAGCATCACCGGCCTCATCGGCCCCAACGGCGCCGGCAAGACCACCCTCTTCAGCCTGGTCTCGGGCTTCTATCAGCCCGACTCCGGCCGCGTCTACCTTGACGGCGAAGACGTGACCGGCCTCCCGTCTCACCTCATCTTCCGCAAGGGCCTATGCCGCACCTTCCAGATCCCGCGCGAGCACAAGAGCATGACGGTCACCGAGAACCTGATGCTCGTGCCCAAGGGGCAGATAGGCGAGAACTTCTGGAACCCGATCCTGAGTCCGAGGGCCGTGCGTAGCCAGGAGCGCGAGCTGCGCGAGAAGGCGCGCGAGGTGCTCGAGTTCGTAGAGCTCACCCACATGGCCCAGCAGCCGGCCGGCGCCATGTCGGGGGGGCAGAAGAAGCTGCTGGAGCTCGCCCGCACCCTCATGGCCGACCCGAAGATCGTTCTGCTGGACGAGCCGGGCGCCGGCGTCAACCCTACGCTGATGGGCAAGATCCGCGAGAAGATCGAGCAGCTTAACCGGGAGCGTGGCATCACCTTCCTGCTCATCGAGCACGACATGCCGCTGGTGATGGGCCTCTGTAACCCCGTGGTGGTGATGAACCAGGGCAGCAAGCTGGTGTCGGGTCCACCCGAGGTCGTGAAGACGGACCCGCGAGTTCTGGAAGCGTACCTGGGAGGGCAGTATGCCGCTCTTGACGGTTGACGCAGGCGCCACCCCGGGGAGTGCAGCATGGCGCTGCTAGAGGTCAGCGGCGCCGTCGCCGGCTACGGCGAGATGCAGGTGCTCAGAGGCGTGAGTCTGCATGTGGGCGCCAACGAGATCGTCTCGATAGTCGGGCCTAACGGCGCCGGCAAGTCCACCGTCATGAAGCTCGTGTTCGGGCTGCTGAAGCCGTGGGAGGGTAGCGTCACGTTCGCCGGCGAGACCATCTCGGGCATGGCCCCCGAGAAGCTCGTGCGCCTGGGTCTCTCCTACGTGCCGCAGGTAGACAACGTCTTCCCCAACCTGACCGTCGAGGAGAACCTCGACATGGGCGGCTACACGCGCACGGGCTCGTTGGACGCCCAGAAGCAGCGTGTGTACGAGCTGTTCCCGCGCCTGGCAGAGCGGCGCAAGCAGCGCGCCGGCAAGATGTCGGGCGGTGAGCGGCAGATGGTGGCCATGGGCCGAGCGCTGATGCTCGACCCGAAGCTGCTCATGCTCGACGAACCCAGCGCGGGCCTGGCGCCCCTGCTGGTCGACATGATCTTCGAGAAGGTGGCCGAGATCAACAAGGCCGGAGTGGCGGTACTGATGGTCGAACAGAACGCCAAGAAGTCGCTGGCCATGGCCGACCGCGGCTACGTGCTGGCCACGGGGCAGAACCAGGTGGACGGCCCCGGCGAGAAGCTCCTCAACGATCCAGAGGTCGCGCGCCTCTACCTGGGGGGTTGACGGTGAGCCAAGACAGTGCCAACGTACTGCGCCCGGGCGAGAAGCTGCGGCGCGCGCTCTCCAGCCGCACGGCCATGGTGGTCGTGCTGGTGCTCATCGGCGTGGCCATCTTCGTCGCCGCCCAGGTGAAGGGCGTCAGTAGCACCACGTTGCTGTCGCTCGGCGTGCGCGGCGTGCTGCTGGGCGGCACGCTCGCCCTGGGCGCCATCGGTGTGACCCTCGTGTTCGCAGTGCTGAAGATGGCCAACTTCGCGCATGGCGACACCATGACGCTGGGCGCGTACCTGGGGCTGGTCGTGATGCTGCTGTTGCCAAAGGGTCCGCCCCTGGCGCCGTTCTCGTTCGGTTACGAGTTCCTCGTGGCCCTGCTGATCATCGTTCCGCTGGTGGGGCTGCTGACGTTCGGCCTCGACCAGGCGCTGTTCCGGCCCCTGCGGGCCAGGCGGGCTCAGCCCATCATGTTCGCCATGGCCGCCCTGGGCCTGGCGTTCGGCCTCAGGAGCCTGGTGTACGTGTTCTGGGGCGCCGACTTCACCTTCTACTACGTGGGCAGAGCCCGGCCGGCGGTCGAGCTCTTCGCCGGCGTGAGGGTGAGGCCCGACCAGCTGTTCATCCTGGGCCTGGCCGTCGTGCTGATCATCGCCGTCTACCTGCTGCTGGAGCGCACCAAGATCGGCAAGGCCATGCGCGCCACGGCCGACAACCCCGACCTGGCGCGCGTCAGCGGCATCGACACCAACCGGGTCATCCTCTGGACCTGGCTCATCGGCGGCGGGCTCGCCGCGGCGGGCGGCATGCTCTACGCCCTGGACGTACAGCTGCGGCCCGAGATGGGCTGGTGGCTGCTCCTGCCGCTCTTCGCCTCGGTGATCCTGGGCACGCTCGGCAACGCCTACGGGGCGCTCGCCGGCGCCTTCATCATCGGCCTTGTATGGCAGATGAGCAGCGCGTTCATCAACCCCACCTACGGTCACGGCATCGCGTTCCTGGTCATGGTCCTCGTGCTGCTGGTGAGACCGGAAGGCCTGTTCGGGAGGAAGAAGTAGCATGACGCCGCTAATCATCACCAAGTCGGCTCTGCTGGCCGTGCCGCTCTGGCTCATCACCTCCACCCTGCTCAAGGTCAGGCCCTCCTGGCTCAGGCACCTACTCTCCCTGGCCATCGGCTTCGCGGTGGCGGCTGCGGCCACGCTGACCTTGCCGGTGGGCGGCATGTCGTACGTGACGACGTTCATCCTCATGGCCAGCATCTACGCGGTGCTGTCGCTGGGCCTCAACGTGCAGTGGGGCTACACGGGCCTGTTCAACATCGGCATCGCGGCGTTCTTCTCGGTGGGCGCCTTCACCAGCGCCCTCGTCACCACCACTATGCCCACCGGCCTCAACGCCACCTTCACCAAGCAGGCGTTCGGCCTGGGGCTGCCGTTCTGGCTAGGCCTGCTGGCGGCCGGTCTGGTGGCCGGCGTGCTGGCTTGGCTGATCGGCAAGCCCACGTTGCGCCTGCGCGACGACTACCTGGCCATAGCCACCATCGGCATAGCCGAGATGGTGCGCCTCGTGTTCCAGAACGAGCGCTGGCTGGCCAACGGTCCGCAACCGCTGCGCGGCATCCCGCAGCCGCTGGCCTGCCTGACGGGTGAGGGCTGTGGCTGGCTGCCCGGCTTCGTCAACGACTTCTTCGCACCCCTGGCGGCACGCGACTACCCCTACATCTACGTGGCCATCGTGGGCGCCATCCTCTTCGTCATCTACCGCGTGCTCGAGCGCGCCATCCGTTCCCCCTGGGGTCGCGCGCTGCGCGCGGTGCGCGAGGAGGAGGCGTCCGCCGCGATGAACGGCAAGGACATCGCGGCCTTCCGCATGCAGGCGTTCGTGGTGGGCTCGGTCATCATGGGCATCGGCGGCAGCCTGTACGCGCACTACATCGTGTCTATCGACTACGGCCACTTCGATCCGCTGTACGGCACGTTCCTGATCTGGGTGATGCTCATGCTGGGCGGTAGCGGGAACAACCGGGGCGCGGTCCTCGGCGCGTTCGTGGTGTGGGGCATCTGGTCCGGCACCAGCTTCGCCGTGGACGCCCTGCGACCTACCCTGGCGGCCATCTCCCCCGATCTCCCCTCGCGCGGGCCCTACATCAGGCTCTTCTTCATCTCGGTGCTGCTCATCTTCATAGTCCTCTACCGGCCCAAGGGCATACTGCCGGAGGAGAAAGTGGTGTCGCTAGACCGCGACATGGCCTAGGCACACGCTGGTGCCCGCCAGTGCCCACTTGAGGGCAAGGAGCTGCGCCGCTAAGCACGACACGCCGCGGCACCACCACGCCTACACCTAGAAAGACCGGCGCCCGGGAGTTGACTCCCGGGCGCCGGCTCGTTGTTCTTGTGGCCTGTGGATAGGCCGCCGCTAGTCAGGTTCGCTTACTCTGCGGGGATCTCCGCCGCCCCGCGAACGGTGACGGTCGAGATGGTGCCGCTGGTGAAGGCCCAGACTTCGATCGGGGTCACCACGTCGCCCAGGGCGTCGTAGTCGACCTCACCGGCAGCGCCGGTGTAGTTGATCTCTACGCCGTCGAGCAGGAGCTGGATGGCGCGTTCGAACTCGCCGACGCCGACCACTTCGCCGGGGGCGTTCGACACTTCGCGCAGGCGTGCGCGCACGTTCTCAGCGTTGATCTCTACGCCGTCGATGTGGGCCTTGACGATGGCCAGGCCGATGGTGGCCATGGCGTCGTAGCCGGTATCGATGTACGGGAGGGGCGGAGCCTGACCGTAGGCTTCGGCGTAGGCACCCGAGAAGGCCACCCAGCCGCCCCAGTTGGGGTCGGCGCCGGCCGAGGTGCCGTAGAGGCCTTCGACGACGTCGGCGCCCATGGCGGCAGCGATGTCGAGAGACTGCGTGCCGTCGGTGAACTGCCAGTTGGTGAAGTCGTAGAGGTCGCGGGCTTCGGCCATGTAGACGGTGGCCTGGCCCGGGTACGAGACGGCCAGCACCACTTCGGGGTTGCCGGCGAGCGCCTGCTCGAGCATGGCGGCGTACGTGGGCTGCGGCTCGTCCTGGTGGGCGACCTTGGCCGTGATGGTGCCGCCACGGGCCGTGAAGGCGGCCTCGAAGGCGTCGGCCAGACCCTGGCCGTACGGGTTGTTGACGTACACGATGGCCGCGGTGTCGTAGCTATGGCCCTCGATGATCTCACCGCGGGCGAGCTGCGCACCTACCACGCCCTGCAGGGCGTCCGAAGCGGTCGTGCGGAAGATGAAGTCGCCGGTGTCGGGCAGCATAGCCACGAGCGGCGAGGTGGAGGCCGGCGAGATCTGGATGACGCCGGCCGGGATGGTGACCGACTCGGCCACGGCTACCGTGACGCCGCTCGAGAGAGCGCCGACGATGGCGATGACGCCGTCAGCGTTGATGAGCTTACGGGCACGGTCGACGCCCTGGGCGGGGACCGTGGCGGAGTCCTCGGTGACGACCTCAACGACCGGGCCGCCCAGGAGGGCGGTGGCTGCGGCGTTGATCTGGTCGGCGGCCAGGTTGACACCGTTGTTGATGGCGGGACCGAACTCGGCCAGCGCGCCGGTGAACGACAGCAGCGAGCCGACCTTGGTGACGGGCGGCGTCTGTGCGGAAGCTAACCCGACCAGCGCTGCAACGAGAATCCAAACCAACCTCTTCTTCACGTGCTCCTCCTAAGGAAAACGTCTAGTTGTCGACCTGCGGCGGTTGCTTGCATCGTAAGAAACCACACAAAGGCTGTCAACGACCGCGGACGACCGAACCCGACAACTGTAATGAACAGTTAAGACGTTCTCAACGATGATCGGGAGGGTCGTCCGGCAGCCACGCACAGCGCCGATTTGCTCAGTGTTAATTCAAAACATGACATCAAGCCAAATTCCTCTTTACATCTCGCATAGTTGTGCTACTATTCCGTCAGCCGCAAGGCGCCGCATGCAAGACAGACAACTAACGGAGGAACAGTGGCTTTCACCCGCAACGACGTACTCAAACGCCTCAAGGACGAGCAGGTCGACTTCCTGAGGCTGCAGTTCAGCGACATCCACGGCCGCAACAAGAACCTGGAAGTGCCGAAGAGCCAGTTCGAGAAGGCGCTCGACGGCGAGATCATGTTCGACGGCTCCTCCGTGCAGGGCTTCACCCGCATCGAAGAGTCCGACATGCTCCTGCGGCCCGACTACAACACCTTCCTGCTGCTGCCGCCGGCCATCGAGGGCAGCGTGCGCGGCAAGGTCGCCCGCCTGATCTGCGAGGTCGACCTGCCCGACGGCACGCCCTTCCCGGGCGACCCGCGCCAGGTGCTCAGGCGCCAGATCGAGAAGCTCAAGGCGCTGGGTTACGACGACCTCTACGTCGGCGTGGAACCCGAGTTCTACCTCTTCAAGCGCACTCCGGAAGGCGTGCCCACCACCATCACCAACGACGGCGCCGGTTACTTCGACCTCGCCCCCGTAGACCGCGGCGAGGACGCCCGTCGCGACATGGTCAACGCCCTCGTAGACATGGGCTTCGAGATCGAGGCCGCACACCACGAGGTCGGGCCCGGCCAGCATGAGATCGACTTCAAGTACGGCACCGCGCTCGACACCGCCGACGCCATCCAGACCTTCCGCACGGTGGTCAAGCGCATCGCCATGAACCACGGTCTGCACGCCACCTTCATGCCGAAGCCGGTGGCCGCCATCGCCGGCTCGGGCATGCATACGCACATGAGCATCTTCAAGAACGGCGCCAACTCCTTCTACGACCCGAAGGGCATCCATGAGCTGAGCAAGGAGGCCCAGTACTGGATCGCCGGTCTGATCGAGCACGGCCCCGGCATGGTGGCCATAACCAACCCCACCGTCAACAGCTACAAGCGGCTCACTCCCGGTCACGAAGCGCCCACCAACATCGCCTGGTCGGTCTCCAACCGCAGCGCCATGATCCGCATCCCCGCCAAGCGCGGCAACAGCACCCGTGCCGAGTTGCGCATGCCGGACCCCACGGCCAACCCCTACCTGGCGCTTGCCGCCATGGCGGCGGCGGGCATGGACGGCCTCAAGCGTCGTCTCGATCCGCCGCTCCCCATCAACCGCAACATCTACGAGATGAGCGTGCGCGACCGCCGCAAGCACAAGATCAGGGACCTGCCCGCCAACCTGCGCGAGGCGCTGGTCAACTTCAAGCGCGACCGGGTGATGTTCGACGCCCTCGGCGAGCACGTGTGCAAGATCTTCGTCGACGCCAAGACCCAGGAGTACGACGAGTACCGCGTGGCGGTGCACGAGTGGGAGCTCGACCGCTACCTGGCCGAGTACTGAGCCGCAAGGCCAGGCAGCCACTCCTTGTTCGGGCGCCCGCCGTAGCGGGCGCCCGAACAGGTTCAGCTATAGCCGCCGCACGCCGGAGTGGCCGGGTGCGATAATCGGGCGTGCCGAACCGCCCTGACCGCGCACCGACCGGGCCCTTGGGCAACGCCGGAGAGGCGCTGCGGGTGATAGGCGTGGACCCCGGCCTGGCCAACATAGGTTTCGGCGTGGTCGAGGAGGCGGGCAGGGAGGCCCGGCTCGTGGCCAGCGAGGTGCTCACCACCAGTCCGCGAGCCGCGCAGGCAGAGAGGCTGCTGCTGATAAGGCGCACGTTCCAGGCCCTGGTCGTTGCCCACAGACCGCAGGTCCTGGCCATCGAGGGTCAGTACTTCCACCACCAGCGCGAGGTGTCGTTCAAGGTGGGTCAGTCGGTCGGGGTGATACTGCTGACGGCCGCCGAGCTAAGTCTTCCCGTGACGGAGTACGGCCCCATGCAGGTGAAGCAGGCGCTGGTCGGCACGGGGCGGGCAGCCAAGGAGCAGGTGTCGTTCATGGTCCGCGCGCTGCTGAAGCTAAACACCACACCCACCAACAGTCACGCTGCAGACGCGCTGGCCATCGCCCTCACGCACCTGCAAAGCCGCCGCCTCAGCCAGCTCTGACAACCCCTTGCACCAAGCTCCTGCGCCCGGTTCTTCAGCGCCGCCGTCTGGCCGCTCTGCGGCGGGCGGCCGCGCCCCTCGGTCCGGCCAGCGAAGCCGAACCCCTATGGCGCCGCGCGGGCGCCGCCCTGACGCGCAGGGCCGCCTGCGGCGGCCGCTCCTGCTGGCGCACGCTCATGAAGACAGTGGCCTGGTAGGGTGCCAGGTCCAGGGGCAGCCCCTGCTGCTCCAGCCGCCGTACATCGAGGCGCAACTCCCAACCACCAAGCGCAGTGAACACCGCCTCGCCCGGAGCGTCGGCGTCTAGCCCCAGAGCCTCGCTCAGGCCGGTCCGGGCCTCGCCCGCCGACCCTCCGACAGGGGCGCCACTCCACACTCGGCCGGACACACTGTGCGGGGAGTTGTTGTAGGCCACCAGCACGCGCTCGTCGCCCGCGCCGTTGACGTACACGTACACGTCCTCCGCCACGGCCCCGCCCGGCACCACCAGGTCGAACAGCCTGAACAGCCGTGAGCCCGCGAACAGGTGCCGCGCCCTCAGAAGCGGCGCTATCTGCTGCATGTGGCGGGCCACATGCCACTCGCGCGGCTCTTCGTCCATCCTAGGGGCAGCGAACTCCATGCCGTACTTCTCGGTCAGGCCCTCGACCTGGCCGTGGCCGAACATGGGCAGGCCCGGGAGCGTGGCCAACAGGGTGGTGACGCCGAACGCCTTGTCGCCGTCCCCGAACTGCGCCGCCACCGGCTCCTCGTCAGGGTTGCTCATGTAGTTGACGAAGCGCCCCAGCACGTCGGGTGACTGGGCCAGGTAACGCTTCAGGTAGCGGCGGTACTCGGCGTTCTCCTCCTTCTTGGTCATGTGCATGAACGCGCTGTTGTACACGCGGTGCATGCCCAGCGTGCGCACGAAGTACACCTCCATGAGCCAGAACGCCTCGGCCAGCAGCATCGTCCCCGGCGCGCGCTCAGCCAGGGCGTCCACCAGCTCACGCCAGAACTCCTGCGGCATGCGCTTGTCGAACTCGTAGGCGCTCTCCGCCAGCAGCGCGCGCGAGGGCACGGCGCCGCCCTCACCCGGTTGCGGGTGCCACAGGCGCCTTACGTGACGCCGCGCCAGCGTCATGGCGGCATCGAGCCTGATGAGCGGGAAGGCGCGAGCGACCTCCACGGTGGTGTCGATGACCGCCTGCCTTACCTCCGGGTGAAGGAAGTCCAGCTGGGCGGTGTCGTTCCACGGGAGGGCCGTGCCGTCGTTGCCGTGATAGATGTAGCGCGCCTCGCCGGTCTCGTTGTCCACGCGTTGGAACACCACCGCCGCGTCGCTGCCGTCGTAGTAGTGGTCCTCTATGCGCAGGCTCACGCGCCCGTCGGGCGACAGGTCGGGCCCGGTGAACGAGTAGCCCGGGTAGGGCGGAGCGGCCGTCTGGACGAACCAGTCGGGCTGCTCGATGACCCAGCGCGAGTCGATGGCCGTGTGGTTGGGCACCATGTCGCTGGCGAGCCGCAGGCCGTGCCGGGCCGCTCTCTCCCGCAGGCGCACCATGGCGTCGTCTCCCCCGAGTTCGGGCGCAACCACGTAATCGCGCACGCTGTAGGCGCTGGCCAGCGCCTCCGGCTGGCCGCGCAGCCGCTTGATGCTCTTCGAGGCCTCGCTGCGCCACCACACGCCGATGAGCCACAGGGCGTTGAAGCCCTGCGCCGCGAGTTCCGCCAACGCTTCGTCCGGAACGGCGTCCAGCGTGCGGATCTCACGACCGAAGCGCCTGGTCAGCTGCGCCAGCCAGACGTAGGTGCTCTTGGCGACGAGCACCACCCCCGGCATCCAGCTCGAATCCGGGCTGAACGCCTCCGGCTCGCCGTCTACCAGAGGATCGTAGTCATCGGCCTGCTGCTGGACCGGCGGACCCGGCGGGCCGGGCGGCGGGGTGTACTCCTCCCTGAGCACGTCTGCAGCCCGTCTGGCCTGGTCCAGGGCCTGCGGGTAAAGCTCAGCCAGGTACGGGGTCCACAGCTCGAGCGCAAGGGTCAGCTGCTCGGCCAGCGAACCGGGTCGGCGCCTCTGGGGTGCGAGCAGGAGGTCGAGCAGGTTGGCGCCAGACCCCGCCAACCCCGCCCTCGCACCGGGCTCGCGGTGGGCTGTAGCGGCGTCGCGGCGGCCGGTAGCAGCCTGCTGCGCGGTTCCCCGTTCGGCGGCCTGGCCGCCCGAGAGCGCACGCTCTATCACTGCGACCGCCTTGCGCCACTGCCGCGCACCCGTGACCTCGGCGGCCGCGAAGAGATCGGCCAGGGGCTCAAGCGCGGGGTTGGCGTGGGCCAGCTCCAGCAACAGCAGCTCCTCCGCGAGTACTTGAACCTCCCCGGCAGGCTCTGTGCGCACTGCGCGCGCCACCGGGCCGGAGACGCCTCCGGCCGGGGCGTAAGTGACCGTGAAGCTGTCGCCAAGCTCACCTAGCGCGCCCGAGCCGAGCGAGGTAGCCAACCTGGCCGCCGCGTCCGCTATGACACCTTCGAAGCGCGTACCTGGCGCGGTCGTCGCTTCGATGAGGGCGTGCATCAGCTCGTGCAGGGCCACGGCGGCCAGCAACAGCCCCGGGCTCACCGGTCTGGGAGCGGTACCGGGAGTCTGCTCGCGGCCCGCGTTGACGCGCGCCGACCAGGTGACCGCCGCCGCGCCGTCCACGCGCAGCACCCGGCCGTAAAGCCCGAACTCCGCTGGCGGCAGCCGGTAGCGCGCAAGGGCGGCGCGCGTCACGTGCAGCTGCCGTAGGCGGCCGTGGTCTGGGTCGTAGTCGGGGCCGTCGCCGCAACCCCCCTCGCACCAACCCTGCCGGCGCCCCGCGTTCTCGGGCCGGAACCGCAGGGGTCTCATCTGGTTTTCACCGGTTCCGGCTCTCATTGAGCGAAGCTTAGCACCGGGCTGCCGGCGCGCCCTGCGACCGGTATAGTCGGCTGACAGGCCCGCTAGCGAGCTGTTCATAGGTCGAACGAGCGCGTCGCTCTACTGTTACGGCGTCGGAGGTGTAAGTGGTGCGGAGGCAGGCAAAACCCGTGCAAGGTCCGGCCCGCACGGCCCCGTCTGGGTTCATGGTCATGACCTCCCGCGCCCTGGCCTGTGCCGCGCTGGCGGCCCTCGCGCTCGCCATGCTCGTAACGGCGTGCGCGGGCGAGCTCAACACCGTCGGCGAGGCGCTCCGGCTCGTGCAGCCGCAGCTGCCGAACGCTGTCGTCAACGAGCCGTACGAGGCGCAGGTTCACGCCGTGGGCGGCCTACGGCCATACACGTTCCAGCTCGATTCGGGCGACCTGCCCCCAGGCATCAGCCTGCAGGGCGGGGCGCTCCGCGGCACACCCACGGAACTGGGGCAGTTCCGGTTCTCCATCGCCGTGTCCGACGGCAACCTCAGTAAGACGGTGCAGCAGTACACGCTGACGGTCACCGAGGTCCCCCCACCCACCTTCACGCTCAACCCGCCCCTGACGGAGGTGCGCGACGCGGTGACGCTCCGCGCCACCGTGGCGGGCGCCCGGGAGCTGGTCGCCGCCCGCGCGCTCGTCGCCTGGGACCCGCAGCTCTTCTCGCTCAGACCCGGCAGCGTCACGACTCAGGCCCGCAACGTCGCGCTGCTGGTCGACGAACAGGAGGGCCGGCTCCAGGTCGACATCGCCTTCCTCGGCCGCACGCTGACGGGCGATCACAACCTCTTCACGTTCGTGCTGGAACCCGTGACCGAGACGGCCACCCTCCGGCTGAGCGAGCAGGTGGAGCTCCTGAGCCGGGTGCCCGGCGCCACGAACGCACACCACTTCGTCAGGCAGAGCGAGGGGCGCCAGCAGGCGTCCCGGACGGCCGACGAGCACGAGGACCAGGGCGCGGCCGGCAGTGAGCCGGAAGACGCCGAAGAGGCGCCGCCGGCCGACGAGCAAGAGAACGGCGAGGGCGCGCCGTGAGCCGCGCTCTGACCGCGCTGTACCGCAGCGCCAAGGCGCTCGTCGCGCTGGCGGCGCTCGCGCTGCCGGGCGGTGCCCTGGCCACCACCTACCACTACCGCACACCTGAGCAGTTGGCGTTGGCCGCCGACCTGATATTCGTGGCGACGGTCGAGGAGCAGACCGTGCTCGAGGAGGCCGGTGAGCCTTGGACAGAGGTGACGTTCGCGGTCGAGCGCTGGCTAGCCGACGGCGCCGGCCCCGTAGACCCGGACGGCGGCTCCCTTCTGCCTGCCACGGTCTCGCTCAGGTTCCTCGGCGGCACGCTCCCCGGCGGACGCATGCTGACGGTGAGCGGCGTGCCGCAGTTGCGGGCGCGTGAGCGCGTGCTGGTGTTCGCGTACGAGGCAGGGGGCCTGGCGTCGCCGGTAGTGGGTGTGAGCCAGGGCATATGGACGCTCGATGCCCGCGGGGCGCGGAGCAGCTCCGGCCGCTACCTCGTGGCCGGCGAGGCCGGCCGCCTGACCGAGGCCGCCACAGGTTCCGGCCTCGACGATCTGGCCGCGGCCCTGCTGGAACTGCTGGCCGCGGGTGGGCCGCCGGACTCGGAGGAACCGGCCGAGCCGCCCCCCGCCGAGGCTCCGGCCGAGGAGGCGGGGGCTCCGGGCTCCGACGACCCCGAAGCCGCCACCGAGACAGATGCCACCGGAGCGGCCGGCTCCGACCCTACCGGGGACGACGCCTCGGTAGGCAGCGCGCCACCGGCCCAGCCCGAAGACGGACAGGAGGCCGGCGAACCGGACGAGCAGCCTGCCGAGGCTCCAGGCCAGGCGGCCGGGCCGGAACCCCTGCTCGTTCACTACACGGTCAACGAGAGCGGCGGACCGCTGCTCCTGTCAGACGCCGTCCAGCGCGCTGCCGCCGCCTGGGCAGAAGCCGCGCCCGCAGCGGTCGAGTTCACTGCGGCAGGCGCCTCGGAGGACGGCCCCGGCGCCGTCCATACCGTTCTGTATGGCGCACCGGAGCTGTTCGGCCCGGACGCTCTGTCCCTCACGCTGGTGCGAGGCGGCGGCGCCCCCATAGAGGTGCGCGCGTCTCCCCGCGCGTCGGCGCTGCTGGAGGCCGCGCTGGTGCATGAACTGGGCGTCCTGGCCGGCCTGGCCGAGGAGGGCTCCGGCGTGATGGCGCAGGCCCTGGATGGGACCGTGCTCACCCCCACCGCAGCAGACGTGCTGCTCCTGCAGGAGCTACGCACCTACCGGCCCGAAGACCTGAACCGCGACGGCGTCGTGGACTTCTACGACCTGGCGGAGCTGGCCCAGACGTTCGGCGCCAGCGGCGTGAACCTCACGGCAGACCTGAACGGTGACGGCGTGGTGAACGAAGCGGACCTGGCGCTGCTGGAGAGCGTGTACCAGTTCCTGCCGCCGTCCGAGCAGCCCCCGACCGACCGCTGAGCCGCCTTACACCGCCGGCGCTGAGCCGGCGACCCCGGCCACCACACCAAGGGGTGCCGGGGCCGGTGATCAGTTGCTGCGGTTATGGCTGCTGGTGCGGTTCTCCGTGCTCGTGGCGGCGCGGGCGATGAACATGACCGCCACCTCGTCGTCACCGCGGGCGAAGACGTAGGTACCCTCGTTGCGGGGCGTGACCATGTAATCGGTGAACGAGCCGAGCACCTGGCCCGGCAGCATGGCTACCAGGCTCTCCTGGGCATCGTGGCCGCGGCCGCGGTACTGCCTGACAGTGAGCTTCAGTCCGCCCACGTCGAAGCTCATCGGCTCCGGAGTGTAGGCCTGCACGTCGTGAGAATCTGCGCCGGCGTTGGCCATCACCGTCTGGAGGTCCTGCTCGTCGCCGTCTAGCGTTGCCAGTATGCGGTCGATGAGGCCGTCCACGGTCACCTGCAGCAGCCCGACTCCCGCCGCCCGCGCGGAGCCGTGTATGAGGCCCATAAGGGCCTGGCGCCGGTCCGGCGCGCGCGAGCTGACCACGGCGGCACGCGTGATGGCCTGCGCCACCACCTCCTGCGGTTCGCCCCGGACGTTGTTAGCCAGCACCTTGAGGGTGGCGAGCAACTCCTCGCTCTGCTGCGAGGTGACGACGTAAGCGGCCACCAGGGCGTCCGTCAGCCTGGCGGCCAAGGACTTCTCGAGATCACGGATGCGCACGTGCACGTAGTCGGCCTCGCGGTAGGTGGCCACGCGCGTGCGGTTGCGCTTGAGGACGTTCGTGCCCTCCAGCTCCAGCTCCTGACCGTCGAGGTAGAGCGTGCGCTGCCCGCCGACGCCGGCGATGGCCAGGTCGTGCCCGGCCAGCGTGAGACGTACCGGACCGACCATGCGGATGGTGACTGCCCTGGCGTCCGGTGGCACCTTCTCCCACCTGAGGATGGGGTTGGCGCCGAACAGCACGCCACCCTCCAGCTGCGGGCCGCTGGCGCGCCCGCCCACGGTGGTCGGCAGGTACTCGGAGAGCCGATCGAAGAACGCCTCGACCTGGACGCGGAAGTTGGCCACCTCCTGCTGGAACATCTGGCGCTCGGACCGCTCGCGGGCCGAGACCTCGATGAGCCGGCGTTCCAGCATGCGGCGCTGCTTGGCCTTCTCGTCCTCGGGCAGGCGGTCCCGCACCAGCTCCTGGATGGCCAGCTTCAGCTGGGAGCTGGTGACGTCGTGAAGCCCGCTGGGCGACAGCCGCCCCGCGTACGGGTCGGCGGCCACCGCCAAGGCGGCCTGGCGCACGTAGGAGAACGCGCCCGACTCGGCCATCTCCAGCGCCGGGAGCGGGTTGCCCGGCTTGCCGATCGTCATGATTAGGTTCACGATCTCGCGCACTATCTCGGCCAGGGCGTCCATATCGGAGAGCGACACGAGCGGGTCACGCAGGCTGGGGATGGGCTCGATGACGCGGAAGCCGCGCAGCTGCACATCGCGACCGAAGGTGCTGCGGTCTGCGTTGCGGTTCAGGTTCTGGAGGGTAGCGAACACCAACCTGGCGGTCCCGCGCCCCTGCTCCGCGCGCCACGCCGCGGCGATGCGCTGCACGAACTCCTCCAGGTCGTCCCACCACACGCGCCGCGCCAGTCGTTGCAGCACGGCGTGCTCTTCGCGCTCCACCGCGGTCGCAGCCACGTTCACCTTCGGTGGAGGCGGCGGCTGGTCGTCGAGGGCGAACTCGATCACGCTCTGGTCGTCGAGCACCAGAGCGTTGAGGGTCGGGACCGTGTTCGCCCTGGGCTTCTCAGCCAGGTCGGAGAGGACGCTCGTGAGCTCCGCGAAGCGCTTGCGCGCTGCAGGGTCCAGGCGGTCCTGATCGCGGCCTAGCAGCGTCACGAGATCCCACAGCGACGCCATACCGCCCTTCACCGTGCGCTTGGAGCGGTACTCCGCCACCTTGTACTCGAGCAGCTCGAGCGCTATCGACTCAAGGCTAGGGAACACGCCTGTCAGTATACGGACTTACCGCCTCTGCGAACACCTCACCGCTGCGCCTGACCACCTCGTCGACCTCGGCCTCGCTGATGGTGAGAGGCGGCAGGTAACGGATCGTCTCGCCGCCGGCAGCCATGGTCAGCACCCCGGCCTTCCGCAACCCGGCGATGACCGGCGCAGCAGGCACGGTCGTCTCCAAGCCGATGAGCAGGCCCCGACCGCGCACCTCACGAACAGCGCCCGCCCCGACGCTCCTCAGCCCGTCCATGAGCCTCTGCCCCATCCTGCGAGCGTTGTCGACGAGCCCGCGCTCCTCGATCTCGGTGAGCACGGCGAGGCCGGCAGCGCTGGCCAGCGGGTTGCCGCCGAAGGTGGAGCCGTGACCCCCCTTGGGCATGGCGGCGGCCACCTCGGCCGTCATGAGGGTGGCGCCGATAGGCACGCCGCTGCCGAGGCCCTTGGCCAGGGTTACTATGTCGGCCTCCACGCCGTACTGCTCGCCTGCCAGGAACGTCCCGGTACGGCCGACGCCCGTCTGGATCTCGTCGAGGATCAGCAGCGTACCGTTCTCTGCGGTCAGCCTGCGCGCGGCCCGCATGTAGCTCTCCGGCACAGGCCGGATGCCGCTCTCACCCTGGATGGGCTCCAGCAACAGCGCCGCGGTGTCGTCGCCGATGGCCGCGGCCAGCTCGGCCTCGTCACCGAGGGTCACGAACCTGACGGGCGTGCCGAAGGGGGCGAAAGGCTCCCTGTACTTGGGCTCCCAGGTCAGGGGAAGCACACCGGCCGAGCGCCCCGAGAAGCCGTTCTTGAGCGCCACGAAGGTGCTGCGGCCCGTGGCTGCGCGCGCCCATTTGAGGGCCGCCTCGTTGGCCTCGGCCCCGGAGCTGCTGAGGAACACGCGTTCGAGCGGGGGTTTGATGAACTGGAAGAGCTTCTGGACGAAGCGCGTCCTCACGTCGCTGCCCACGTTCTGCGGACCCACGATCAGCTTGTGCGCCTGCTCGGCCAGCGCATGCGCCAGGCGCTCGTTGGCGTGGCCGACGCTGGCCACAGCGATGCCGGCCATGCAGTCGAGGTACTCGTTGCCGTCGGCATCGTAGATGCGCACGCCGTCACCCCGAACGAAGACGACGTCGGGCTCCCACAGGCCGGAGCGGTGGCGGGCATCGGCGGCCAGGATCTCTGCGGTGGTCGAGGCGGTGGCGGTAACGTCGTCAGTCGGCATACTCAAGCTCCTGGTGGGTCATCAGTTGATGTGGTGCTGCGAGCGCTAAGGCATCCTGGACGGGTTCAGACCCCGAGCGTCACTATGCAGAGCGGCCACTCACCCTTGCCGCCCAGACCGAGCATGGCGACGACGTCGGCGTCGTAGAAGTCTGTGATCATGGTGGCCGCGAGCCCGAGAGCGGTGGCGGTCAGCACGATGTTCTGAGCCGCCGCCCCGGCGTCCAGCAGGGCGTAGCGGTAGCCGCGCGGGCCGCTGGCCACCCTGTGCCTGGCGGGCAAGCCGGTGAGACAGACAGCCGCGGCCTGCGCCTCGACGTCCAGGCTGCCCAGCACCGCCTCCGCGAAGCGGGCGCGGAAGTCCTCCATGCGTAGCTGGGCCAGGGTGTGCTCGCGCGGGTTGTAGTGGTAGCTGCCGCCGAACGTGTCCTGCACGTCGAACGCCAGCACGTACGCCTCGAGGGACGACACGTCCTGGGCGATGACGTGGGTGCGGCCGGCCTCCTCGCCGAAGGTGAAGCCCAGCGCCATCCAGAGGAGCTGCGACAGCTGCGCCTGCTTCAGGCGGCCGCCCTCGGCCACGCCGCTGCGCTCGCGCGAGAGCGTGGTCCACAGGCCCGGGCCGCCCTTGAGCTGCGGCTCCGGCAGACTGGCGACCTCGGCCGGGTTGGCGTACACCTTGAACCTCGGAGCCACACGGGTGCGGCTGGCGGGAAGCTTCCCGCGGTAGTAGCTCATCTGCTCATGGATCTCCGCACCGCTGGTGCGGCTGTTTCCCTCTGTCACGGGCGCTCCCACCGGGGAGTGTAGCACCGGCGGAGCCTACGCATGGGCGTTATGCTTGGCGGCATGAAGCTGAGAGTGCGCTTCGCCGAAACAGACCAGATGGGCGTCGCTCACCACAGCGCCTACGTCGTGTGGCTGGAGGCTGCGCGCGTGGAGTGGATGCGCGAGCGAGGCCTCAGCTACCGGCAGATCGAGGAGAACGGCCTGTCGCTCGCCGTGTCCAAGATCGAGGTCGAGTACCGGGCGGCCGCCTACTTCGACGACGAGCTGACGGTCAGCGCCCGGCTGCAGGAGGCGCGCAGCCGCAGGGTGGTCTTCTCCTACACGGTGGAGCGGGGCGGTCAGGTGCTGGCGCACGGCGCCTCGTTCCACGTGCCGACCACCCGCACGGGCCGCGCCACCACCCTGCCGTCACGGTGGCTGCAGCCGCTGACCGCCCTTCTGGCGGACAACCCGTGAAGCCGGCCCAGAGCTCGCAGCGGCCGCTTAAGGCCGATACCCAACCGGCGAGTGCGCCACAGCCATACCCAAGAGGTGAAAGATGAGCCCGAACGTCGCAAACAGAGCCAACGCCGGGGGCACGACCGTGCCGAGCGCCGACGCGCCCGGAGTGAAGCGCTCGCACGCCACCAAGATCGTGGCCACGGCGCTCACCTTCGACGACGTTCTGCTGCTGCCTGCCCACAGCACGGTGCTGCCCAAGGAGGTCTCCTTGAGCGCCCGG
>JBIQNJ010000022.1:0-35736 GCA_044462445.1 Truepera radiovictrix | reverse complement strand
CCGGCACCGAGGTCGCTGAGAAGCCGAGGCGCGGCCGCAAGCCGCGCGCGCTGACCAGCGAGCCGGACACCGCCACCGACGCTGCCGACACGGCTGCCCGGCACACCGACGCCGGCCACGACGACGACGATGACGCTGCCCCACGCCCCGGCCAGCAGGCCGGCCACCAAGAGGCCGCAGCGGACGATGACGATGAGGAGCGTGACGGTGAGGGCCGCCGCGGTCGCAACCGGGGCCGCAACCGCAGCAACCGCGCCCCGCGCAAGGCTCCGCTCAACTTCCGCGACCTGCAGTCGAAGATCCTCCCCGAGCTGCACCTGTTGGCCAAGGAAGTGGGCCTGGAGGAGTACCGGCAGATGAGCAAGGAGGACCTGGCGGTGGCCATCCTCGAGCGCTCCTCCGAGGCCGAGGGCCTGCGCCTGGTGCGGGGTTACCTCGAGATCTCGTCCGACGGCTACGGCTTCCTGCAGGAGTCGCTCCTGCAGAACAACACTCGCAGCGTCATCGTGTCGGCCGGGCTCATCAAGCAGTTCCGCCTGCGCACCGGCGACTACATCATGGGCAAGGCGCGCCGCCCGCGCGACAACGAGCGCTACGGCACCCTCATCAGGGTCGAGGCGGTCAACAACGTCGACCCGTTCCAGGCCTCCAAGCGTCCGCGCTTCGAGGAGCTCACCCCCACCTTCCCAGAGAAGCACGTGCGTCTCGAGACGGTCGGCAACGAGCTCTCCACCCGCGTCATCGACCTGCTGGCTCCCATCGGCCGCGGCCAGCGCGGCCTGATCGTGGCGCCGCCGAAGGCCGGTAAGACCACGCTGCTGAAGAAGATCGCCAACGCCGTGGTGGCCAACGAGCCCGACATCAAGGTCATCGTGCTCCTGGTGGACGAGCGCCCAGAGGAGGTCACCGACTTCCGCGAGAGCGTGCAGGGCGTGGAGGTGGTGGCAAGCACCTTCGACGAGCCCCCCTCCAACCACATCCGCGTGGCCGAGTTCGTGCATGAGCGCGCCCGCCGCATAGTGGAGGACAGCGGTCACGTCATGATCCTGCTCGACTCCATCACCCGCCTGGCGCGCGCCAACAACCTCGTCACGCCGCCCACCGGCCGCACCCTCTCCGGCGGCCTCGACTCCAACGCGCTGCACTGGCCCAAGCGCTTCCTCGGTGCCGCCCGCAACATCCGCGGCGGCGGCTCGCTCTCCATCCTCGCCACGGCGTTGGTCGAGACGGGTTCGCGCATGGACGACGTGATCTTCGAGGAGTTCAAGGGCACGGGCAACATGGAGTTGCACCTGAGCCGCCACCTGGAGGAGCGCCGCATCTTCCCGGCCATCGACATCCTCAAGTCGGGCACCCGCCGCGAGGACCTGCTCCTCGGCGAGGACGTGCTGGCCAAGATGTGGCTGCTGCGCAAGGTCATCTCCGACATGGATCCCGCCGAGGCCATGGAGATGCTGCTGGGCCGCCTCGGGCGCACCAAGAGCAACGCCGAGTTCCTCTCCACCCTCACGCAGGGCTGATCCGGGGCTTGCGGCCAGCAGCGGCCGACACCCGGTGCGGGCGTCGGCCGCTGCGCCTTGGGGCGCGTCTGCCGTGTTTTTCTCTGCCGGACCCGCACTCGGCATGGTGTGATGGCGCCGGTGCGCGCTCTGATCATCCGTAGGTTCGCCGTGCTCGTCTCGCCGCTGCTGGCTGTGCTGGGTATGGGGGTGGCGGCTGCGCAAGGCATGGAGGACGCGCTGCGCCACAGCCAGTCCGCGCTGCTGCCGCGCGCCGTGGCGGCGCTCGCGGCCGTGGACTGGTGGGAGAGCGGCTACGTTCAGCCCGTCGCCGGCCGCCTGAGCTCGCCGTTCGGCTGGCGCAACATCTCCGTCAACGGCAACCGGTTCCACGGTGGGGCGGACTTCGCGGCAGACGCCGGCACACGCGTGGTGGCCGCCCGGTCGGGCGTGGTCACGCGGGCCGGTTGGTGGGGCACGTACGGCTACGTGGTGGTGCTGGACCACGGTGACGGCAGTGAGACACGCTACGCCCACCTCAGCGCTATCTACGTGCCTGTGGGCGCCACGGTGCGGCAGGGAGACGGGGTGGGAGCGGTGGGCAGTACGGGCGCCTCGACAGGGCCGCACCTGCACTTCGAGATACGGCTCGACGGCACCGCCGTGGATCCCATGCCGTACCTGCGGGGTGAGAGGTAGGTGTACGTAACGCCCCGCGTTGACCCCGCCGAAAGCCCGGGGCTATACTCGACACAGCTTCTCGGAACGGTTCCGAGTTTTTACTGTAGGGCCGGCCGTTCCCGGGAACGCCTGCCGGTGGCCGCAGAAGGGTTAATCTGGGTCGTCCTACCTGGGGTGTCCCAACGGGGTTGTTACCGAGGCTGAGAGGAACGGACGTATGTGGGTCTCAACCAAAGCGCAATACGGCATGAGGGCGCTCGTTGAAGTTGCCATGTTCGGCGGCGAGCCGGTGAGCCTGAAGGTCATCTCTCAACGTCAGTTCATCAGCCAGCAGTACCTGGAGCAGATATTCGCCGAGCTGCGCCGCGCCGGCATCGTGGAGTCCGTGAGGGGTGCGCGCGGCGGTTACAAGCTCGCCAGGCCGGTAGAGGAGATCGACTCCCTCGAGGTCGTCGAACTGCTCGAGGGCAGTGTGGCGCCCGTGCGCTGCATCGAGGACTCGACCAACTGCATCCGCACCGGCCACTGCTCGACCGAGAGCCTGTGGCGCAAGGTCGACACGGCCGTCAGAGAGGCGCTGAAGGGCACGTCGCTGGCCGATCTGGTGGAGCAGCGCATGCTGACCACCGGGCATCCGCTCCCTCAGTACGTAGGAGTCGAGGGCTGACCCTGCTACCGTGAGCCCGTGCAACACCCGAGCGAACGCCTAGACCAACAACCAGAGCTTCTGTACCTGGACCACGCGGCCACCACGCCTGTGAGCGAGCGCGCGTTAGCCGCTATGCTGCCCTACTTCCGAGCGGAGTTCGGCAACCCCTCCAGCGTGCACCGCGTGGGGCAGGCGGCGCGCAGGGCGCTCGAGGAGTCGAGGGAGCGCCTGGCCGCCGCGGTCGGCGCCCACCCGCGTAGCGTCATCTTCACTTCCGGTGCCACCGAGGCCGACAACATGGCCGTGTTCGGGGCGCTGCGCATGGGTGGTGGCGGCCTCGTCGTGGGGGCCACCGAGCACCCGGCGGTGCTGAGCGCTGCCCGGCGGGCGGCGGCGGAGGGGCGCGACGTCCGTTTCGTCGCTCCGAGCGCCGAGGGCGTGATAAGCGTGGCTGCCGTGGCTGCCGCGCTTGACGCCCAGGCGGCTGCGGGCGGCACGGCTCTCGTAGCCGCCATGCACGTCAACAACGAGACGGGCGTGATCTGTGAGCCCGGTCCCCTGGCAGAGCTGGCGCATTCACGAGGCGCCCTGTTCTTGAGCGACGCCGTGCAGGCGCTGGGCAGCGAGCCGGTGGACTTAGCCGCCAGCGGCGCCGACTTCATAACGCTCTCCGCCCATAAGGTGTACGGCCCCAAGGGCGCAGGCGCGCTGGTGGTGCGGCGGGGCCTGGAGGTGCCGCCCCTGTTGGCCGGGGGAGAGCAGGAGCGCGGCCTCAGGCCCGGAACGCACAACCTGCCAGCTATCGTCGGCTTCGCGGTGGCGGCCGAGGCGGCGGTGGCCGAGCGCCAGGCCGAGAGGCAGCGGCTGGCGGAGCTGCAGCGTGAGTTCGAGAGGGGTGCATGTGCCCTCGGCGGAGTGAGGGTGAACGGTGTGGGCGCCGTGCGCAGCGTCAAGCACAGCAGCCTGGCGCTGGAGGGCGTTGACGGCGAGACGGTGCTCATGCTACTGGACGCCGAGGGCGTGATGGTAAGCGCCGGCTCCGCCTGCGCGGCGGGGAGCATCGACCCGAGTCACGTGCTGCTGGCCATGGGCCTCACGCGCGAGCAGGCGAAGGCCAGCGTCAGGTTCAGTTTCGGCAAGCTTAACGACGCGCGCGGCGTCCAGCTGCTCCTTCAGAAGTTCGCGTCTGTGCTGAACCGCGTACGCAGCTACGCTGCCTGAAGGCCCCTAGGCTCAGGCGCTCTTGCGGTCTTGCGCCGTGCTCGGGCGGGCCTGCTTGAGCAGCGCCAGCGGCTCGTCCAGGTCCGCCGCGTCTATGTGCAGCTCGGTCACGCCGCTGCCCGGCACCTCGTACATGAGGGGCTGCAGCGTCCTCTCTAGCACGGAGCGCAGCCCGCGCGCGCCCGTCTTGCGCTTGAGCGCGCGCTTGGCCACCTCCCTCAAGGCCGCCTCTGAGAAGGTGAGCGTCACCCCGTCCAGCTTGAAGAGCTCCGTGTACTGCTTCACCAGGGCGTTCTTCGGCTTGGTGAGCACGTCGACCAGGGCGTCCTCGCTGAGGTCGTTGAGCCGCACCACGATGGGCAGGCGCCCGATGAGCTCCGGTATCAGGCCGAACGACATGAGGTCCTCCGGCAGGACCTCGGCACCTTCGAGCCCCGGGACAGACGAACCGGAGGAGGCCTGAGCGCCGCCCGCGTCGCTGGCGGGGCCCGGCTCGGTCTGGAAGCCGACCCTGGACGGGTTCAGCCGCCGCAACAGGATGTCGTTAAGGCCCTCGAACGCGCCGCCGCAGACGAAGAGGATGTTGTTGGTGTCTACGGCTATGAGCTCCTGATGCGGGTGCTTGCGGCCACCCTGAGGCGGCACCTGTGTGATGGTGCCCTCGATTATCTTCAGCAGCGCCTGCTGCACGCCCTCGCCCGACACGTCGCGCGTGATGGAGGGGCCCTCCGACTTGCGCCCCACCTTGTCTATCTCGTCGATGTAGATGATGCCCCGCTGGGCGGCCTCCACGTCGTAGTCGGCCACCTGCAGCAGCCTGACGAGTATGTTCTCCACGTCGTCGCCGACGTAGCCGGCCTCCGTCAGGGTAGTGGCGTCGGCTATGGCGAACGGCACGTTGAGGCTCCTGGCCAGCGTCTGCGCCAGCAGCGTCTTGCCCGTGCCGGACGGTCCGACGAGCAGCACGTTGCTCTTCTGTATCTCGGCCTCGGGGTGCTCCAGCCGCCGGTAATGGTTGTACACGGCCACGGCCAGGGTGCGCTTGGCGTCCTCCTGCTCGATGACGTAGTCGTCGAGCTGCGCCTTGATCTCGCGCGGCACCAGCGGTGGCAGGGGGCGCTTAGCGGCCGCCGCCGGCGTTCTGGCGTGTTCCACGACCTCGTGCACCCGGCCAGCACAGTCGTCGCAGATGTGCGCGCCGCCGCCCGGGGCGGCGATGAGGAAGCGCACGTCGGCGTGACTGCGGCCACAGAAGCTGCAGTGCGAGGCACCTTCGCTCACGTCAGGAACCGCCGAAGCGCGACAGCTGCCTGGGCTCGACCACGCGGTCGATGAGGCCGTACTCGCGCGCGGTCTCGGGCGCCATGAAGTAGTCGCGCTCCATGTCCTTGCGGAGCTGCTCCTTCGGACGGCCCGTGTGGCGGTGGTACACCTCTTCCATCATGTCGCGGATGTCGAGGTACTCGCGCGCCTGCACTTCTAGGTCGGGCAGGGAGGAGCGCGGCAGGCCCGCCGAGCCGGCGTGGATCATGATGCGGCTGTGGGGCAGCGCCACGCGGTGCCCGGCCGCGCCGGCCATGAGGATGACCGACGCCATCGACATGGCGATACCCACGCAGTTGGTGTGCACGGGCGCGCCAATGTACTGCATGACGTCGTAGATGGCCAGCCCGGAGTAGACCTCTCCGCCGGGGCTGTTGATGAACAGGTTGATGGGCTGCTCGCTCGACTGCGAGTCGAGCAGCAGCAACTGAGCGGTTATGACGTTGGCTACCTCTGAGTCGATGGGGGAGCCCAGGAAGATGATCCGCTCTTTCAGCAGGCGGCTGTAAACGTCATAGGTACGCTCGCCGCGACCGGTCTGCTCGATTACGTACGGGATCAGGGGCATATCGCCGTCAAGCGTAGCATTAGGCGCTTCCGTCAGTCGTCGTGGTGGTGATCGTGCCCGTGATCATGGTCATGGTCGTGATCGTGATCTTCCTCTTCCACCCCGAAGGCGGCATCGGCCGCTCCCTCGATGTCCTCGACGCTCGGCCCGGCCGCCTTCTCGCCTGTCAGTTCGGCGATGAGCTCGCGCACGGTCTTGTCGCGCCTAAGAAGGAAGCGGTAGTTGTGCTCCCACTCCTCACCCAGCTCTTTCAGCATGCGGCCCACGTCTTGCCCGCGCTGTTGGGCCAGGTGCTTGGCGGCGGCCTGGAACTCGCCGTTCGAGAGCTCCGTCCCGCGCACCTCCATCAGCCGTTCCAGCACCAGGTCGCGCTTGACGCCCTTCTGGGCGGCTTCGTCCAGTTCGGCCTCGAACTCCTTGGTCGAGCCGCGCTCTTCCAGGCGCTGCAGGTAGGCCTCGAAGGTCATGCCCTGATGCTTGAGGTCGTGAGCGAGGTCCTGGAGCAGGCTGCGCTTGCGGCGGTTGACGAGTGACGGCGGCAGCTCGAGGGTGGAGCCCTCGATGAGCTTGTCGGTGAGTTCGCTCTGCTGGGCCTGGTAGCCCTCGCGCCTGGCCTGGTCCTCAAGGCTCTCGCGCACGCGCTCAAGCACCTCGTCCCAGGAGTCGAGCCCGAGCTGGGTGGCGAACTCCTCGCCGGCCTCGGGCAGCTCCTTGGCCTTCACGTCTGCCACCTTCATGGGCACCGTGCGGATGACGGGGTTGCCCTCGTCATCGTTGACGGCCGTGTCGGTGAGCTGGATGTCTACCTCATCGCCGATGGACTTGCCGGTCAGCTGACCCTTGAGCTCATCGCCGGCGCGTTCGAGGTCGACGGGGAAGGTGGAGCCCGAACTCTCGCCCTCCTCCTCACCCTCCTTGGGCAGGCTCTCGAGCAGCACCCAGTCGGTGGCCTCGACGGGGCGGTCGACGGGCACGAGGGTGGCGTTCTCGCGCCGGATCTGCTCTAGCGCCTCGTTCACCTCGGCGTCGCCGATGACCTTCGTGCGCGCCTCGATGGCGATGGTGCTCAGGTCGGGCAGCTCCACCTCAGGGAAGAGCTCGGCGTGCACCACGATCTCGAACTCCTTGCCGCGCTCAGGGTTCTCGGCGTGGAAATGGGCGTCTACCGGCACCAGGTCCAGCTCGCGCATGGCCTTCGGGTAGGCGTCGTCGACGAGCGCCTCGCGCACTTCCTGGGCGAGGGCCTCGGCCCCTACGCGGCGCTCTAGAACGCCCATAGGTACCTTGCCGGGGCGGAAGCCGGGCACGCGTACCTGACGGGAGAGGCGGGTCAGCACCTGCTGGAACGCCGTGTCTACGTCGGCGGCGGCGACCTTGATGTTAACGGTGGCCGTGACGGCCTTCTTCTCGACTAGTTGGGCTTCCATCGCTCTCCTTGTTCCGCCCGGCTGGCGTCCGGGCGGCGGTGGCCTTCACTGGTTCAAGGCCGCTTGTCGCAAAAGGGAGCGGCAAGCGTTGGCTTGCCGCTTGGTTGGTGCGAGGAGCGGGACTTGAACCCGCACGGCTAGGCCACTAGATCCTAAGTCTAGCGCGTCTACCAATTCCGCCATCCTCGCGAGCAGGGGCGGCCCGAGAGTCGTAAGGGCGGGCCGAAAGGTCCGCCCTCGCTACTCGCCGGGCCTCGGCCCTTGAAGTTTGGGGTGGATGAAGGGATTTGAACCCTCGACCCCCGGAACCACAATCCGGTGCTCTAACCTACTGAGCTACATCCACCACACAAGCGGTCGGCTACGGCCTACAGGGCCCCACCGAGACCGGCGGAAAGTGTACCCCATAACCGGCGCTAGTGTATACTCCTGCCTGCACCCGCCTGGGAGCCGTCACCCTCGGGAGGGTGGCGCACCAGGCTTCATCGTCGGGGCGTAGCGCAGTCTGGTAGCGCACCTGGTTTGGGACCAGGGGGTCGCTGGTTCGAATCCGGCCGCCCCGACCACAGTCGAGCGGGAGTAGCTCAGTTGGTAGAGCGACAGCCTTCCAAGCTGTATGTCGCGGGTTCGAATCCCGTCTCCCGCTCCAACTTCCTCTAGGGGCACCAGTCTTGCGCCAGTAGCTCAGTGGATAGAGCAGCCGCCTTCTAAGCGGTAGGCCGAGGGTTCGAATCCTTCCTGGCGCACCAGTTCAGCTCTTCGGTACAGATGTCGCGGCGCCTGTGGCGTGCGGGCACTATGTGCAGTATGTGAACGCCGGCGGCCTTCAGCCCAGCTCGTGAAGCGCCAGCTTCACCCAGGCCACCAGCTCTGGGGTCAGGGCCAGTTCGAGCGCCTCGTCGTGCCCGTACCAACCGAACGACGCGTCCTCGCTTACCAGGGCTCCACCATACGGCTCGACCGGTTTGGCGAGATAGACGAGGTCTATATGCTCGTGGCCGGGGACGATGCTCTCCAGCTGGACGCCGCGGGGCCTGACCAGCTGCCTCGGCCCGGGCGCGTCGACGGCCACCCCGCCCACAAGCTCCACCTGAACGCCGGACTCCTCTAACACCTCGCGCGTAGCGGCCTCGTCCGGTAGTTCGTTCGGCTCTATGTGACCGCCCGGCGGCAGCCACAGGCCCAGCTTCGGGTGCCGGTGCAGGAGCACGCGGCTGCGCCACACCACGAACACGGCCACCGTGAAGTCGCGGGTGGGCAGGGTGGGCT
Organism: Truepera radiovictrix; assembly: GCA_044462445.1. Taxonomy (GTDB): domain Bacteria; phylum Deinococcota; class Deinococci; order Deinococcales; family Trueperaceae; genus JAAYYF01. Next base: position 27,099 of record JBIQNJ010000022.1, on the reverse strand, counting down.
GCGAGCTACGGTTGCCCATTCACTTGAAGAGAAGCGCAGCGAAGAGCACGAGGAAGACGCTGCCCACGGCCAGCAGGAAGCCGAGCATGAAGCCGCGCGGCCAGCGCTGCCGCACCGCCGGCACGATCGAGGCGAATACGAGCAGCACGCCCGCGAGGAATATGTAGCTGGCCAGTTGGATGAGTAGGTTCCGCAAGGTGGCTCCCTTCCTTAAGGGTAACGCGGGCGCTACGATTGCGTATGGCCTACAGGCGAACAGGTGGTGTGGCTACGGGCGAGGGCGACCAACTGCCGGGCTTCCGTGAACGGGTGCTGGATGTTATCCGCGCCATACCCTACGGCAGGGTCACCAACTACGGCACCGTCGCCCTGCTGGCAGGCAGGCCGCGCGCGGCGCGGCAGGTCGGCGGAGTGCTCTACGCACTCAAAGACAGCGACCTCGACGTGCCGTGGCACCGCGTCATCAACGCCCAAGGCGGCATCTCTACCTTCAAGGTCGGCAGCGGTGAGTTGCAGGTGGCGCTGCTCAGGTCTGAGGGGGTGGAGGTCGTGGACCTGAAGGTGGACCTCAGGAAGTACGGCTGGCGGCCGGAGCAGGCCCGAGCTAGCCCACATGCACCCGGCTGCCGAACGCGTAGGTGAGCACCCGCTTGTGGAAGCGGCGCGACAGCCACCCCACCCGCACGTAGGCCTGTACGTAGTAGCCGCCGTGCTCCCTGAGGTTGGCCGCCTGGAAGCGCAGGGCGGGGAAGAAGATGGAGAGGAACGAGAGCACAGCCGCGTTCTGCTCGGCTCGCATGTAGGTGTGCTGAGTGAGGGGGAACGGGGCGAGGAACGTGGTGCTGAACTCGGTCTTGCGGCGGCCCGGCAGGCGGCCTCTGGTCAGTGACCCGACGGCCTCCAGCTTCTTGGTGCGCAGCTCGATCTCGCTGCCCTTCTCCTCGTAGTAGCGGTCTACGAGCGATAGCTTCACCGTCACGTTCTCGGTGATCGAGTACGGAACGAGCTTCAGGGTGGCCTCGAACTCCGAGCCGGCGGCGGCGTGAGGCGGCACCACCAGCTCCACCTGGTTGAAGATGCGGTCCCACGCGGCGGTGAACAACGACGTGACGGCCGCCGTTCCGGCACCGACCACCTCGAACAGCAGGAACAGCGGTCCGAGCGAGTCTCTGAGCGACGGCGTGAGCAGGGCGAACAGGCCTGCCAGCGCAGCCACCGACCAGAGCAGCCCGAGCCAGAAGCTCGGCAGCGCGGTGAGGCGCGGCGTGAACGGCACGTCGAGCGGCGGGTCTTCCAGGAAGCGACGCGCCAGGCCGCACGACTCGCACGACCTGCCCACCAGGTTGCAGTGGCCGCAGTGCGCGCAGGTCCAGGCGGTGGCCTGCCAGGCGGCGGAAGGTGTGCTGGTGGCGGCTTCGCTCGTTGCCATCGGCACAGAGTATAGACACGCGAACGGGAGCGCCTTGCGAAACTTCGTATCATTGCCTGGTAGCCGCCCAGCACCACCGATGTAGGCGGAGCGAACCTGGACCGAGGCGGGCGCGAGCGCTGCCTGTGAAGGAGAACCGTTGTGAAAGGCGAGACGCTGAAACTGAACGGCGACAACTGGACGATAGTCGACGTGGCGCCAGCCATGCCGCTCGCCGAGATGGTGGCCGGCATCCTGGAGGAGGAGGGGTTCGTGGTCGTGGTCCGCGGCGCCGAGATGATGCACGACGCGCTCTCGCACCTGGGCTCGGTGAGCCCCGAGACCACCTACGTCCTCGTGCCTGAGCAGGACGCCGCCGCCGCCCTGAAGCTTATAGAGGAGACGGTCACGGATTTCGAGGGGGAGGAGCTCGAGGAGCTGCTGGCCAAGATGGAGCGGGGCGAGCTGGAACCGGGCGAGTGGGACGAGGACGAGCTGGACGAGGACGAGCTGGACGAGGACGAGCTGGACGAAGATGACCTAGAGGACGTGGGTGAGCGCTGAACACGGCACTGCTGCCAGACCGGCGGCCGGACGCGCCGCCTGGCTGAGCCTGGTCGGCGCGGTGGTCATCCTGGTGTTGAAGGGTGCCGCCTACCTGCTGACCGGCTCGGTGGGCTTCCTGTCTGACGCGGCCGAGTCGCTGGTGAACCTCGTGGCCGCCGTGGTGCTGCTTGTAGCCCTGAACGTGTCGCGCACCCCGCCCGACTACGAGCATCCTTACGGCCACACCAAGGCCGAGTACCTCTCTGCCGTTTTGGAGGCGGCGCTGATCATCCTGGCTGCCGGGCTCATCACCTGGTCGGCTGTACAGCGCATCCTGGAGCCGGAGGTGCTCGAGAACGTGCGCCTGGGCGTTGTGGTGGCGCTCGCTGCCACCGTGGTGAACGGCGGCCTGGCTATGGTCCTCGCCCGGGTAGCGCGCCGCGAACGCTCGGCGGCCCTGGCGGCCAACGCCAGCCACCTCTTCACGGACGTCTACACCTCGCTCGGCGTCATCGTCGCGGTGGGGCTGGTGGGCGTGACGGGTTGGCACGTGCTCGACCCGCTCATCGCCCTTATCGTCGCCGCCAACATCGTGCGTGTGGGCGTGAACGTCATGCGCCGCTCGGTCTCCAACCTGCTAGACCAGCGTCTGCCCGACTCCGAGGAGGCGGTCATCCTCGCGGTGCTCGAGAGAAACAAGGATATCAAGGGTTACCACCGCCTGCGCACCAGGCGCAGCGGCCGCGCGCGCTTCGCGGAGGTGGACGTGTTCGTCGAACCCTCGATGACGGTAGCCGAAGCGCACAGCGTGATAGCGCGCGTGGAGGACCAGATACATGCAGACCTGGACGACCTGGTGACTACGGTGCATGTCGAACCTTACGTGGAGGGGGTGCGGGACAAGAGCACCTCGCCCCGCGAGGAGTTCGGCTGAGCTAGCGCTTGAGCCGGGAGACGCCCTTGCTGGCGGCGTCGAAGAACCTGAGCGGCGCCTGCGCCCACGCGCCGGCATAGTCGACGCCTATGCGCGCGCTCACGCCCACGTCGGCGACGGGGCCGCCCTGATGGATGCTGATCGGCGGCTCGAACAGGTTCAGGCCGTTGTGGCCGCGCGTGATGCCCAGCGCCCTGGTGAGACGTCCGGGCCCGTCGCCGCGTGCGTCGGTGCGCGGGTCTATCAGCTCGACGGCCCTGACCAGCACCGCGTGCGGCACGCCTTCCGTTTCGCACACCGCGTTGAACAGCTCGTGCATCCCGTAGATGAGGTACACGTAGGCTGTGCCGGGGGCGCCGTAAAGGGTCCGGGTCCTGGGAGTCAGGCCGCGCGCCGCGTGACACGCCAGGTCTTCCTCGCCCACGTACGCCTCGCATTCGACGATCCTGCCGGCGCGCGTCTCGCCGCCCTGGCTGACGGCCAGGTACTGGCCTAGCAACTCCGGCGCCACGATGTCGGCCGGCCGGGCATAGAACTCTTGTGGCAGTGGCGGCCCCAGGTCCAGCTGTGCCCGTGGCCGCGCGGTGTGTCCCACGTGTTTAACCTCTCACCAGGGAGCGCACAGGCCTACACCTTCCGGTGCCCGCGTCCGTCCCAGCCGGCGTAGGAGTAGAAGCGTCCCGGCACGCGGTCACGCAGGTAGGTCACCAGCGGATCGCGCAACGGTGGTATCGGCACGATGGTCGACACCTCATCCACCGGGAAGAAGCGCGCCTCCACGATGAAGCCGTCCGGGTCGCGCGGGTTCAGGAGCCCCTTGTAATGGGCTACGAACGCGAACGACACGGCGCGGTCGTTGCGGCGCCTGTCTTCCACGTGCACGGCGTAGGCCAGGTGCGAGATCTCGGTGACCTCCAGGCCGGTCTCCTCCCACACCTCGCGCACTAGAGCGTCGAGGGTGGACTCGCCCCGCTCCACCATGCCGCCGGGAAGCGTGTAGCGTACGCGTCCGTGGCCTTGCCAGTCGTTGCCTACGAGCAGTACTCGACCGGAGGGGTCGAGCAGGATGGCCGCGGCAACGACGAACTCACGCCGCGCCACGAGTCGGCGGGACCGCCGCCGAAGTGGACTGCGCGGCCTCGAGCGCCAGGCGGGCCAGTTCCTCGGCCTGCAGCGCCTCGGTGAGCTCGAACAGGTTGCCCGAGAGCACGCCCGGCAGTTCGCGCGTGGTGAAGCCGATGCGGTGATCGGTGATGCGCGACTGGGGGAAGTTGTAGGTGCGGATGCGCTCGGAGCGGTCGCCCGTGCCTATCTGTACGAGCCGCGCCTCGCGCGCCGCGCTCTCTGCCTTGGCGCGCTCGCGCTCGAGGAGCCTGGAGCGCAGCACCGTGAGGGCGCGCTCCTTGTTCTTGATCTGCGACTTGCCGTCCTGGCAGGTGACGATGATCTCGTCGCTCTGGCCAGGGTGGTAGGTGATGCGCACGGCGCTGTCGGTGGTGTTGACCGACTGCCCGCCCGGGCCGCTCGAGCGGTACACGTCTACGCGGTAGTCGGCGGGGGAGAGGTTGACGTCCACGTCGTCGGCCTCGGGCAGCACGGCCACGGTGACGGTGCTGGTGTGTATGCGCCCCTGGGATTCGGTGGCCGGCACGCGCTGCACGCGGTGCACGCCCGACTCGAACTTGAACGCACGGTAGGCGCCACTGCCGTCGATGCCGAACGACACCGTGGCCAGCCCACCCACCTCGGTCGGACGCGAGTCGAGCAGCTCGGTCTTGAAGCCGAGCTGGGAGGCGTAGCGGAGGTACATGTCGAGCATCTCGCGCGCGAACAGGGAGGCTTCGTCGCCGCCGGCGGCGGCGCGTATCTCGACGATGACGCTCTTGTCGTCGTAGGGGTCACGGGGGAGAAGGAGCGTGTCGAGCTCGCCCTCGAGGGCGGCCAGGCGCGCCGAGAGACTCGCGGCCTCTTGGGCAGCCTCGGCGGCGAACTCCGGGTCTTTGCGTAGCTCGTCGAGGTCTGCGAGCTGGCGTTCGACCTCGCGCCTCTCGGCGTCGACATCGACGATGCTCTTGACCTCGCTGTAGCGCCGCATGCTCTCCCTGTACCTGACTGGGTCGGCCAGCAGGGCAGGGTCGGCCAGGCTGCGCTCCAGCAGCTCGAGCTCGTAGGTTAGGGACTTCATCCGGTCGGTCATTGGGTCTAGTGTAATGCCTTGCCCGCAAGGTTCCAGAACGAGGCTTCACTTACCTGTGTAGAGGGGCCGCCGCGCCCGGTGCTGACGGCGCCAGTGGCGGGAGGCGCGGTGTCATGCCTATGGAAGGTGCGGTTCGGTCTCTTGTGCGTGTGGCCAGTAGCGAGAGGAACCGTCTCGGGCCTATGGCAGAGCGTCGAGTCCGCGCGGCGTGACGGTGGCGATGGCCAGGCCACCGGGGTCTATACCGTTGGCGGCGCCGTCGCGTAGGTCTACCAGGCCGGCGCCCGTGCAGGTGGCGGGCAGGCCCACCAGCGCGTCCCGGAGCGCCTGCCTGAGAACGAGGGGGTCGCTGCTGGGTATCTGCAGCGCGATCAGTTGCTCCAGGCCGCGCTCTGCCAGGTCGAGGGCCGTGAGGAAGGGGGCGGTGGCCACGGCGTGCTGCGCCGCCCCGGGCACGGCCGCCAGCCTCTCCGCGTCGCGGCCGCCGGCAACGGCGCAGGCGCCGGCTGCGCCCCATGCGCCGTGGCGCGGCGCGGCAGGGTCGGAAGTGAGCTGCCCACCGGCGGCCGCCAGCCTGGTGGCGGGCAGGGGGGCCGCTGCCGGCGGCACGGCCGTCCTGGCGTCAAGCAGGCGCGCCCACGGCAGGGGTGCGAACCCGGGGGTGAGCAGCGCGGTGCGGAAGTAGACCTGCCCCTCGTAGCCCCTGCGCCTGAGCGCGTCGTGAGCGACGAGCAGGTCGTCGGTCAGCCCCCATACCACCACTCCTCCGGGCTGCGAGGCGGCCACGACCAGAGCTTCCGGGCGCAGCTCACGCACGTCCGGTGCGTAGAACTCGTCGTGGGTCAGGCCCGCGCCTACCACGGCCAGCAGCGCCTGCAGGTCTACCTTCGCCTGTTGGCCGATGGCGCCGGCCAGCGCCATCAGGGCCAGGGCGGGTCGGTGTTCACGGTAGGCGTCAGCTACTATCGCGGCCAGTGCGTCGGTGTCGTCTGCGGCCAGCGAGAACGCCCAGTACGGGTACTCGGAGGCGGTGTCGAAGGTCGTGGGGGCCAGCAGCGGCACGCTGGCCGCCTCGGCGACGGTGGCCACCTCCCTGGTGGCCAGGGGCGTGGTGCAGCACACGATCAGGAGGGCGCCGCTGTCGATGAGCTGCTGCGCCTGCCTGCGGGCCTCTGCCGGCGAGCTGCTGTCATCACGCAGGTCGAGGTTCACGCCTACTCCGAAGACGCCGCTGCTCCTGAGGCGCGCCGCCGCCTCCGACGCCAGCAGCCACTGTGCGGCGCCTGGACCGGCCGCGCCGCCGCTGCGCGAGGCGATGACGCCGACCAGCGTGCCGCCCGTGGCAGACTGCGCCTGCGCAGCGGGGAAGAGGCCGCCTGCCGCGAGCACCACCAGTGCCAGCGCGACGGCGAGACGACTCGGGAGGGCGGCTACGGCGGCCGTGAGCTTTCGGTGTACGCGCCTGCGGGCGGAGGAGTTCATCGAGAAGTGTGTCCTTTCGGGCCCTTCAGGGGGGGGTCCTCAGGCAGCGTATGTCGGCAAGATGAGCCGTTCTGTAGCGAAGCCTGCCAGAACTCCCCCCGGCGACGAGGTGCTGGGGGGAGTTCCGGCTGCATGGTGCGCCCGGACTGATTCGAACAGTCGGCCTTGGGCTTAGGAGTCCCCTGCTCTATCCAGCTGAGCTACGGGCGCGCGACCGTAAGCGCCTAAGAACTATACGGCGAACGCCGCGGCCGGCTCAACCGGTGACGCGGCGTTCGGTGCCTCGGGCGCTGGGGCAGCGCCTCTTAGCGGATGTTCAGCTGGTAGTTGGCGCTGCCTTCCTCGTAGTAGTAGATGACGTCCACGTACCAGATGCCCGGGCGCGGGTTGGTGATGGCGAAGGCGCCGCCGTACTCCTCGGTCACGTTACGGTAGTCCCAGTCGCCGTCGTCGGCCCAGGAGGTGACGTCGGCACCGAACTTGATAGCGATGTCGACATCGAAATCGGCCTTGAGGTCGATGGTGACCTGCTGTGTGCCTTCGGGGATGACCACACCGTAGGTGTGGTAGTTGATGCCTTCGGCTTTGCCGACGATGGTGTGGGTGGCCACCTGACCGATGCCGATGTTGCCGATGTAGCAGAACTCGCAGCCGGTGGTGGAGGCGGTGACCGCCTGGGTGGCGGGCTGTTGCTGGGTGGCTGGAGGGGTGGTGGGCTGCGTGCTGCCGCCACTGTTGGCGGTGGTGGGGGCGCTGCTGCCCGAGGTGCGGGCCACGTCGGGTACGTGCGGACCGATCAGGGCCCACGCGAGGCTGATGGGGCGTACGTACGCCTGGTCTTCTACGTCCAGTTGCTCATACTGCACGGTGCGGCCGGCCGTCGGCACGCCGATGAGCGCGCCGGTCTCGTCGAAGGCGCCACCGCCAGAGTTGCCGTGAGCGATCTTGCCGTCGGTCTTGATCCACTGCCGGCCGCCGGACTCCATGTCCTCGCCCAGCCAGCCTGACATGAGACCAGCCGTGAAGGTGATGGTAGAGCCGGAGATGCCGGGGTAACCGACGATGGTGATGTAGTCGCCCGGCAGAAGCGCGTTGGAGTCGCCTACCGTGACGTGGGGGAACCGCATGTCGCCCACAGGCTCCTCGTCGAGCCACTCGACGATCTTCAGGATGGCCAGGTCGTGGGTCGGGTCGCCGGCCACGTACTGCGCCCAGAACATGGGCTCGGGCGGCTGATCCACGAACTCGGAGCCGGTGACGTAGATGAGGGACCAGTCGTAGTACACGCGGCGGTTGAGCTCGCCGATCACGTGGTAGTTGGTGAGGATGTAGCCGGAAGGGCTGATGATCGAGCCCGAGCCGGACCAGGGCAGGAGTTCGCCTTTGTCCGTGTCGTAAGGCACTATCTGCACGATGGCGTCGAGGATGTTTCGGCGCGCCTCTCTGGGGAGACCTTGCGCCGCGGCGCTCGCTAGCAGTAGTGCGGCCACTAGGGTTGCCGCTAGGTATCTGATTCGCATTCCTCTGACCTTTCGTTTAAGCCCGTCTGGTGGGTGTGCCTCGCAGAACATGCCTGCGGCGGCGGGGTAGACGGCTCGATACTCCACTTCTAAACCTTGCGCTCTTACCGCAATGTCACGATTCTACGGTCTGGGTACAGGTGTCGTGGGATGAGTTTGCCCACTCTCGCTGGTCTGGCGGCACGTGCAAGTATGTAGCGTGTGCGCACTGGAGTGACGCTGGGCTTCGGGCCCGGAGCAGCTATAGGCCTCGGCCGGTTCGGCTACTCGCTGCTACTGCCCGCAATGCAGTCCGGCCTGCAGCTGACCCTGGCGCAGGCGGGCGCGCTCGGCAGCGCCAACACGGGCGGGTACCTGGTCGGCGCTCTCATCAGCCACAAGGTGTTAGGAGCGGTGGGTTACCGGCGCGGCTTCTACCTGGCGCTGGTGTTACAGGCGCTGACGCTGCTGGTCATGGGTCTAGAGCCGCCCCTCCTGACCATGTTCGTGGTGCGCGCCCTGCAGGGCGCGCTGGGCGCGTTCGTGTTCGTGGGTGGCGCCTCGCTGGTCCTGGCGTCAGGCGGGCGGGCAGGCGCGCTGGGCCTGTACTTCGGCGGGGTGGGCGCAGGCATCGTCGTGTCTGTGACGATCGTGCCCCTCACGCAGGGGTGGCAGGCCGGCTGGGTGGCGCTGGGCGTGCTCTCGCTGATCATGGCCGCTGTCAGCCTCCTGCCTGTGCGCCGGTTGCGTGAGCCGGCGCCGCCTGCCACGGGCAGCCGCGGCAGCCTGGCGCCCATCGCGCTGGCGCTCCTCGTGTACGGGGTGTATGGCGCGGGCTACATCGGCTACATGACGTTCGTGACGAGCGGCATCGGGGTCTCCGTGTCGCTGTTCTGGTTGGTGCTCGGGGCCGGAACGCTCCTGAACGGCCCGTTCTGGGGCGTGGTGGTGGGGCGTTGGGGCGGTGTGTTCGGCATCCGCCTATCGATGCTCATGCTGGTGGTGGCCAGCCTGGATCCGGTGCTGCTGCGCCTGCCTTACGTGTCGGCCGTTCTGTTCGGGCTGTCGTTCCTGGGGGTCGTTACGGCTATAACCGACCTGATGCGGAACCGGCTGCCGGCGGGCGTGTGGCCCCGTGCTATGGCCATGGCGACGGCCGCGTTCGCGCTGGGTCAGGCGGTAGGCCCCGGTCTTACCGGCCTGGTGGGCGAGTACGCCGGAGGGGTTCACGGCTCGCTGTGGGCCGCCACCGCGCTGCTGGCGGTGGGCTTTGCCGTGAGCCTATTCGGCATCGGGCAGGCGCGTCACCGAGACCCAGCCTAGGGCCCCGCTGCAGCGCTCGAGCTCCTCCAGCGTCATGGGCACGGCTGAGCGCGGGCTCCCGGCAGCGGGGTAGACGGTGTCGAAGCGCTTCAGCGACTCGTCCAGGTACACCCGCGTGCCGGCCGGGTTGCCGAACGGGCACACGCCGCCCACGGGGTAGCCGGTCAGGGGCAGAACGTCCTCAGGGGCGAGCATGCGCGGCTTACCGCCCAGGAAGCGCTTGAAGCTGCCGTTATGCATGCGGGTGTCGCCGGCTGCGACGATGAGCACGGCCTTCCGGGGCTCCTCAGGGTCGTAGACCGCCAGGGTCTTGGCGATCCGTGCGGGCTCCGTTCCGACCTCCTGAGCCGCCAGTTCGACGGTGGCGCTTGAGCCGTCGAACTCGATGATCTGGTCGGCCTTGCCGAAACGGGCCAGGTGCTTGCGAACGTTAGCGACAGACATGTGAGCGAGCATAACCAGCCATGTGCGGGGAATCGCAGATGTGACCGAGTGGAGGTGGGCTACGATGACCGCCATGCCTGAACGCGCCCCGACGACCTGTGCGCGCTCCGAGTCGGAGCACATCCCAGCGGCAGAACAGCAATGGGCATAGATGACAGGCCGCTTCAGGCGCGCCTCCTGGGCGGGCTGAGCTTCGCTTGGTGCGGTGAGCAGCTTACGCCGCAGTCCCGTAAGGGAGCCGCGTTGCTAGCGCTCCTCACGCTCCGCCCGACGGGCGTGGAGCGCGAGGACATAGCAGAACTGCTGTGGGAGCCGGGCAAGCTCGCCAGCGTGAGGCAGGCGCTGTACGAGCTGAGGAAGCTGAGCGGAGCGCACGGCTGGCTGGTCGAGGACGGCTCGCTGGTCAGCCTCCGTGCCGAGTCAGACGTAGCCGCCTTCGAGGCGGCTGTGCGAAGCGAGGACTCTGAAGCGGCGGTCGCTAGCTACACGGGACCCCTGCTGGACGGCTTCAAGGACCTTGGGGTGCCTGCCTTCAGCGACTGGCTCGCGGGGGAGCGTGAGCGGCTGGCCGATATGCATTTGAGTGCCTTGCGGAGGGAGATCGCACGTCTCGAGCGGGAGGGCCAGCTAGGGGCGGCGCGGTCGCGCGTGCAGGAGGCGCTCAAGTACGACCCGTTAGACGAGTCGCTGTACCGTACCGGTATGCGGTTGGCCTACGCCCAGGGCGACCTGGGCCGCGCAAGCGAACTGTACGCGCGCTGCGTGCGCATGACCCGCGAGGAGTTCGGCACGGCGCCCTCCGCAGAGACGAAGCAACTCGGCGCGGCGATAGAGCGGGAGGAGCCCCTGCCCCTCACAACCGCACTGACTGGTCTACCCACCCCTCTGCTGCGGCTGTTGCAGGCGTTGGCGGTCGGCGGCGGCGCGCTGGGTGTTCACGACATAGCCGTGGTGGTCGAGCGGGACAGCTTCGAGGTGGCGACAGACATAGCGGCGCTGGAGGCGCGCGGTCTGGTGAACCGGCACCTGAGCGCCGACCCCCGCATACTTGCTCAGGTACTCACCTCGCTGCCCATCGCTATGAGGCGGCTCCTGCATGAGCGCATCGCTGACGTGCTGGTGACTGATGACAACGTAGATGACGCGGTGGTGGCGCGGCACCTGCTGGCGGCCGCCAAGCCGGCCGCCGCCGCCCCGCGCTTCCTGCGCGCGGCGCAGGCCGCCGTGGGACGCTCTGATCTTGCGGGCGCAGTTGACAACCTGTTCCGGCTGCTGTGGGCAGACCCGGGTTCCGACAGCGACAGCGTGCGGCTCGACGGCGTGATCATGCTCGAGGGCATAGCCTCACAGCTCGCACGTGACGAGCTGCGGGACGCTGCCCTAGACGAGGCGGAGCGGCTGGCCTGGAGCAGGCAGTCCGACGCTCACCTGGCCGAAGTCGCCCTACGCAAGTCCCGCACGGAGATCAAGCGAGGGCGACTGGGCGAGGCGCTTGAGCATGCCCTGGAAGCGCTCGCTGTCGGCCACAGACTCGAGGACGACACGCTAATCGCCCGAGCGCGCAACGCCGCCGGCGGCGTGCAGTTCTACAGCGGCGACCTCGATGGTGCGGCAGCCTCGTTCCGTTCGAACCTTGCCGTCGCCAACGAAATCGAGCGTTTCCGTGCCAACAACAACCTCGGCTCGCTATGCGCCATGCGTGGCGACCTGGCTGAAGCCTACGCGTGTTTCGACCGCGCGCTCACCCTCGCCCGCGCTCACGCCTCCAAGGCGGAGGTGGCCGCGACCCTCAACAACCTGGCCGCCACCGCCGAGCGCATGTCTGACTACGGGCGCGCCGTGAAGCACTTCCGCGATGGCCTGGACCTGACGCGTAGGGACAAGGCCAGCGCCATGGAGGGCCAGCTACTCGTGAACCTCGCGGTGGTGTACACGCGGCAGGGCAACCTGGGTCCGGCGTGGAACACGGTGCTGGAGGTAGAGGAGCTGGCGGAGCAGCAGAACGACGCCAGGCTCATGGTTCACGTGCTGGAGCAGAAGGCCGAGGTGCTGAGGCACTGCGGCGTGACGGATGAAGCCCTGGAGCTCATCCGGCAGGCCGCCTCGGGGGCGGAGAGCCTGGGCGACGAGCGCAAGGCGTTGGCGTTGAAGGCGCAGCACTCGGTGCTGGCGCTCGTCGGGGGTAACGGCGTTTTCGAAGACACGGAGAGGGCCATAGAGGCGCTGGCGACCGTGAGGCTGGCAGATATCGCACCGTGGCTATGGATCGAGCTGGCGCTTCACGCCCGCCACGCCGGTGAGGTGGCGAGCCTGCTGCAGAGGAACGGTGGCAAGGTGACCAACAGGCACATGCGGCTGCTGGCCGATGCTGCCGTGTTGCGCTCGGCGCTCCTCCCTGACGGCGCAGGCGGCAACGGAGTGGAGAGCGTTGCCAGGCTCACAGGTGTAGTGGTGGGCGTCGGTGGCGCTGAACGCAGCGACCTCGTGAGCCTGGAGGTGGCGGAACGACCGTACGGCTGGTGGCTCGTCGAGCAGTGGCTCGAGCGTTACGCAACCACCATCGATGTGAGTCAGGCTTGCGCTTTTCGGGAGGCAGTGGCAGCGGCCGGCCTCATCCAGGCGCAGCTCGAGCAGCAGTCCCTAGGACTCCCCAAGAGCATGCGCGAGAGTCTTCAGCGCCTTCCGCTCAGGTGGACCTCGGCGCTGTCGTGAACGGCCTACGGCCGTGATTGACGGGCGTTTGACGCCCGGCTCATAGGCTCTGACCAACACAACGTGCGCAGTGCACGTTCGAGAGGGCGGGCATGGCAGAGGTCGTGGAGCACTACCTGTTGCGGCTCACGCGGGAAGAGCCGGAGGACGACGGCGAGCGCCCTTCGGGGCGCGCTTCCGGCTGGCGTATCTCTCTTCGGAGCATCAAGGACGGGTCGCTGGTGGACTTCGAGGAGCCGGCGCAGTTGTTGGAGTACCTCGACACTCAAGTAAGCGCCCGGCTGGACCAGGTACTCGAAGAACCTAAGGCATAACGGGTCTAGCTAGGACGGAGTGACGTTCCTCGCGGCGTAACGGCCCCGACAGCCAGTAAGTTGGGCCAGTCTCAAAACTCATAGGGGGCAATATGAAACTTAGAGCAATCAGTATATTAGTCACTGCCGCAGTGCTGTTCGGAGCCGTTCTGGCACAGGGCGTTGGCAGCCTCAGAACTACATCATGGGACCTACCGAGAACCGAGACTGACAACACAGTGGTAAGCGCCTTCTTCGGAGCGCTCCAAGCAGTACAGACGTCATGCCCTCAAAGCCTGCAGGACAGCCTGGCAGCCGAACGTGCGTACGCCGCATGCGCCAAGTTGGGTGACTACTTCTCAGGCGAGCTTGGCCGGACAATGGTCGAGATGGAGTTCCTGACAACGCCCGGCACGTGGGTCTCACCATGGCAGGAAGACCCCGGCTTTGGAGTGCTTCGGCGCCTGTCGTTTGGCGGGGTTGAGTACTACTTAGCTATTAACGAAGTAGCTGGCCTTGCTTACGCGATTCGCTTCGAGTAGCTTGCAGGCACCAGTGTTTTGTTGCCGGCACCGGCGAACTACTACGCGACCTTGAGCTCGACCCGACCAAGAACTACCAAGGCACCGGCCGGCCACCTGGGCCACCAAAAGGAAGACCCATAAGGAAAAAGGCCGAACCATTGTAGGTTCGACCTGTTTCCTATCTCCTGAGAGATGACATTGGTCGGGGTGGCCGGATTTGAACCGACGACCACTTGACCCCCAGTCAAGTGCGCTACCAGGCTGCGCTACACCCCGTTAGGTTCGTTGGCCGCGAGGTGGGCTCGCGGTCGACTAGAGAGCATATCACGAGCGCGCGGGCAAGGTGAACGGCCCCGCCGGCGGCTGCGCGCTGGGCACGGCTGAAGTGCGCGCCGGGCCGCGTCGTCAACGTATCATCGGGGCGTGCAGACTAACCAGGACGAGCTGCTGGACGTGCTAGACGAGCAGGGGCTTCCCACGGGGGAGGCGAAGGCGCGCGGACGGGTGCATCAGGACGGCGACTGGCACCGCGCCATCCACATCTGGGTCGTGCGCGAGGAGAACCTGGTGCTGCTGCAGCGCCGCTCCATGACGAAAGACCTAGAGGCTGGCAAGGTCGACGTCAGCATCGGCGGGCACTACCGGGCGGGCGAGCTGTTCGTGGACGCTCTGCGGGAGGCCGACGAGGAATTGGGTCTTACCCTGCGGCCCGGGCAACCCGAGTACCTGGGCACCGTGAGAGACGTCCGCGCCTACCCTGACGCCGAGCCACCGCTGCTAGACAGGGAGTTCCAGGAGGTCTACGTGGTGCGAGACGAGCGGGGTCTGGACCGCTACGTCCTAGATCCGCACGAGGTCGATACCCTGTACGAGCTTCCGGTAGACAAAGCCATAGCGCTCTTCAGGGACGGCGAGTACGTGGCGGCGGCCGGTTTCGACTCCATGCGGCGGCCCAGTAACGCTCTGCTCTACGATGCCGACCTGCCCTCGCAGGGCCGCATGCTGCACGTTGAGGCTCTTGAGCGGGTACGGGAGTGGCTGGCGGGTACGCCCGCCGAAGAGATAGCGCAGCGGCCGTTCATGCAACAGGCCTGACACGCACCGTGGCCCAGGCCAGGCCGAACAGCCCCGCCTGAAGCATGATGAGCATGCTGCTGCTGGGCGCATCTACCAAGAACGAAGCTAATAGGCCGGCGAAGGTGGAGGCCACGCCGATGGCGACGGCCTTGACGGTGGTGCTGGGCAGGGTGCGTGAGAGCAGCCGCGCCGTGGCCGCCGGTATGACCAGGTAGGCCGTCATGAGCACCACCCCCACCACCACCGAGCTCACGGCCACCACGGCGGCCGTGGCGCCCACCAGCAGGTACTCCTGGGCGGCCGTGTTCACGCCGTCGGCTTGGGCCAGCTCCTCGTCGAAGGTGGCGTAGGCTATCCGGCCCCACTGCCACAGGAGCACGAGCACGGCCAGGGCGGTGACCACGGCTATAGCCGTTAGGTCCACCTGACCCACGGCCAGGATGCTGCCGAACAGGAGGTCCATGACATCGAAGCCGAGGGGCGTGTCGACCGGGATGCGCGAGAAGAAGAACAGGCCCACGGCCACGGCCAGCGCGAAGAAGATGCCGATGGTGGTGTCGCTTGAGAGCGTGGTGCGGCGCTTGACGTAGGTGATGAGCAGCCCGGTGATCACTGCCACCGGCAGGGCGATGAGCAGAGGGTGCTGCAGCAGTCCTCGGTCGGCGCCCAGTGAGCGGGTGGCCACGAGGACGAACGCACCCACACCCATGCCGCCGAACGCGGCGTGGGCCAGGCCGTCGCCCAGGAACGACAGCCGCCGCTGCACGACGAACGTGCCGATGATGCCGCTGGCGAACGCGATCATGCAGCCCGCCAACAGGGCGCGCTGCATGAAGGTGTAGCCGATGATGGAGCCGAGTTCGCTCAGCACGTGGTCACTCCGCTCTCGCCGAAGATATGTCGGTGCTGGCGCAGACGACCGTCATCAGTCGGCCCCGAGCGCCTCGACCAGGACCCTCGCGTTGAAGAGCATCAGCTCCTCGTAGCTCTCGCGGCCGGCCACGCCGCCCTTGGGGTCCATCTCGTACAGCGCTACTCCGGCCTCGGCTGCCAGCACCTCGGCGGGTCGACGGCTCAGCTGGACCTCGCTGAAGATCGCCTTGGCGCCACTGTTCTGAATGAGCTCCAGAGCGTACCGGAGGTAGGCGGGGCTGGGTTCGCGCCCCGGGTACGGCTCTATCTCGACGATAAGGTTCAGACCGTAGGCGGCGGCGAAGTAGGGCCAGGCATCGTGGAACGGCACGAAAGCGGCGCCCTTGGCGGGAGCCATGAGCGTCTGAAGCTCCGCATCCAGGGCCAGCAGTTGCTGGGCCACCTGTTCGGCGCGCGCTTCGTAGCCGGCGGCGTTGGCGGCGTCTATCCGGCCCAGGGCCTCGCCTATAGCCGGTAGCGTGGCCGCCAGCAGTGTGGGCGCCAGCCATATGTGCGTGTTCATGGCTGTTACGTTGCCCGACCCGTCCGTCTGGACGAGCGTCGGGAACTGCCGCGCGGCCTGCTGCTGAAGCTCAGGCACCTGCAGCAGCTCCAGCACCGGTGCGCCGCTGCCGCTGGCGTCAAGCAGCTTGGTGGCCCATAGGTCCAGCCCACCGTTGATGATCATCAGGTCGGCCGTGGTTATCGTCCTCAGGTCGCTGGGTCTCGGGTCGTAGGTGTGGGTGGACACGCCGGGGGGAAGGAGGCGTGTGACATTAACATCGGGCCCGGCCACGCGCCTGACGATGTCGTACAGCGGGTGGATGGTGACGACCACACTCGGCGTACTCGCTGCCGTCTGGCCGTGACCCACGCCGGAAGCGAGGGCCACGGCCAGACTCACGAGCACGAGTGCGGCGAGGACGAGGGGGTTGCGCGGGCGGCGGAGCGTTCCAGCGCACTCGTAGCGGAGTCTGTGACGGAGGTTCATCTCTACTCTCAGTGCAGCACTGCGCCCGGTATGGCGAAGAGGGCTACCCCGTTCGGCGCGAAACTAAGGTGCATGTGCCCGAACTCCTCCACTTCGTGCAGGTCCACGATCATGAGCTCCTTCTCCACCGGGTTGGTGATGAACGCCAGCTCCCCGTAGGAGGTGATGCTAGGCCGCGGCGCCCCGGTCTCTACGGCGGGCACCACAGGCAGCGCGCCCAGCTCGGAGCCGCTCGCGAGGTCGAACACCCGTACGGTGCCGTCGCTACCGAGCCGGGCGAAGCGCGTGCCGTCCTCGAACAGCACGCCGCCGACCTGCGTGCCTGCCGCCGCGTAGGTGGAGAAGGTGAGGGCCACAGGGTCGATGACGGCGAAGCCTTCGCCGAAGTTGCCGACCAGCACGTCGGTGGCGTTGCGCGAGACGAGGGTACTGACGCGGGCGCCCTCGGGTGAGCCGGCTGGGTTGGGGAGGAGCTGGGCGCGGAACACGCCGTTGGCCTGCCACACCACCAGCACGCCGTTCGTGCAGCCGAACACGGCGCGACCATTAAGCGTGCCCTGGCCGTGCAGGCGGTCGCAGCCCTCGAACCTGGCGAGGCTGGCGCCGCTGCGACCGAAGACCTCGACCGTGCCGGGGGTGATGAGCCCCACCGCCAGGTGCTCCCCGAACGTGACGGCGGCCCCGTGGTCGGGCTGGCCGCCGTCCACCACGTCGTAGTCGATCGAGGCGCCTATGAGCCTGGCGTCGAGCAGCGCGACGGTGCCGTCGCCGTCGTTGAAGATGACGACGTCGTGGCCGTTGCTGGCGAAGTGGGCGGGCTTCAGCCCCGTGTTGATCGTAGCCAGCACGTACGGTTGACCGAGCAGCAGGTCGGCGTGGTCGCCGTGGTCGACCGTGGTGAGGCCGGAGTGGATGAAGGTCACACGGTTCTCGGCGCCATGGGTCACGGCCGCGTACTGCGTGTCGGCCATCTGCTGCACGGCGCCGATGCCGGGGGTGGTGAAGCTGCCGACCACCTGGCCGGTGGCCGCGTCGAGCACCACTACGCGCGGGGCGTCGACGTCACCGACGAGCAGTCTGACGCCCTGGAGCTCGCTGGCGGAGCCCGCCATGTGCGCGTGTCCGCTCGCGTGGTCAGCGCCAGGGTCGCTGCCGTGATCGTGGCCGGGGCTGTGATCGTGGTCATGGTCGTGATCGTGCGGCTGCCCTCCGAAGAACGCGGCCAGCTCGTTAGTCGAGGCGGAGATGAAGTCGCCCAAGTCGAGCGCAGCGGGGAAGAGCGCGGGGTACCAGGCGCCATGTGTGGCGTCATCGGCGAGCTGGGCGCCGGAGGCGGAGCCGTAGCGCAGGTGGTAATGGGCGGCCGTGCCCTCGCCGTGCGGTTCGGTGACGATCACGGTGGCGTACTCGTCGCAACCGTTCGAGGCGGTCTCGAACGAGGCCCACCAGAAGCTGGCGTCGCCGTAGGTAGCTTCTATCAGGCCGGCGAAACCGTAGTCGCACACGAGGCTGCCGTCGAACACGATGCGGTCTGCCGTGATGGCGGCGTCGGCGAAGCTGGTGAAGAACATCTCCGACACGGCGGCTTCTATGGCTGCCTCGTCCTGGCCAGTGGCGTGTGCCACCTCATGGAAGAGCTCGTGAGCTTCCTCCTCGGCCACGAAGCTATAGGCGCTGCGCCATTCGCCGGCCCAGTGCGAGAGATCGGAGATGGCGGGGGTTGCGCTCTGTTGCGAGAAGGCCGTCCCGGACAAGACGACGGCCGCCAGCAGGAAAAGAAGGGTCTTGAGAAGCTTGAGGGGTGTGCGTGGCTGACTCATAGGTGTGCTCTCCAGGGCTGTGACGCTTACTGTAATGAGAAGGCCTTCTCAGATAAGCAAGCGCAAGCCTACACAACCACCGGTGAGTTGCGCAAGCCCTGGTGACACACGGTCGCTGGATCATCGCCCGTCATGACGGGGGTTCGGCGACAACCTGCCCTGCCCAGAAGCGCTAAAAGGGTTCGGCGGTGAGGGCACTCAGCCACTCACCGCCGAACCGGTCTAGCGCAGGTTTGAAAGTCAGCTCTCGATAACGGTGGGCACGATGAGCGGGTTGCGCCCTGTGGCCTTACGCAGGTAGCGCCTCACGGGGTAGTAGATGTCGTCGCGGATGTCGGCCAGGCGGCGCTTCTCACGCACGCCTTTCGTGAGGTTCTCGAGGGCGATCTTCTCGACCTCGGCCTTAAGGCCGTTGCCGCCGCTGGCCACACCGCGCAAGATGACCTCAACCGTGGGGTTCTTGCTGGCCAGCGCCATGATCACTACCACGCCGTCGGCGGAGAGCGCCTGTCGGTCGCGGATGATGGGCTCTGTGACCTCGTCGCCGGCCTTGCCGGAGGTGTCGATGAGCACCACGCCGGCGTCCACGCTGCCGGTGACGCGCATGTCGTCCCGCGTCAGCTCAACCACGTCGCCGTTGGCAACGATCATCGTCTTCTTGGGCGGGTGGGGCATGCTGTTCGCCAAGCGCTCGTGGTGCACCTGATGGCGCATCTCGCCGTGCCATGGGAGGAAGAACTTGGGCCTAGTCAGGTCGAGGATGAGCTTCAGCTCCTCCTGGCTGGCGTGACCCGAGGTGTGCACCTTGTGGGCGGGTGGGTACAGCACGGTGACGCGACTGGCGTGTAGCTGGTTGATGACCCGGCCCACGGCCTCCTCGTTGCCTGGGATGGGGTTGGAGGAGAGGATGACCGTGTCGCCCGGCTTGAGCCGGATCTTGCGGTGCGTGCCGTTGGCCAGGCGCGACAGGGCGGCCATGGGCTGACCCTGCGAGCCGGTGCAGAGGAACAGCACCTTGTCGTCCTGCATCTCGCCGATGTCGTCGGTGCTCACGAACGGGTGGCGCGCCTCCATGTAGCCCAGCTCCTGGGCGATGCCGATGGCCTTGACCATCGAGCGGCCCTCCATGACGACGCGGCGGTCGTACTTCTCGGCCAAGCGCACGAAGTTCTGCAGCCTATGCACGTGCGACGAGAAGGTGGTGACGATCACGCGACCTTTCGATTTGGAGAGGATCTCGTCCACCGCGTTCATGACGTCGCGCTCGCTGGGGGTGTAGCCCGGCCGTTCCGCGTTGGTGCTGTCGGAGATGAGCAGCAGCACGCCGTCTTGGCCGGCCTGCGCCAGCTTGTGCAGGTGGCTCGACTTGCCGTCGGCGGGATGGTAGTCGAGCTTGAAGTCGCCCGAGTGCACCACGCGGCCTATGGGGGTGTGGATGACCAGTCCAGAGTTGTCGGGGATGGAGTGGGTCATGCGGAAGAAGTCCACGGTGAAGTTGTTGCTGATCTTCACCCGGTCGTCCGGCGTTATCTCGCGCAGGTCCACGTCCGACTCGCTCAGCTTGAACTCGTCGAACTTGCCGCGCAGCAGGCCCAGCGTGAGCTTGGCGCCGTACATGGGGACCTTCGGCAGCAGCCTGATCATGTAGGGCAGGCCGCCGATGTGGTCCTCGTGGCCGTGCGTGAGCACCCAGCCCTTGACCTTGTGGGCGTTCTCCACCACCCAGTCGATCTTGGGCACGATGATGTCTACGCCGAGCATCTCGGCGTCCGGGAAGGCCAGGCCGCCGTCGACCAGCAGTATCTCGTCCTCGTACTCGAAGGCGAACATGTTCTTGCCGATCTCGCCCATGCCGCCCAAGGCTATGACCTTGAGCTTGCGGTCGTCCTTGGTGGACGACTCGTACTCCTTGGACCTGTCCTGCGGCTTGCTGTCTCTTACCTCGCCGCGCACCGCGGGTGCTGCGGAGGAGCGCCTCTTGCTGTTGGCGCCGGGGTTGGCGGGCAGACCGGTGCGGCTGCCCTTGGTTTCGTTGGGGTTGCGGCTGCGTGGGCTCAGGTTCTCGGACCCTTGCTGCTTGGCTGCTTGCTGACCAGACTTGCCCGCTTCGCCGCCCCCCTGTTTCTCGCCGGCCGGCTTGCGTTGCCGGCGGCGGTTCGGTTTGCGTTCTTCGTTCGCCATGTTGCTCCTAATACACCTCGACCTGCCCCCGATTTCTCGGGAGGCAGATCAGGTGTCGGTTCGTATGTTCTGCTTCGCTCAGAAGCGTCCGCCGCGCCCACGGTCGTTGCGGTCGCGACCGCCGCCGGCGCCACCGCCGGGGCCGCGGCGCGGCCCGCGCGGAGCGATCTTGCCCTCGAGCTCCGGGCGCACTAGGTCGATCTTGCCGCGTTCGTCGATGGTGTTCACCTTCACCTTGAGGCGGTCGCCCTCCTTGAGGTGATCCTCTACCCGCTCCACGCGCTCCTCAGCTATCTGGCTGATGTGCAGCAGCCCGTCGGTGCCGGGGAAGAGCGTGATGAAGGCGCCGAACTCGGTGACCTTCGCCACCACGCCGTCGTACTCCTTGCCTACCTCGGCGCTGGCCGTGAGAGCCTCGATCTGAGCCTTGACGCGCTGGGCTGCGGCCGAGTCCTCGGAGTAGATGCGCACGGTGCCGTCCTCTTGCACCTCGACCGTGGCGCCCATGGCTTCCAGCTCGCGGATCTGCTTGCCGCCGGGCCCGATGACCGTGCCGATCTTGTCGGTCGGGATCTTGACCTGCAGGATGCGCGGGGCGCGCCTGCTGATCTCGGGGCGTGGCGCGGGCAGCGCCTTGGCCATCTCGCCCAGGATGTGGAGGCGACCGGCGCGGGCCTGAGCCAGCGCCTCACGCATGATGTCGGCGGTGATGCCGCCGATCTTGATGTCCATCTGCAGCGCCGTAACGCCGCTTGCGGTGCCCGTGACCTTGAAGTCCATATCGCCCAGAGCGTCCTCGCTGCCGAGGATGTCTGTGAGTATGCGGTACCTTTCGCCCTCCTTGACGAGCCCCATGGCGATGCCGGCTACGGGCGCGCGCAGCGGCACGCCGGCGTCCATGAGCGACAGGCTGCCTGCGCAGACCGTGGCCATGGAAGACGAGCCGTTCGACTCGAGCGTCTCGCCCACCACGCGGATGACGTAGGGGAACTCTTCCTGGCCGGGCAGTACGTCTAAGAGGGCGCGACGCGCCAGGTTGCCGTGGCCCAGCTCACGCCGGCCGGTGCCGCGCAGGCGCTTGACCTCACCCGTGGAGTAGGGCGGGAAGTTGTAGTGCAGCATGAACTCTTCGCTGTTGTCCAGGCCGAGGTCGTCCACCAGGCGGTTGTCGCGCCCCGTGCCCAGCGTGGCCACACCCAGCACCTGGGTCTCGCCGCGGGTGAACACGGCCGAGCCGTGCGCCATGGGCAGCACGCCGGTCTCGATCCAGATGGGGCGAACCTGGTCAGACTGACGGCCGTCGGTGCGGAGGTTCTCCTCGACCACCATGCGGCGCATCTCGGCCTGCTCGGCCTTGCCGAACGCGGCCTTCAGCTGGGCGATGCGCTCGGCCGCACCCTCGGCCTCGGCGTCGGGTACCTGAGAGGCGATGAGCTGGTCGCGCAGGCTCTTGATAGCCCCAGCGCGCTCGTGCTTGCCGGCGGTGAGCAGGGCGCCGCGCAGGTCGGCCTCGCTGGCGAGGCGCTTGACGACGGCCACCGTGTCGTCGCTAACGGAGGTCTCGGCCTCGAAGCCCTTCTTCTCCAGGCCGATCTCGCGCTGCATGCGCTCGATGAGCTCGACCACAGGAGCCAGCTGCTGCTGAGCGAACTCGATGGCGCCCACCATCACGTCTTCGCTGAGCTCGGAGGCGGCGGCCTCCACCATCAGCACGGCGTCCTTGGTGGCGGCCACCGTCAGCTCAAGCTGAGACTCACCGTCGTGCAGGGCGGCCATGGAGGGGTTGGCCACGTACTCACCGCCGATGTAACCGACGGTGGTGCAGGCGGTGGGGCCGTTCCACGGCACGTCGGAGATGGACAGCGCGGCCGATGCGCCGATGGCTGCCAGCGGCGCCGGGTCGACCTCCTGGTCGGCCGAGAGCACCGTGACGATTACCTGCACCTCGTTGCGCAGGGCCTTGGGGAAGAGCGGGCGGATCTGACGGTCGACGATGCGGGCGTTGAGGGTGGCCTGCAGGGCAGGGCGACCTTCGCGGCGCATGAACGAGCCGGGGATCTTGCCGATGGCGTAGTGGCGCTCCTCGTACTCCACGGTGAGCGGCAGGAACGGTACGGGCGACGCCGTGTCGTTCATGTGGGCCGTGACGAGCACCAGGGTGTCGCCGCAGCGCACGGTGACGCTGCCCGCGACCTGCTTGGCCAGCTTGCCCGTCTCGATGGTCAGCTCGCGGCCGCCGTACAGGGTGGTGTAGCGGCGGTGGTTGGGTAAGTTCACTTGATCTCTCCTTCGATCGGCTTACGGCGTGTCGGCTTCCTGGCCGGTATGGCCTTGTGAAGCCTTGTGCGAGGCCGAACCCATGTTCTGGCCTGCATGTCGGTGCGCCCGGTCAACGGCCGTGCGCAGCTGCGGATATAAAGACGGCGAGGCCTCGGTTGGCCTCGCCGAAACTTCCAAGATGTACTTGCTGCACCTACAGCTTAGCGGCGCAGGCCGAGGCTGGCGATCAGCTCTTTGTAACCGTCGTAGTCGGTCTTCTCGAGGTAGCTGAGGAGACGCTTGCGCTTACCGACCATCATGAGCAGGCCGCGACGGCCGTGGTGATCCTTCTTGTTGGCCTGCAGGTGCTGGCTCAGCTCTTCGATGCGCTTGGTCAGAAGCGCTATCTGCACCCGGGTCGAGCCGGTGTCCTGCTCGTCCTTGCCGTACTTGGTGATCACTTCCAGTTTGTCTGCTGCGGTCAATGACATGTTCTCAACCCTTCAAATTCTTATACCCGGCTCGGATCCGCGAATAAGTTGACGATACCGAGCCAGATGTCAACCGGGGAAGTGTAGCACACCGGGGCCCTTTCGCGCCGCAGCGCGACTACCGGGTGGCACCCCTCGCGAAGCGAGGTGCGCCACCCGGTAGCAGGTCACGGTCACGCGTTGTGGCGCCTCAGTGCGCCTCGAACCACCCGATGATGGCCTCTAGGCGTGCTATGCGGCGGTCGGGCCGGCCGGAGCGCGAGAGCTCGTGACCTTCGCCGGGCACCCTGAAGAACTCCGTCTCCGCCTTGCCGATGCGTCTAAGCACGGAGAAGAGCTGCTCGCCCTGTTCGATGGGGCAGCGGTAGTCCTCCTCGCTGTGAACGATGAGCAGGGGAGTGGTGATGTTCTCGGCGTACTTGATGGGGCTCTGGTTCCACAGTTTGTCGACGGCGCCCCAAGACACGCCCCCGACCTGCTTCTCCACGAACCAGGGGCCGATGTCGGAGGTGCCGTACATGCTGGTCCAGTTACTGATGCTGCGCTGGGTGACCGCGCTCCTGAAGCGATCCGTCTGGCCCACCAACCAGTTGGTCATGAAGCCGCCGTACGAACCGCCCGTCAGGTGCAGCGGCGCCTTCGCCCTGCCCAGTTTCTTGACCCCTGTCTCGGCTATAGCCATCACATCGTCGGCATCGACGCTGCCGTAAGCACCCAGCATGGCGGTCTTGAAGGTGAAGCCGTAGCTGCTGCTGCCGCGCGGGTTGCCGAAGATGACGGCGAACCCCCGTGACGCCATGAGCTGGAACTCGAAGTTGAAGCCGTAGCCGTAATTGGTGTGCGGCCCGCCGTGAACCTGCACCACTGCGGCCTTGTCCTTGCGTGGGCGCGTGGGCTCGATGGCCCAGAACTGCACCTTGGCCGGCCCGGCCTCGAACGGGCCCTGCGGCTGCACCAGGTCCAGCTTGCGGCTCCAGGCGTCGTTGTAGCTGCTGAGGCGCTTCTCGCTGCCTCCCTGCAGCGCCCACAGCTCGGCGGGCTGGGCGGGCGTCTCGGCGAGGAACAGCGCGGTCGGCGCCTCTGTGTCGGTGCCCGGTCGGGCAGAGAAGGCGCTGACGACGCGGTGCTGTTGGGGTTGAACGTCAGTCACCTCGCCCGAAGGGCTCACCCTGACGAGGTTAGTGTGACCGTCCCGGTTGGTGAGCACGAGCAGCGAGCCGTCCGCCAGCCACGTCGGCGTGCCGCTGTACGCGCCGTAATGGCTGTCGCCGCCGGCGCTTATGTAGACGTCGAACTCCTCTG
Organism: Truepera radiovictrix; assembly: GCA_044462445.1. Lineage (GTDB taxonomy): Bacteria > Deinococcota > Deinococci > Deinococcales > Trueperaceae > JAAYYF01. The sequence continues at coordinate 2,704 of JBIQNJ010000022.1, read as the reverse complement.
GCGTCAAGCGGCGGGGCTCGCCCTCCACCTTCACGCCGCCGCGCGCCTTCTTGAGATCGGCCACCCACAGGGCGCTGGCACTCACGAACTCACCGGGGATAGCCGGCGCCGTGTAAGCCAGCTTCGTGCCGTCGGGGGAGGGGATCACCTCGCTGAGGCTCTTTATGCCCTCGAGCAGCACCTTGCTCTTGCCCGTGGCAACATCGAGCGCCAGCACGTTGCCTTTGAACACGTCGAAGCCCGGGTCGTGGCTCCTGACCACCAGGTAGAGGGTGGCGCCGTCGGGCGAGAAGGCCATGGTGCTCACCTGCTCCGTGAGCTCGGTGAGCTTGCGCGCCTTGCCGCCACCGCTGCCTATCACATGCACCTGCGCCGGTTCGGTGGGCAGCACGCCGGCGCCGTCGGCCCGCCAGTAGGCCCTGGTTATGCGGCGGGGTGTGCCTTCCTTCTGGTGCGTGTCCTCCCAGTCGCCGCGTGACAGGTAAGCCAGCTGCCTGCCTTGCGGGTGCCACGCGAAGCTGCCGACGCCCGCCTTATGACTGGTGAGCTGCAGGGCCTCGCCACCGCCGAGGTCTATGACGTAGAGCTGCGGCTTCTGACCCTCCTCACGCACGCTGAGGAACGCCAGCTGCTCGCCGCCCGGCGAGAAGCGCGGCGTGGTGTCGGAGTACTTGCCGCGGGTGAGTCGCGTGCGCCTGGCCCGGCCTTTGCCCAGGGGGCCGTACACCTCGATGTTGCTCTGGTAGCGGGGCGGCTTGGCATCACCGTCCTTGCCGCCTGGCGTCGTGGGCGCGCCGCCACCGGCGCCGACGATGCGGGTAACTACCACCGCAGCTAGGTCGTTCCGGGGCGAGAGCTGGGGGTCTGACACGAAGGTCAGCCCCAGAAGGTCGGCGCTGGTCACTGGCTTTCCGGGCTTTGGCACGTCGCTCTCCTGTGGTTGGTCGGGTCCGTCAGGTAGTCTGGTCGGCCCGTCATCTTCTTTCTTCTTTCGGTCACGCGGTCCAGCCCCGCGCTGGGCTGCCGACGCCGCTGCGTCACCTGCCCTGACGGCCGCGCTGGATGGCGTACAGCAGCACGCCCGCGGCTACGGCAGCGTTGAGCGAGCTGACCTTGCCCGTCAGGGGTATGGCTACGGTCTCGTCGCAACGCTCGCGCACCAGCCGCCGCATGCCCTCGCCCTCAGAGCCTATCACCAGCGCCACGGGGCGGTCCCAGTCGACCTGGTCGGGTGTGGTGCGGGCTGCGCCGTCGGCGCCGTAGACCCACACACCCTGCTCCTTCAGGCGCTCGATGGTGCTCGGCAGGTTGGTGACGGTGACGAGCGGCACGTGCGCGGTGGCGCCGGCCGACGCCTTCACCACCACGGCGCTCAGGGGGGAGGAGCGTCGCTCCTCGGTGACCACGCCATGGGCGCCCAGCGCTTCGGCGCTGCGGATGATGGCCCCGACGTTGCGCGGGTCTGTCAGGTGGTCCAGGAGCACCAGCAGGAGCTTCTCGCCCCTGGCCTCGGCGCGGCCGAACGCCTCGTCCAGCGTGCTGGTGACGACCTCAGGCAGCTGGGCGGCTACGCCCTGGTGCTGGGTGGTCTTCAGAGCCTGATCGAGCCGGATGCGGGGCACCCGCGAGAGGGGCACGCCGGCCGCACGCGCGGCGCGCTCGAACTCCTTCAGCGCGCTCGCCTGGACGCCCTCGGCCACTAGCACGCTCTCTACCTGACCATCGCGTAACGCTTCTAGAACGGCGTTCCTGCCGTAGATCCACATGGCGCGAGTATAAGGCGTGCCGCGCCCGCGCTAGACGCGCGGCAGGCGCACGCGCGCCAGCCGCTTGTCGGCTTCCAACTGGGCCTTGAGGTCGGCGATGGAGGCGAAGCGCACCTGGTCCCTCAGCTTGGTGTAGAAGTAAACGACTATCTCCTCGTCGTACAGGTCGCCGTCGAAACCGAACAGATGGACCTCGAGCGAAGGCGGCTCGTCGGGGAACGTGGGCCTTGGTCCGACGTTGGCCATGCCGCCGTAACGGCCGGTGGGGGCGTCGACGTGGACGGCGAACACGCCCGGCGGCAGGGCCTTGCGCGCCGGCAGGGCAAGGTTGGCCGTCGGGAAGCCGAGCGTGCGCCCCCGCCGCTGACCCGCGACCACCCGGCCACGCGCCAGGTAAGGCTGCCCGAGGAGGGTTCGGGCAGCCTCGACGCTACCGGCTGCGAGCAGCTCACGGATGCGGCTCGAGCCGACGGGGGTGCCGCCCACGTTCACGAGCTCGATCGGCTGCACCGGGGCCACCTGCGCCAAGTCGTTGACGCTGCCTGCGCGCCCTCTGCCGAAGCGGAAGTCCGCGCCGACGACGACGGTGCTGGGCCTGAGCAGCGCCAGGTCGTCCAGGAACTGCTGCTTGGAAGTCTGGCTGAACTGTTCGTCGAAAGGGATAGTGACGATGGCGCCGGGCCCGAACTCCTGCAGCAGCTGCCGCTTCTCTTCGGCCGTGCTCAGGTAGTCGGCGCCGGTGAAGAACACCTTGGCCGGCGGGAAGAACGTCACCACCACCGCTGGGCGGCCTCGGCTCTCGGCGCGCCCGTACATCTCGCTCAGCAGCTCGCGGTGACCCACGTGCACGCCGTCGAAGTTGCCGATGCTGACGACCGCGCCCCGCACTTGTTGCAGGGCGGGATCCTGCAGCGAGGAGGCCAGGATCATGTCCGGTC
>JBIQNJ010000021.1:0-39485 GCA_044462445.1 Truepera radiovictrix | reverse complement strand
GTCGACGGCGCCGCCACGTCGGAGGACGTGCGCACGTTCCAGCGTCTCCTCTCGGCCGTGCTCTACCCCTCGCCCGGCATGCGGGCGGACCCCGCAGTTCTAGCGGCCAACCGCCTCGGCCAGCCAGGCCTGTGGGGTCAGGGCATATCTGGAGATCACCCCATCCTGCTGGCACGTGCGCGCGACCAGGAGGACCTGCAGCTGGTGGTGGAGCTGGTGCGTGCGCAGAGCTACTGGCGCCGTCGTGGTATCAAGGTCGACGTTGTCATCCTCAACACGCGGGAGTCCGGCTACAGCCAGGACCTCCAGGGGCGCCTGCGCTGGCTGCTGAGTCGCACGGGTGGTGACGACTGGCTCGACGCGCGCGGCGGCATGTTCCTCGTGCGTGAGGACCAGCTGGCGCCAGACGACCTGACGCTGCTGGAGAGTGTGGCGAGCGTCATCCTCGACTGTGCCGCCGGACCGCTCAGCCACCAGCTCCGCGCTCTGGACGAGCGGCCGGGCGAGCTGCCCCCACAGCAACCGGTCCTGCCGGTCCTTGAGTCCGAGTTACCCGCTTCCGCCCCCGACCTGGCTGAGGAGCTCCAGTTCGCCAACGGCTGGGGCGGCTTCTCGGCGGACGGCGCCGAGTACCACGTACGCCTCCCGGGCCGCCGGTTGCCGCCTGCGCCCTGGGCTAACGTCATCGCCAACGAGTCGCTGGGCTTCATAACCACCGAGGCCGGCCTGGGCGCTACGTGGTCCTTGAACTCCGGCGAGAACCGCCTGACACCGTGGAACAACGACCCGGTATGCGACAGCCCGGCCGAGGCGGTGTACCTGCGCGACGAGGAGACGGCGGCGGTGTGGTCGGCGACACCCCTGCCGAGCAGCCTCGGGGCGCCCTTCCTGGTCCGGCACGGTAGCGGCTTCACCAGCTGGCGCCACACCAGCCACGAGATCGAGCACGAGCTGGAGACGTTCGTGGCGGCCCGCGACCCCGTGAAGGTGGTCGGTCTGCGCCTGACGAACCTCACCGACCGCACCAGACGCATCACCGCCACGTACTACGCCGAGCTCGTGCTGGGCGTCGACCAGGCAGCCACCCGGCTTCATGTGGTGCCCGCCTACGAGGCCCAGGCGTGTGCGCTCCTCGCTTACAACCGCTACAACACGGAGCTCGGTGGGCGCGTGGCGTTCCTGGCCAGCAACAAGACGCCGCACGGTGTCACCACCGATCGCCGCGAGTTCCTCGGGAGGCTGGGAAGCAGAGCGCTGCCTGCGGCGCTGGCGCGCATCGGCCTGTCGGGTTCGGTGGTGGCGGGGCCCGACCCTTGCGCTGCGCTGCAGCTACATGTGGACCTAGCGCCGGGTGCCACGGAGGAGCTCGTCTTCGTTCTCGGTCAGGCTGAAGGCCGCGACGAAGCGCTGGCACTGCTCGACAGGTACCGCGACGTGAGCCGCCTGCGGGAGCACCGCCTGGCGGCGAACGCCAGATGGGAACGGCTGCTGGGGCGGGTGCAGGTGAGCACGCCAGACCCGGTCCTGAACGTGCTGACCAACCGGTGGCTCAACTACCAGACGCTTACCGCAAGGCTGTGGGGCCGAAGCGGGCTGTACCAGGCCAGTGGGGCTTTCGGCTTCCGCGACCAGCTGCAAGACGTACTGGCGCTTCTGTACAGTGCACCCGAGCTGGCGCGCGAGCAGATAGTGGCGGCGGCCTCCCACCAGTTCCTGGAGGGCGACGTGCTGCACTGGTGGCACCCGCCGAGCGGTCGCGGCGTAAGAACGCGCATATCCGACGACCTGCTGTGGCTGCCTCTCGTCACCGCCAGGTACGTGCAGGTGACCGGCGATAGCGGCGTGCTGGACGAGCAGGCCCCCTTCCTCACAGGAGCACCCCTTGGGGCCGACGAGCACGAGCGCTACGACCATTACCAGGCGGCAGGGCACGGTACGGTCCTGGAGCACTGCCTGCGGGCCATAGCGCGCGGCAGCACGGAGGGGCAGGACGGGCTTCCGCTGATGGGAGGCGGTGACTGGAACGACGGCATGAACCGCGTGGGCATCAAGGGCAGGGGCCGGTCGGTCTGGCTGGCCTGGTTCCTCGTTATCACCCTGCGGCGTTTCGCCGAGCTGCTGAGGAGCAGCGGCCGCGCGGACGAGGCCCAGGATCTCGTTGCTCGGGCCGCCCGCTACGAGGCGGCGGTTGAGGAGGCCGCGTGGGACGGCGAATGGTACCTGCGCGCCTTCTACGACGACGGCAGCGCCCTCGGCACCCACGCTGACCTCGAGTGCCGTATAGACTCCATCGCCCAGTCGTGGTCGGTGTTCGCGCTCGGCGACCGTCCCCGGACGCGCCTGGCAATGGCCAAGGTTCGCGAGCACCTCGTCAGCGAAGGGGAAGGCCTGATCAGGCTGTTCGCGCCACCGTTCGACCGAACCACCCGCGACCCTGGCTACATCAAGGGTTACGTGCCGGGGGTGCGGGAGAACGGCGGCCAGTACACCCACGGCGCGATCTGGACCGCCTGGGCGTTCGCGCTGCTCGGAGAAGGCGAGACGGCCCACGAGCTGTACAGCCTGTTGGCGCCTGTGAACCATGCCAGCACGCCGCAGGCGGTGGCACGTTACAAGGTCGAGCCATACGTGGTCGCTGCCGACGTGTACGGTCTTGAACCCCACGTGGGGCGTGGTGGCTGGACCTGGTACACGGGCTCGGCGGCGTGGCTGTACCGCCTGGCGCTGGAGGGCCTGCTCGGCCTGGTCAAGCGCGGTAACAGGCTGCACTTCAGGCCCCGCATCCCGCGGAGCTGGGGCGGTTTCGGCATTACATGGCGCGAGGGCTCCTCCACCTACCGCATCAACGTCATCGTCAAGCAGGAGGGAGCCGCCTCGGCCATGGCCCAAGCTGCTGCCGATGCGCCCGGGCCACACGTGCGGCTCTCGCTGGACGGCGAAGAGCAGGCGACCGGCTACTTGACGCTGATCGACGATGGGGTGGATCACGACGTGACCGTGGAGCTAAGTTGAGCCCCGCAGGTCGCGCGACCTGCGGGGCTTAGGGGGGGCGGTCAGGGAAGCGGGCTTCTGGCCGTCACTTCTTCTGGTGCCACTTCCCGTCCTCACCCTTCTCGTACGTCTTCTTGACGGCCGACCAGGCGACAGCGTGCGAGGTCTCTTCGCGGGAACTGCCGGCGCGGCGTTCATGTGGTTCGTCGTACTGCTCCCATGCGCTGTTGAAAGCGGCCTGGTATATCTCCTGGGCGTGCTTGGGAAGCACGTTACGTACGGAGTCGGGTAGCTCTCTAAGTTCGCTGTAGGGCATCTCTTACCTCCGCTAGAGCGACCTCGTTCACGCCCTCGGTATCTCCTGGTAGCGCTTCGCCCACTCCTCGACCTGGCGCTCGGCGGCCTCCTTGGTTAGCCCGTAGCGCTCCTGCACCTTGCCAACGAGTTCGTCCCGGTGGCCTTTGAGCTGCATCAGGTCGTCGTCGGTGAGCTTGCCCCACTCCTGCTTGATCTGGCCTTTGAGTTGGTTCCAGTTGCCGCGAATGGTGTCCCAGTTGAGGTTCATGACCTGCTCCTTCCTGTGACGATGCACGCCCCCGCGCGACGACCGTGTGCGCGTGCTCGCCGGCACGCGTCAGCGCGCGAGCGCTATGCATGCGCAGTGTGCGGCCGCAGCGCCTGTGAGGTGTGAGGTGGGTATGTGAGGAGCGGCAAGGCGCTCATAAGGAGAAGCCCTTGTGCTGCTTAAGCTCGCAGAACAAGGGCTTCTTGTGGCGGTCGTATGCGCTCAGGGCCTAGGCCCCACAGCGGCTGTTCTTAGCTTGGGCTGCGCCTACACTCCGGACAGCGGCTCTCTTCCGTTCCGGCTGCGCCTACACTCCAGAGAGCTTGTAGTTCTTGTCGATGTACGACGCCCACTCGTCGGGCACGTCGATCTCGGGGTAGATGGCGTCTACCGGGCAGGCGGGCACGCAGGCGCCGCAGTCGATGCACTCGTCGGGGTGGATGTAGAACTGGTCGTCGGCCTCATAGATGCACTCGACGGGGCAGACGTCAACGCAGGAAGCGTCCTTAACGCCGATGCAGGGTTCGGTGATGATGTAGGCCATCTTCGGCACTTTCCTCTCGGGCTTGCGCATACCCTCGGCACGCGCTACGCCTCGTTGGCTAGCAGGTCCGCGGGCGGCGCTCTAAGCCACTGCGATGGCGGCCGGCGCGGGCTCTTGAAGCCGTTTTAGCAGGTTCGAGCCCGTCGTTACAAGCGTTGAAGAGCGAAGCCGGGCACACATGGAACAACCCTGGTGCCATTTCCCTCGCTCTGTCGGTGCCTCTCGCCCAGCTACTGTCTTCTTTCGGTAGCGAGGAGGTTACTCTGTCGAGCCTCTAGCGGTACCAGGGTTGTTCTTTTAAGAAGTGGTCTGTTGAGTCTATGTGCTAGACCTCCTTCCACCCTTAAGTTACACCCGGAGTGCCGGTCTTAGTAGGGTCCTACGTCCTAGAGTTCGGCGCTGGTTTGTCCTACAATCAATGTTTGGGGCTACAGGAGAGCAGAAACTAGAAGGACCCGCGCAGCGCTGCGCGGGTCCTTGTCGCTCTGTGTTTCGGCTCAGAACAGCAGCCAACCACCAGACACGGCGATCAGCCCGGCGAAGATCAGGGCCACGGTGTTGATGACCTTGATGAGCGGGTTGATGGACGGGCCGGCGGTGTCCTTGTAAGGGTCACCGACCGTGTCGCCGACGACGCTGGCTGCGTGGGCTTCCGAGCCCTTGCCGCCGTGGTTGCCGTCCTCGATGTACTTCTTGGCGTTGTCCCAGGCGCCGCCGCCGTTGCTCATCATCAGGGCCATCATGAGGCCTGAGGCGATGACGCCGATCAGCACGCCGCCGAGAGCGAGGGGGCCGAAAAGGAAGCCCACGAGGAGCGGGGCGGCCACGGCGATGATGCCGGGGAGGGCCATCTCGCGCAGCGCGGCGGCCGTGACGATGTCTACCGCGCGGCCGTAGTCGGGCTTGGCTGTGCCGGCCATGATGCCCTTGATCTCGCGGAACTGGCGGCGCACCTCTTCGATGACGGCGCCGGCGGCCTTACCGACCGACTCCATGAGGAAGGCGCTGAACAGGAACGGCAGCATGGCGCCGATGATCAGGCCGATGAGCACGACGGGGTCGTTGAGGCGGAAGGCGCCCTCTGCGAAGCGCACGGAATCGACCAGCTTGAGGCGCTCGGCGAAGTCTGCGAAGAGCACGAGGGCCGCCAGGGCGGCGGAGCCGATGGCGTAGCCCTTGGTGACGGCCTTGGTGGTGTTACCCACGGCGTCCAGCGCATCGGTGGTCTCGCGCACGTTGTCGGGCAGCTCAGCCATCTCGGCGATGCCGCCGGCGTTGTCGGTTATGGGGCCGTAGGTGTCCATGGCCACGACCATGCCGGTCACGGAGAGCATGGCTACAGCAGCCACGGCGATGCCGTACAGGCCGCCCAGCATGAAGGCGCCGTAGATGGCGAAGGCCAGGAGCAGCACGGGGAGCGCGGTGGACTGCATGCCCACTGCCAGGCCCGAGATGATGTTGGTGGCGCTGCCCGTTACCGAGGCCTCGGCCACGCGCTTGACGGGCTTGTACTTGGTGCTGGTGTAGTACTCCGTGATGAACATGAGCAGCACGGTGACGGCGATGCCGATGAGGCTGGCGCCGAACAGCGAGCCCCAGCTCATGTTGCGGCCGAGCACGGAGAAGTCGAAGTTGCGGAACATGGCGAAGGTGGCGATGCCGAAGCCGGCGATGCTTATGCCGGCGCTGGCGAACACGCCCTTGTAGAGGGCGGCCATGATGTTGTTGGAACCCTCGTCGAGACGCACCGCGAACACACCCAGGATGCTGGCGATGATGGCGATGGCGCCCAGGACGAGCGGGTAGAGCACCAGGTTGGTGACCTCGCCCGTGCCGGGCAGCAGGTAGCCGAGGAACACGGCGCCGATGGCCGTGACCGCGTACGTCTCGAACAGGTCGGCACCCATGCCGGCGCAGTCGCCCAGGTTATCGCCCACGTTGTCCGCGATGACGGCGGGGTTGCGGGGATCGTCCTCAGGGATGCCGGCCTCGACCTTGCCCACCAGGTCGGCGCCCACGTCGGCGGCCTTCGTGTAGATGCCGCCGCCCACGCGCGCGAAGAGCGAGATGAGCGAGGCGCCGAACGCGAAGCCCACGAGCGGTTCGACGGGGTTGTGAAGCCCGAGCACCACGGTGAACAGCCAGAAGAAGCCGGCCACGCCGAGGAGGGCCAGGCCCGCGACCGCCAGGCCGGCCACCGCGCCGCCGTTGAAGGCGATGCGCAGGGCGCCGGCGAGGCCGCCGAGAGCGGCCTGCGCTACGCGCACGTTGGCGCGCACGGCCACGTTCATGCCCACGTAGCCGCTGATGGCGGAGAAGAGCGCGCCCACCACGAAGCCGGCGGTGGTCCACCACCAGATGGACTTGGCGTCGGCGTCGCTGGTGGCCAGCGCCACAACGGCGAAAACGGCCGTGATGATCACGGCCACGATGGTGATGGTGCGGTACTGCCGGTTCATGTAGGCAGCGGCGCCCTGACGCACGGCGTCAGAGATCTCGACCATGCGCTTGTTGCCCGTGGGGGCAGCTAGTACGCCGCGCGCCAACAGCGCTGCAGCCACCAGCGCCACGATGGCGGCGAGAGGCACTAGAGAGATAAGCAGGTCCATTCACTCCTCCAAGGCCGGGGTACATGAGCGGGTGCCCGAGGCCACGACTAGGGTCCAGGCCGGCTGTCCTGAAGGGAACAACACCAGCGTGGATAGCGCCGCCAAGCTTATCATTCATCTAACGCTCACTAACCACCTGCGTGCGTGTCTTGTTTGGAGGAGCAGATGAACTCAGGAGGTGGCGCCGGTAGGCCGGCCCCGCGCGAACTACTGGTCGATGTTCCGCGACTTATCACCGATTACTTCACCAAGACCCCTGACGCTGGCAGCGCAGCGCAGCGGGTGGCCTTCGGCACGTCCGGCCACCGCGGCACCAGCGGGAACGCCAGCTTCAACGAGGCGCATGTGGCCGCCATCAGCCAGGCGGTCGCCGACCACCGTCACACGAGAGGTGTGACCGGGCCGCTGTTCCTGGGCGCCGACACGCACGCGCTCTCCACGCCGGCGCTAGCCACGGCCACCGAAGTGCTCACCGCCAACGGCGTCAACGTGGTCGTGGCGCAGGGCCTCAGGGCCGTGCCCACGCCCGTCATATCGCACGCCATCCTCACCCACGACGAGGACGCGGGCGGCAAGGCCGACGGCATAGTCATCACCCCCTCACACAACCCGCCTGATGCCGGCGGCTTCAAGTACAACCCGCCGCATGGCGGTCCGGCCGACGAGTCGGAGACGTCGGTGATCGAGAAGCTGGCCAACCGCTACCTCGAGGAGGAGTTGCGCGGGGTCAGGCGTCAGTCGCTCCAGCGCGCCCGCAGCTCGGGTCAGGTCGAGGAGCGCGACCTCATCAGCCCTTACGTCAACGACCTGGGAGCCGTGCTAGACATGGGCGCCATCAAGGAGTCGGGGGTCAGGATAGGCGTAGACCCGCTCGGTGGGGCCTCGCTCGATTACTGGGAGCCCGTGGCGAGCAAGTGGGGCCTTGACCTCACGGTCGCCAACCGCGTCGTGGACCCGACCTTCGCCTTCATGACGCTCGATCACGACGGCAAGATCCGCATGGACTGCTCGTCGCCCTACGCCATGGCAGCCCTCATAGATCTGAGACACGACTTCGACGTGGCGTTCGGCAACGACCCCGACGCCGACAGGCACGGCATCGTCACGCCCGCCGGCGGGCTCATGAACCCCAACCACTACCTGGCAGTGGCGGTCGACTACCTGTTCACCCACCGTCCGCACTGGCCGGCGGGGGCGCAGGTGGGCAAGACGCTCGTCACCAGCTCGATGGTCGACCGTGTGGCGGCGGCGCTGGGGCGCCGCGTGGCCGAGGTACCCGTAGGGTTCAAGTGGTTCGTCGGCGGCCTGGTGACGGGCGCCTACGGCTTCGGGGGGGAGGAGAGCGCGGGCGCCTCGTTCCTGCGCCACGACGGCTCGCCTTGGAGCACAGACAAGGACGGTCTGCTGCTCGGCCTTCTGGCGGCCGAGATGCTGGCGGTCACCGGTGAGGATCCGGCGCGTCTGTACGGGCGCTTGGAGGGGCGTTTCGGTGCGCCCGCCTACGCGCGCATCGACGTGCAGGCCAACGCCGCGCAGAAGCGCGCCTTGAAGAACCTGCGCTCCTCGGACATCGAGAGCAGCCGGCTCGCCGGCGAGCCTATCGTCGCCGTGCTGACCGAGGCGCCCGCCAACGGCGAAGCCATAGGCGGAGTCAAGGTCGTGACCGAGAACGGCTGGTTCGCTGCGCGACCCTCCGGTACCGAAGACCTCTACAAGATCTACGCGGAGAGTTTCAAAGGTGAGGACCACCTGCGCCAGCTCCAGGAGGAGGCGCAGGTGGTCGTTGCGGCGGCGTTCTCGCGGGCAGGTGCGTAAGACCGTGCCTGCGGTTGGCCAAGGGTTACGGCAGCGTTACCTGCCCGTGTAGGGCGGGTCGTGCTCGTCCAGCAGCGGCACCGTCAGGATGGGTACGGCGCTCGAACGCAGCAGCGCGTCCGCGCGGTTGCCCAGCAACAGACCCAGCGCCGCACGGTGGTGCCTGATGCCTATGGCCACCAGGTCGGCACCCAGCTCCTGCGCTATCTCTGGCAGTAGGGTCACCGGCTGACCCTGCCGCACCACGATGCGGTCGGCCTGGCCGTCCGAGAGGGCAGAGAGGCGGTCGCTGATCTTGCTGGCGTCCTCCTCGCCGTTGTCTATGACGTGCGCCAGTACCAGCTCGACGCCGAGTTCCGCGAACTGGCGCACGAACTTCCATGCGCCCAGAGAGGCGGCGCCGAAGTCGGTGGCCACCATGATGCGCTTGACGCGCTTGACCGTGGACTCCTCGCGCACGGAGATCACAGGTACCGTGGCACGCCGGACGAAGCGGCCCGCCACGCCCCCCAGGAAGTAGCGGTCGAAGCGGTTGGCGCCGTGGGCACCCATGACCACCAGGTCGAAGCGCTTCTGGATCTCCAGCAGCTCCTCGACGGGGTTGCCCCACAGCAGCTCGAACGTGCCGTCCGGGCTGGCCATGTGTGAGAGCATGCCCCGCAGCCTGTCGACCTCTGCGGTGCGCTGTTCTGTCACCTGGTTGAGCAGCTCCGGGTTGAAGGTGTCCAGCTGTGGCCGGGACGCTCCGCGGTCTACGTCGCTACGACGCTGCGCGTGAACCACGTGAAGCGTGCCGTGGGTGCGCTCCCTGATGTCTCGCGCGATTCCTAGAGCCAACTGTGCCGGCTGTGAAAAGTCGGTGGGATGCAGGATCCGCATGCCTAACCTCCGCGATGTCTGGTGCGCCCATAGTATAGGGGCGCATATAAAGCATGCGGCACGGGGCGCGTGTGCTGCTGGGGCTTTTGTCTGAAACCGTAAGGCTTATCCTCTAGCTGGAAGGGCACCCGCCCTCGTAGGGAGGCGACATATGTACAAGAAGATCCTTATGCCCACCGACGGTAGTCAGAGCGCTGAGCTGGCTGTGAACCAAGGCTTGGAGTTGGCCAAGCTCACGGGCGCCGAGGTCACGTTCCTTCACACGCTCGAGAACCCCCTGGCTGCCGGTTACGTGGCGGCCGCCAACATGGCCTACTCGGCAGAGCTGTACCAGGACCTCCGCAACAGCGCCACGCAGCTTCTCGAGCATGCGGTGAGCCTGGCCAAGGAGAAGGGCGTGAAGGCCAAGGGTCTCCTCGTGGAGGACAAGGACCCGGTCGTCGCCATTCACGAGGCCGAGAAGGACCACGACCTCGTGGTCATGGGCACACACGGCAGGCGCGGCTTCAACCGCTGGATGTTCGGCTCCGTAGCGGAGGGCGCGCTGCGCCGGTCCACCATCCCCTACCTGGTCGTGCGTTCCGAGCTGGAGGAGTAGCCGGTAGCCGGCGGCCCTGCTCCGCCTCCGGTCAGCGTCGTAAGTGGCGCGCGGTACCTAACCTAGACGCGAGTACCTACCGAGAAGGTGTGGGCGCGCCCGCTTCTGGCGCGCCCACGGTCGTTCTCAGCCGCCGCACTGTCGGCTCAGCCGTTCAGCTTCTTCCAGAGCGAACCGCAGATGCCGCCGAAGCCTGTCTCCGGCGCGCCGCCCCAGAGGGCGTCGATCGAGCCCGCCAGGATGACGTTCGTCCAGTTCACGGGGAAGTCGAAGTGCATCTGCAGGGCGGAGTTGGCCGCGCCGCAGATCGTGGTGAACACGCACTCCTGCAACTCGCTGTCGGAATCCTCTGGTCCCAGGCCGCGCAACGGACCGGTGAGGGCCAGCCCTAGGCACCTACCCATGGCCGCGTACTGGTTGAGGGCCGTGCGTAACTGCAGCGCGATGTTGGTCTGGGCCGCGTACTCCGACATGGCCTGACCCCAGCCCAGGTCACCGCGGCCGAGGATGGCGCCCGTGGTGAGGTCCAGGCTGAACCAGCCCACGTTCGAGCCGCTGGTGGGCACCAGCGCGGCGCGGCCCTGCTCTAGCTCCGCGGCCACGCGCGCCAGCAGGTCTGGCGCCAGTGCGGGCGCTACCTCCAGGAGTTCCGCATGGGTGGAGACGAGGCGCCACGCCGCGCCCGCCGCCAGGTCGCTGGAGAACGCCTGCGACACGGACGTGCGCATAGGCGCGGCCCTCTGCGCCTCGGACAGCGCGTCGGCCAGCTCCGCCTCCAGGGCCGTGTCGGTGATCCCTTGGGTCAGCCTCACGGCCTGCAGATCTTGGCCCGGAAGCCCCGCCACCCCGCCGGCCACGAGGTCGAACGAGCCGCCCACTGTGAGGTCCTCGTTGAAGTAGCGGTGATAAGCGGCCACGAAGGCGCCCGAGCCGTAGCCGGCCAGGCGAGCGGCACGCATGACCTGTAGCTGCGCCAGCGGCGGAACCAGGGCTCTGGTGTCGTCGATCCTGGCGCTGACCTCGGCGATGTCTAGCGACTGCCCCTCGTGGTATAGCCTGCTCCACGCCTCACGGTCTGCCAGCACCCGGCTGGCCGCCACCCAGGTGACAGCCTCAGGCGTGAGCCCGGCGCCTGTGATGACTATGTCGGTCTGTCCGCCCAGGGCAAGCGCGCGCTGGAGGCGCTGCTCGTCGGTCAACTGCACCTCCGAGACGCCGGCGGCCCTTCTGGCCGGCCCGATCAGGTCGAACACCTGGCGGCGCTCGGTCACTGACCCTTCGCCGGGCGTATGCACGGTGTACTCCAGCCATAGCGCCGTGAACGCACCCTCGTCCTCGTCTGTAGCGCCGGAGGAGCCGCTCGCCGCACCGCCGAAGAGGCCGCCTATGCCGCCTCCCAGCATGCCCGCGTTACCGGCGGGCCCGCCACCCCCACGGGTGTCGTTCTGCTCGCCGTTGGCGCTTATCGTGGGGCCACTGACGCCGCTCTCCCCCACGAACAGCGTGGGCTGCCAGCTAGAGGTAGCCAGAAGCTCTTCCCGCAGCCGGTCCAGCGGAAGTTCCGTGGCGAACGGGTCCAGGTCGGGCCAGCTCTGTGGCTGAGCGGCGAAGACCAGCCCCTGCTGAAGGCCGTCGCTGGCGAGGACCTCAGTGGTCACGAGCTCGTGCTCGCTCAGTAGCTCACCGTCCCACACCTCGGCCACCACGCTCACCTGTACCCGGTGCAGCCGGTCGCCGCACGAGAGGTCGCGGCATGAGCCGTCTACGGCCGCCAGGAACCGGACCTCTGGCAGCGAGAAGCGCGCTTCGGGCTGCACCAGAGGCTCGCCGTAGCCGGCGCCCTGCAGCGTCGGATCCAGATCGACCCACCCGCCCTGGTTCACCTGAACCCACCAGTGGTCGGCCAGCAGCTCGCTGCGATCGGTGGCTGCGACCGACCTTAACGCCGCACTCACCGGTTCGGACGCGGCGATCAGTTCCGTCATCGCCTGAGCCTGCGCGGTTACCGCGCCCTCGATATCTCTAGCCAGGCGCTGCTGGTCTTGCTCTGCAAGGGCGAGACGCTCGGCCAGCAACTCCCCGTCCAGACCAAGGAGCTCTGTGGCGCGCGTAACGAGCGAGGCGGCGTCCGGCTCCGGCCGGCTGGTCTCGGGTGCGCGCCGCTGCGCGGTCGCCGCAGCCTGCAGCTCGGCTCCACCAAGGGTGGCACGCGCCAACGCCACTGAGTGGCCGGCCTCCTGGAGCAGCCGCTCCAGCAGCAGCGCGCGGTCCAGGCTGTTGCCCTCCCGGTCCATCAGCACGCCGGCGGCACCCTTGAGCGCCCCCCGGTAGGCCACGAAGCCGGTGTTGTCACGGACCCACGTGAAGATGGCTTCCGGTTCGCTGCTGCCTATCTCAGCCAGTACGGCGCCGTAGTCGAAGCGCGCGCTGGGCAACTCCTGCAGGGCCTGCTCGAGCGCTGCGAACACGACCTCAGGCGGCGGGGGAGAGGTGGGCTGGGCGAGGGCCGCCGTGGCGCTCAGAGCCAGCAGAGCGGCGAGCATGGGTTTGGAGACGTGTTGAAGCAGTCGCAAGATCGGATCCCTTCCCCTCAGCCTCTGGTTAAGGCCTTGAACCCAGGAGACGCCCGGCATGCGGCGGGCATCAGCGGAACACAGAAGGTCGAGTGTACGACAGTTCGGGCCGCCCGTAATGAGCGCCTCGGTCTTGGTGTGCGGTACTCTCGGCCTGTGAGCCGCACCGTCGCCAAGGCGCAACGCCTCAACATGCTCAGGGAGGAGCTGCGGCGGCGGCCCCGCTCCGTGGTCGACCTGGCCCGGGCTCACGCCACCAGCCGCAGGACGATAGAGCGCGACCTGTTGGCGTTATCGGAGCAGATGGGCGAGAACCTGCAGAAGGACGAGCAGCACCGCTGGTTCATCCCTAACCGCTCTCCCAGCCTGAACGAGGTCGAGGCGCTGGCCGTGTACAGCGCCACGCGGCTGTTGCTTCACAGGTGTGGGCGAGCGCCATTACCGCACAGCCCTCGAGAAGCTCGCGCAGCAGGTGCCCGAGCCGGCAAGAGCGGGGCTGCTTAAGAGCATGGATCGTCTGACGCCCGCGCCGGAAGACCGCATCCTCGACCAGGTGGCGCAGGCGTGGTTCCAGAGGCGTGTGCTCAAGTGCCGCTACCACTCCGCGTACTCGGGCGGCAACAGCACGCGCGAGCTGGAGGTGTACTTCTACGAGATCAACCGCCGCAACCTGGAACCTTACGTGCTCGCCTTCGACCGTACGGAGCGCAAGCGCATGCTCGTGTTCAAGCTGGCGCGCATGAGTGAGGTACGCCTGCTGGAGACGACCTACGAGATCCCGGAGTCGTTCGACCCCACCGTGGCGCTGGACGCTGCGTTCGGTGTGCTGGTGGGCGATGAGGTGCAGGTGGACCTGCTGGTCTCCGAACGCATCGCCGGCCGCATGGTCGAGGGTGGCGACCGCAACGTACGGCTCGGCGAGAAGCGCGCCGACGGCAGGAAGATGGTGCACGTTATCGGCACGCTCGACAACAACGGCAGGCCGCTCGAGTTGCTTCCCTGGCTGCTCAGCTGGGGCGCCTCTATCGAGGTCGTGGGGCCGCCCGCCGTGCGGCAGCAGGTGAGCGACATGCTGCGGGAGGCGCTGGCTGCCTATGACGGTTAGGTCTGTCAGAGCTGGCACGCTCGTGGCGCATTAGCGGATACTCTTTGGCTATGCCTGACATGCAGTTCGTGTGCTTAGCCGCGGGCAAGGGCAGCCGCCTGGGAGGCCTCGGCTGCTACCTGCAGAAGGCCATGTACCCGGTCGGCCTCAAGCCGTTCCTGCAGCACTCTCTTGAACAGCTCGTGGCCAGCGGCGCTGCTCCACCGGGTTCGCGTCTCGTGTTGGTAGTGGGTCACTTCGCAGAGCAGGTGCGTAGCTACTTCGGCGGCACCTTCGAGGGTATCGACGTGGTTTACGTGCAGCAGGAGCAGCTTGCGGGCACCGGTCATGCGCTCAGGCTGGCGTCGGAGGCGCTGGAGCCGCGCGGTTCTGTGATCGCCTGGCAGGGCGACCTGTTCGTCTCGGCCCGGCTGTTCTCACGTCTCGCTGCACACCCTTCACCCAACGCCGTTACCCTCGGCCGGGGGCACGAGAACGAGCCGCCCGAGCTTCTGGCGACCACCTCCGGCGAACTGGTGACGGCCGTGTGGCAGGGCGCCGGGCCGCTGCTGGACCTGGGCGTGTGGAAGCTGCGCACGGTGCTCCTGTCCGAGATGTGCGAAGTGCGCGCGCCGAACGGCGAGTATCGCATGCTGCCGAACCTGCAACGGCTGCTTGCAGGCGGCGAGAAGGTGGGCTACGTGACCAGCGACGAGTGGGTGCACCTGGGCGGCACGCTGCCCACCGCAGAAGAGAACGTCCGTGCGGTGGTGAGGCGACTGTGGGAGCAGTGAGGTTGGCGCTGGCAGGAACACGCGGGGCTGAGGCGGCGCCGGGTTGCCGAGGGTCACGGTGATAGTCGTGAGGGCGCCCCTGCGCATCCCGTTCGCCGGTGGGCTCACAGACGTGAAGGAGTACGCCGCGCGCTTCGGCGGCGCCACCATCAGCAGCACCATCGAGCAGGCCGCGTGGGTGACCATGCTGCCCAGCCTGGACGGTCAGTTCGAGGTGCACACGCCCGCCGAGGTCGAACGTGCAGCCACCCTGGATAAGCTGCAGAACGAGCTGGTTCGGGAGTCCCTTCGGTCCGTCGACCCGAACCACCCGCCCGTGCGGCTGTCGGTATGGCTCGATGTGATGACCGGCAGCGGCGTGGGCAGCTCCGGAGCGGTCGCCGTTGCGCTCGTACATGCGGCGCGCGCGTTCAGGGGCGGCGACGTCTCGCCCGCCGAACTCGGGTCTGCCGCGGCGCACGTCGAGGTGGAGGTCCTGCGGGGTGCGTCCGGCTATCACGACGCCAACATCAGCGCACGCGGCGGCCTGCTGCGGCTCGACTACCGCGGACCGCAGGTCACAGCCAGGCCCGTTGCCATGACCGCCGCCGGGCGGCAGGCGTTCCATGACTCGCTGCTGCTGTTCGCCACGGGCTGGCGCGCCTCCACCAGATCGTCGCTGCAGACGTTGAGCGCCAACCTCGGCAGCGCAGAACCCGTTCTCCACGACATGAAGGCACTGGTGGACGAGCTGGAGGGGGCGCTGGCCGCCGGCGACGTCGCCAGGGCCGCTCACTGCATAGCCGAGCAGCAGCGCCTCAAGCAGCGACTGCCGGGCAACTTCGAAGACGAGCGGGTGGTGAACCTCGTGGGCCGGATGCGCGACCTGGGTGTGGCGGCGCAGCTGCCGGGAGGCAAGATCAGCGGCTACCTGATAGTGTGCTGCCCGGACGGTCAGCAGCAGCGCGTCAGGGCCGAGCTGGCGGAGCTGGAGGAGGTGCCCCTGAGGCTCACGGACGCGGGTAGCGTAGCGCGAGCCTGGGGAGCTCAGGCGTAGCTGACGCCCTCCAGCTGCACCTGGCGCTTCTGGCCGTCGCCCAACTCGAAACTGACCGTTGCGCCCAGGCTCCGCCCGAGCAGCGCCTGCGCTATGGGTGCGGTGAAGGCCACCAGCCCCTCGAGCGGGTCGGCCTCGTCCACGCCGACGATGGCGAAGGTGCTGGGCGCGGCACCCGGGCTCGTCTCCCGCACCGTGACCACGGCGCCAAGCAGCACCTCAGTGGTGCCTGCCTTAGGAGTCGGCACCAGTACCGCGCTCCTAAGCCGGTCCTCCAGCGCGGGTATCTCCTCGTCCAGGGCCGCCAGTCGGCGTACGGCGCTGGAGCCGGAGTTGCTCTCATGGTCCGCGTTAAGGCGCGCCGCCTCTTCGCGCAGAGCGGCCAGCTCGGCCTGCAGCGCCGCTAGGCCGGCGGGGGTCACCAGGTTCGGTTGCCCCGCCGGCAACGGCGGCCGTGCCGTCACGATCACCTGATCGGAATCGGCGTCTTCCTTGATGAACGCCCGGCTCATGCGCCAAGCCTACCCGGCCACGGCGCTCAGTTGGGCAGGCTGCCCAGCAGCGCCGTCAGGCGCCCACTCAACGCGTCGAGCTCGTCGGTGTGGGCGCTCTCCTGGCGGCGCAGCTCTGCCAGGTCGTCCTCTTGCTGCGTGAGGTCTGCCACGTAGCGGCGGTAGAGGTCCGAGTCCTCGCTCACGGCGCCCATGTTGGCGCGGATGCGCTCCTGCTCTCTGAAGATGACGTCGATCTGGCCCTGCAGGCGCGCCAGCGCGCGCTGGAGGTCGACCGCGCGTAGCTGGATGTCGCGGACCTCGTCGAGCACGGCGCGGTCCTCGGCGCTCAGGTCCACGTTCTCGAGGTAGTAGACGATGCGCTCGGGATCGAGGTTGGTGATGGTGATGCGCTGGGTGTCCACACGCTCCGCGATCACCTCAAGCTGGCACTCGGAGCCGTCGCGGCACACGAGGTGGGTGGGTACCGCGTCGTCCTCAGGCACCGTGCCGTCCGGGCCGACCAGCGCGATGCCGAAGCGCGGCCGCCCTTCCGAGGCGGGTGGCGTCGGGGTGGGGGTGCGGATGGTGAAGCCGTCGAGGTTGGGCCCTTGAACGATGAGCATGCGACTACGGTCGGCGCTGCCCGTCACCTCGATGGTGAAGGCGCGCCTGGACACCTCCGTGACCTCCAGCAGCCCGGAGACGAGCCTCACCCTGGTGACGTTGGAGGTGCGGCTGCCCTCGACGCGGCGCACGCCGAGCTCCAGGTCTACCGCGTACGAGAGAAGGCGCTCAGCGCCAGGCAGCAGCTCCGGCAGGCGCGCGTTGCCCGCGAAACCCGCCTCGTCGTAGATGGTGATGGTGCCCTCGGCCAGCTGCAGCTCTGTGTCGTTGACGATGCGCACGGCGTGCAGCGGGTTGCGGGGGTGGTCGGTCTCGTTGAAGAGCGACACGCGCTGGGTGGTTATGTCGGTCACGACTATCGGCACCAGGGCAGACTCGTTGGGGCCGATCGTGACCGGCTGGGTGACGTGGTAGGCGAAGCTGGTGGCGCCCGCCGCCCCCTGCGCCTGACCGCTGACGCCCGCACCGCTCATCTGCGGCGGCGCCGGGACGGGCGCTGCAAGCGCGCCCATCATGTCGCGTGCCATGACTGCAGGCGACATCTCCGCTAGTGACTCCTGGCCCATGTCCATGCTCGGGACGAAGCCGCCTGACGCCTTGGTCTCTACCCGCGGCCGCACGGCCCAGACGGGGTCGTAGAGGGACGTGATGAACGACACGGGCTGGCCGGCGATGAACGAGAGCCGCACGCCGTCCAGCACCTGATCGGTGGGGTTGTCGACGATGGCCCAGCCCTGCAGGGTGCCGCGACCGTCCTCGCCCACCACCAGACGATAGGTGCTCTTCCATACGGGCATCTCGCGCACGTACGCCACGCGTACCTGCCGCTCGCCGGTGCCGCTGAAGCGCAGGCGCACCGTGGCGGTGTCGTCGTCGCGGTTGGCGGCGATGGTGGCCAGGGCCCCGTTTATCTCGGCCTGAAGGGCCGGGTCGAGGAACTGCACGGAACTGAGTTCGTCTAGCGCTACGCGCCTGACGCCGGCGTCAGTGGCGACCGTGACGAAGGCGCGGGTTACGCCCTCTTCGACGCGCTGCTCCTCCACCCCCAGGAGGGCCCCTTCGATGACGGTGGCGCCTTCCAGGCGCACGCGCTCGCCGCGGGCCTGCGCCAGCAGGCTCACTAGCGAGACGTTGCCGGACAGGTCGATGGAGTAGGCGTCCAGCAGGCGGCTCAGGGGCGCCTGCGAGCTGTAACGAACGGGCTCGATGGTGCCGCCGCCGAAGTCCTGCAGCACGAGGCTCTGCAGCAGGTCGTCCATCTCGGCCTTGGGAACGGTGAGCACCAGCTCTTGGTCGCCGGACACCGTGCCTTCATGTTCGAAGTAGCCGATGCCGCTCGTGAAGAGCGCCAGGCGGGTGACAGGCAGGTCGGCTTCCGAGGCGGCGGTTGGCCGCTGGGCGGTGGCGTTGGCCAACAGCAGGCCAAGCAGCGTTACGAGTAGAGCAGCGGTGTACCTCTTCGCAAGCTGTTTCATGTCCGGCATGTTACGCCACCGGCCTGAGAGGCTGTTTCACTGGGTTAGCGAACGGTTGGCGTCCGATGAGTAGAGCGTGTGGGACAGCCTCGCCGGCCTGACACCCGCTGTAATACATCGGTAAGAGCCTATGAATAATAATCTCGCCTGTTGCCGCCGAGCTGGCGGCCGAGAAGCGCTGAGCCGCGGTGTACCCCACCAGGCTCGGCCAGCTTAGGGGTGCAAGTGAAGGGGAAGACCTTACAGCTGCTGGCGAGCATCGCCGCCTACCTGGTGGCCGCCGTGCTGTGGTTCGAGTTGACGGACGGGCTGTTCGCCCGGCTCGACGGCGGCGACTCGCGTGTGGTGAGCAGGCTGCAGGAGCTGCTCTTCCTGTGCGGCTCCGTGGGCGGGTTCGCACTGCTGGCCTGGCGCCGCATGCAGCATGACCGCGACAGCGAGAAGCTGGTGCGCTACCAGCTGAAGGCGTCCGAGGCGCGGCTGCTGGCTGAGACCGCCCTGACGGACAAGATCATCGACAGCCTGCCCGGCATGTTCTACGTCACGGATACCAAGGGGACGGTAGTGCGCTTCAACCGGGCCTTCGAGACGCTGCTCGGTTACAAGGCCGAGGACCTCTCGGTGACCGATCCGTTCACCATCTTCGCGCCCGAGGACCGGCAACGTGCCATCGACAGCGTGCGGCAGGTGTTCAAGGAGGGCTACGCGCGGGGCGAGGTGTCGTTCATCACGGCGGCGGGTGAGCGCAAGCCGTTCTCGCTGACAGGAACGCGCATAGAGACGCCCGACGGGCCGCTGCTGGTGGGCATGGGCCTCGATATCTCTGAACAGGTCGAGTCGCTGCAGCGCAGCAACTCCGAGATACTGGCGGCATACGAGCGCACCATCGAGGGGTGGTCACGCGCGCTGGACCTGCGCGACGAGGAGACCGAGGGCCATAGCCGCCGCGTCACCGAGCACACCGTGCGCCTGGCCGAGCGCTTCGGCATTCCCGAGGCGCAGCTGGTACATATCAGGCGCGGCGCGCTGCTCCATGACATCGGCAAGATGGGCGTGCCCGACCACGTGCTGCTGAAGCCGGGGCCTCTGACCGGCGCGGAGTGGGAGCTCATGAAGCGGCACCCGGAGTTCGCCTACCAGCTCCTTCTGCCCATCGAGTTCCTGCGGCCGGCTCTCGACATCCCGTACTCGCACCACGAACGTTGGGACGGCTCCGGCTATCCCCACGGGCTCAAGGGCGAGGACATCCCGTTCAGTGCCCGCATCTTCGCGGTGGTGGACGTGTACGACGCGCTTACCTCCGACAGGCCGTACCGTCCCGCCTGGGGTAAGGGTCGCGCGCTGACGTACCTGCGTGACAACGCCGGCGTCCTGTTCGACGCCGGCGTGGTGGAAGAGTTCGAGAGGATGATGAGCGAGGAGCGTCAGGCCCGGTCTGAGCCGCTCGTCGCGGTCGAGCCCTAACTAGAACCGCTGGGAGTCGACGCGGTCGTGCTCAAGTTGCTGCTCGCGGCGCTGGCCGCCATCCATCAGGTCGGTGGCTATCACCTTGTCTGCGGGCGCGTCGGCAGCGTCGTCGGCCGCCTGACCGGGCCGCCGGCCCTCCACCAGCTCCTTGAACCGCTCCAGGTCGGCCGCGATCCTGGCGTTCACGACGCCCAGCGCAGTGCCGATGTTCTCTACCAGTCCCTCGGGCTCGTATTCGATGTACATGTGCACGCGGGTACTGTCGCTGTCGAGTGCCTCGAACGACACCCGCCCCAGGTTCTTGGTGCCGGAGATGCTCTCCCAGGCGATGGAGGCGTTATGGGCCTGCTCGGTTATGCGCGCGGTCCACTCCTCGTCGCGTCCGGCGATGTTGGCGTGCCAGTTCAGCTGGTCTCCGCCCAGCCGCTGCACGCTCTCTACCCCCTCCATGAACGAAGGGAAGCTCTCGAAGTCGCTGAACTGCCGGTAGGCATCGTCAAGCGGAACGTTCACGTCTATCGACTTCACGAAACTGGCCATGGCGGTCTCCTTTCGCGGACCCTCTGGGCGAGGTCGTGTGATCACACGTTAGCCGCGCTGTGTGTGGGAAAGGTCTCGACGACGTGAGAAGAGGCCCGTGCCAGTCATCGGCTTCTCACGTTACGGGGTGCCACCGGCCGGGCGGCGTGTCGCTCGGAACGCCGATCCTGGCGCCCTGGTCGGTACATTGGCCACATGGCAGGTGAGAGGTGAGCTTCCTACAAAGGCTGATAGGTGCCGGACTGCGCCCCCACGTGCGCAGGAAGGCCCGGGGCAGGGCGCTGGCGGACGTCGTTGCGGCCCTTGAGTCGTCGAGAGACGACGTGCTGAAGCCGCGCCTGCAGCGCGCCAAGGACACGGCCGGCAACCGGGAGGCGGTGAACCACTGGCTCGGCATCGAGAGGTGGAGCCTGGCACGCGTGCGCGTGGCGCTTGGTCAGCCCTACCTGGCGGGGAGTTATCACCGGTTCAGGC
Source organism: Truepera radiovictrix (assembly GCA_044462445.1). Classification (GTDB taxonomy): domain Bacteria; phylum Deinococcota; class Deinococci; order Deinococcales; family Trueperaceae; genus JAAYYF01. The sequence continues at coordinate 18,923 of JBIQNJ010000021.1, read as the reverse complement.
TGCCCGACGACGCCTCCTGGGAGCAGCTCGTGAGCGGGTTCATGGCTGCGCGCGCGGAGACGCTCGAGTTGGCCGCAGAGCTGGACCGCACGGGCTTCGATGCTGAGCTGACCATCGAACACAACCACCTCGGCCCGCTCACGGTGCTGGAGTGGCTGGTGTACATCGAGGATCACAGCAGGCGAGAGGTCATCAGGCTGCGCTGAGGGGGCGCTCTGAAGCTGCGACAGAAGGAGGCCCATGCCCAGGGTACGGGTCAGTAGCCGGGCGGCAGCGCCGGGGGCTGCCATGACAGCGTGACCAGCGCGCCGCCTTCGGAGTCGGACGATGGCGCGCCGGCAGCGCCCGCCCCTGTCTCCACAGCCACGGGCAAACGCAACAGGGCATGGCGTATGAGGCACAGCTCGGAGGCGACCTCGCGGCAGTAGTACAGCAGCACCTCGGCGGAGACGACCGACTGACCGTCGGTGAACTCGAGCGGCACCTCGAGCGTGAGCGGGTACTCGGGTTCGGTTATAGCCAGCTCGGTGGGCGCATAGAGTGACGAGCCGGGCTCGCCCAGGCCGACGCTCACGGTCAGCGGCGCCAGGTGGTTGGCTTTGTAGCCTTCCGGCAGGGTGAGCGTGAGCGCCAGAGTGCCCATGCCGGCGTTCACGGATACGGGCGGCAGCTCTAGCGTCTCGTCGTACCGCACCGCGCGGACGGACTCCCGGCTGAGCAGGCCCTGCGGGTCGGACAGCGCCAGCGTGTTCACGGTGAGAAGCTCGAGGTTGGCAACCCGCACCGCGTGGTTGTTGGTGTCGGCTATGAACAGCAGGTGCCCCGCCACGCTCAGCCCGCCCGGTTCGTAGAACTGCGCCTGTGAGCCGTCCTGCCAGCCCTCGGCGCCGGTGCCCAGCAGGGTGGTGCTCTGACGAGTGTTCGGGTCCAGCAGCTTGATCTTGTGATTGTAGGTATCTGCTACATAGATGTTGCCGTTCGCATAGGCCACCGCCTTCGGGTGTTGCAGCAGCACCTCGTCCCCAACACCGTCCGTGTCGCCGAAGTTGAACAGGCCGGTGCCGACGATGGTGGTCATGACGCCGCCGTCTGCCACGTCTATGCGCCTCACGGCGCTGGCTTCCGCATCGGCCACGAACAGCGCCTGGCCGTCGGTGGCCAGGCCGCTGGGTTGGTTGAGGCCGCCCATGCGCGCCACGCCGTCCCGTAGCTCTTCGCGCCCGCTGCCCGCGTGGAGCAGTACTCGCTGGGTGGCCGGGTCGTAGCGCCAGATCTGGTGCTGGCCGGCCATGGCGATGAACAGCTGGTCGTCTAGCCACAGCACGTCCCACGGCGAGTTGAGCCCGCCGCTGGCGGGAGCGCTGGTGCGTCCGAACAGGTACTCCTGTGAGCCGGTGCCCGCCACGGTCGTGACTGTGCCCTGCGCCAGGTCCACCAGCCTGATGGCGTGGTTACCCGTGTCTGCCACGTACAGCACGTCCGGGCCGGCTAGCGACATGCCCTGCGGCCGCTTGAACGACGCCTCGGCCAAACTGCCGTCCTGCAGCCGCGCCTGACCGTCACCGATGACCAGCAGCACCTCGCCGTCGAAACTGGTGACCACGATGCGGTTGTGACCGCTGTCAGAGATGAACACTCTCCTGGTGTTCGGGTCGGCCAACACCTGACCCGGGAAGCGCAGCGCAGTGCGCGGGGCGGAGACCGCGCCTGTGTCGAACGTCAGCGGCGTGCGGTCGAGAGTACCGCGCTCCTCGAACTCCGCTATCATCCCCCCGATCACGCCGTCGAACAGGTCGTAGATGCCCTCGCCCTCATGCCGACCCAACACGTTGCCCTCAGGGTCGATGAGGATGAAGCTGGGCCACGCCCGGACGCTGTACGAGCGCCAGATGGTGAAATCGCGGTCGTTGACGATAGGGTGCGTGCGGTCGTAGCGCTGGGCGATCAGCCGGATGTTCTCGGTCTCCGACTCGTTGAAGAACTTGGCCGAGTGCACGCCGATGACCACCAGCTCGTTGGCGTACTTCTGCTCCAGCGCCTGGAGGTCAGGGATGACATGTATGCAGTTGATGCAGCCGTAGGTCCAGAAATCGAGCAGAACGACCTTGCCGCGCAGCCCCTCCAGCGTCAGGGGCTCGCCGGTGTTTATCCAGTCCAGCCCGGCTGGAAACTCCACGGCCGGGGCGCGCCCCACGTACGACTGGGCCGCCCCGGGCGTGCTGACAACGGCGCCCAGCAGCACGGCTAACGCCGCAGACAGTGCCAAGAGCTTGCGCATGCGCCGATGATAGAGCAGCGCGGGGCTTACTGAGTCGGACGGCCTAACTAAGGTAGCCAGGCCAGGTTGCGCTCGACCAGGTTGCCCGTGTCTACGATGACCGCCTCTGGGCCGCTCGTGTCGTTGACGTTCACGTAATAGGGTCCCTCGCCGTCGTTAGGCAGTATCACGGTGTCGTTAAGCGCCGGTCCATGCGAGCCGACGAACGCGATGTGGCGGCCGTCAGGGGAGAACACGGGTCCCAGGTTGCTGGTCGGGCCCGTGGTCAGCTGCCTCGGTGCGGTGTCCGAGGTCAGGTCCTTGATCCAGATGTCGCCAGCCCTAACGTACGCCAGCTGCGTCTCGTCGTGAGAGAGCGCTACGTCCTGAACGCCGTGAGTGCCGAACTCCGCCTCTGTGAACGGCTGGAGCACGTGAACGTCTATGGTCCCCTCTGACGCGAGGAACTGCTCTATGGGTACGGCCACTATGCCTGCGTAAGGGGCGTCTTCCTGTGATGGGAACCTGATGCCGAGCACCAGCCGCGAATCGTTGTCGAACAGCATGTTGGTGGTCATCATGCCCGCCAAGCCGGTATAGACGATCCTCTCGTCCACGGTGTCGTAGATGTCGAGGAAGCTCGGCCCCGTCATCCCCTCGAGGCGGGCGGCCAGGTACCGGCCGTCCGGCGACACTGCCAGGCTACGGACACGCATGAGCGACTCCGTGTCGGGCCAGGTGAAGCTGTGCTTGGAGCCGAAGGTGGCCAGGTCGAACACTTCTACGAACAGCGGGTCGGCGGCGTTCAGGTTGGCCCTGTAGACCTCGTTGCCGGGCAGGCGGAGGGCGACAACGGCGTAACCGACCGCCACCCCAATCTGCCGTTGCCACTCGCCGTTGGTGCCGAGGTTCATGGTGTGCATGTAACCCGTGCCGTGGCTCACCAGCAGGCCCGTGTACGGATTGCCGCCTGGTCCGCCCGGTCCGCCGGGTCCACCCGGGCCGGTTGGGCCGCCGCCGGCGCAGCCGTTCAGGGCCAGCGCAGCGAGAAGCAGCGCCAGCAGCAGCCGGTTTCCCATGTGAGCCCCTAAGGCAGCCACGCCATGATCTCCTCGACCAGGTAACGCCGGTCGACCAGGAACACCTCGGTCAGGCTGTGGTCGTTGGTGCTCACCATGTACGGGCCGCCGTCGTCGTTACGCACGACCAGCGTGTCCCGCAGTTCGCCGCCGCGTGCGCCGACGAACGCGATAAGCGAGCCGTCGGGGGAGAAGGCCGGCCCCCAGTTGGCCGTCGGGCCGACCGTTAGTTGGCGAAGCGCCTCGTCGGTGGTCAGGTCCTTGGCCCAGATATCGCCGGAGCGGACGAAGGCTAGCTGCGTTCCGTCATGTGACAGCGCTATGTCGTCGATGCCGGCGATACCCCACTGCTGCTGGGTCAAGGAGACCAGCACCTCGAGGTCGAACTGGTCGTCACCGTCCAGGAACTCTTGCAGGGGTACGGCCACGATGCCGCCGTACGCGCCTTCCGGCCCCTGCCCCTGGAAGTTCATGGCGAACACGAGCTCAAGGTCCTGAGTCCAGAGCATGTTGCTGTCCACCGTGGCGTTGAAGCCGGTGAAGACGATCTCCATCGTCTGGGTATCCAGGATCTCGAGGAACTGGTCACCAAGCCCGCTCAGGACCGCAGCCAGGTAGCGTCCGCCCGGCGCGACCGCCAGGCCATGAACCCGCGAAAGCTGGTCGGTGGCCGGCCAGATGAACCCCGTGTCCTTCTGCCCGAACGTGTTCAGGTCGTAGATGTTGATGGACATCGGAGTGGCCATGTTGATGCGGGCCAGGTACAGCTCGTTGGCATCTAGACGCAGCGCTGGTCTCGAGTAGTTGGAAACGGAGGTCTGCTGGACCCACTCGCCGTTGGCGGTCAGGTTCATGGTGTGCATGCCCCCGGTGCCGTGACCGACCAGCCTTCCCGTGAACGGGTTCGTGGCCGGCGGCTGACCGGGGCCGCCTGGTCCGTCCGGGTCGCCGTTGCCGCCGCTGGCGCAGCCGCTGAGCACCAGCACCGCGCACATGGCGAAGGTGATAAGCGTGCGTAGGTTCATGGCTGTGCAACCTAGCAGCACCACTATTAAAACGGCATGCCTGCTCTTGAATGGTAACTTCATCAAGTGGCCACGCAACTCATAAACGATCCCGACGTGGCGGCCTTCATAAGCGATAGGGCGAAGGGCAGGCATCTGGACCCGTTCCTGGCCAAGGAATCGACGGTGGCTGACGCCGCCGCCGAGCTGGGGATCTCTCCTCAACGCATGCACTACTGGGTGCGCCGCATGGAGCAGATGGGGCTGCTTGTGAGGCTGCGCTGCGAGGTGCGTGGCCGCGTGCGCTCCCTGGTGTTCCGCTCCAGCGCTGACTCTTACAGCCTGCCGCTGGAGCTCCTGCCCACCTCGGACCTGGAGACCCTAGAGCTTCACTTCCAACCCGTATGGCGCGCTTTCCTGCGCTCCGTGGTGGCGGCCGGCAGGCGGTACGCCGACGGTTGGGTGGTCGGCTACCGACGCACGGGCGACCTGCCGGCGTTCCACATCGAACCCACCACTGCGCCGCCGGAGGACGCCCCGGTGGCCAACATGTGGGCGCGGCTGGAGCTCTCACCTGCCAAGGCCCGGCTGCTCAAGGAAGAGCTGGAGGACCTGCTTACCAGGTACCTGAGTGCACAGGGCGAGGCCAACGCCAAGCCGTTCATCGCTCACATAGGCCTGGTGGAGGCGGCCGAGTAGTCCTGAGCGGCGGTCGGGCGTCGGCCTGCGCGGTCCGCACTGGTTCACTCGGCTACGCGTAAGGGGTCAGGCGCGCTGCAAGATGTCGTAAGCCTCGCCCACCAGCTTGAACTGCTCCTCGGCGAACACCACCAGCGCCCGCGGCATCTTCTGCGAACGTATGCGGTCTGGGTGAACAGCGGTCCTGAGCTCGCGGTAGCGTCTCTCGATGTCGGCCGCTTGGGCGCCCTCCGTCAGGTCGAGGATGGCCAGAGCCTCTGCCCGCGTGCGCGGCCTCGGAGCCCGGGCGGCTTGGCTCGCGGTAGTGGTGGTTGCTTGCGCTGCCGCCTTCGCTGCCGCTGCCCGCCCCTCGCTTAGGCCTACCCGGTAACCGGACTGGTAAGCGGCCTCACGTTCCGCGCGTATGCGGCCCTCCAGCTTGGTGGTGGCAGTGCGTTCGCCGTCGTTCACGCCGCGCAGGTAGGCCTCCGTGGTCAGCTGACCCACCTGAGCGTGCGCTTCGGTGGCGCCGTCGTTGCGGCCCTGAACGTAGGCTGCGTTGGCCGCTGAGGAGATGCGCGTCTGGATGGAGGCAGGGTCGTGCGCCTGGCTGTGCCGCTGACCGTCGACGAAGCGCTCGTTCGAGAGAGCGGTGAGGTACGACTTCATGGCGTTCAGCTGCTCGGCCGCCTCCGCGTCTATGAGCTCGTTGAGCTCTCTCGTCAGCCTGGCTACGTCTATGTCGGTGGCCAGCCGCGTGGCGGAGTACCGGCGGTAGTCCCGCGGTATCAACGCCGCCCCCAGACCGACGAAGAACAGCGCCGCCGCCAGCGCCAGCAGCAGCCACTGCCACTGCGCCAGCGCGGGCAGCCAGGCGCTCTGCTGGGGCAGGATGTTCAGCGCTGCCCCGAGCGGCAGCGCTGCGGAGACCGCTGCAGCGACCGTGGAGGAGACCATCGTGTTGGTCCTGCGCCGCGTGAACGCCTGGACCCGGGTAAGCTCCGCCTCGGCCTGGTGTGACCACGCGCGTTTGTAGCCCAGTTCCACGCCGTTGCGGAACAGCGCTTCCACCAGCTTGTGGCCACGCTGATCGTCGAGCTGGGAAGGCTTGGCAGAGGTAAGGGGGCCGCGGCCGGCTCGCCAGAGGAGCCAGCCGAACAGCGCCACGACCATCACGAGAAGCACGAGCGCCACCTACCGGTCTCCCTTCTGGCGCAGCCTCGAATCTTGGTTCAAGTGTACTTACGCGGCGGGCCGGCTTGCGCTCGGCGCCGCACTGCGGTCAGTGGCGCCAGGCGCACTTCACATACACTCAGGAGTGCCCGACTCACGTGCCACACGGTAGGCGACGCGAGGGGCACCTCAGGTGAGGAGCTCGGGCCGCACCATCCGCACCCTGAAGTAGGAGAACGCGATGGCGCCCACGCAGAGGAGCAGCAGCGGCACGCACCAGATGTTGCCGGTGGCCAGCAGGTAGGAGGAGGCCGCCCAGCTGAACGGCAGCAGACCCTCCATGAACGTTACGATCGGGTCTCCCATGCCCCTGTTCTTGAACAGGTCCTTGCGGCTGGCCCGAGCCGGGTTCCAGGAGCGGAGCAGCGCCACCGAGAACGCCGATGCTGCCGCTAGCGCGGCTGCGATCAGGCCGGCCACAGGGTTGGTGAACGCGAGCGCGATGCTTAACGTCAGGGTCAGGGTCAGCACGGGGATGAGTGCCGCCAGCATCTTCGCGTTGCGCACGCGCCGTCTGCCGACCGGCGACGCCATGAGGAGGTCGATGGACTCCTCACCCACGAACGCTATGCGCGCCAGTGAGGCCGCCAGCGTGCCGCTTATGGCGACGAGCAGCACGGAGATGCCCGGCCCGAGGTCGACGCCACTTAGGGGCCCATCGCCCTGGAAGAAGAGCACGTAGCCGGCGGGCAACAGGTAGATGATCTGCAGCAGTACCTGAGATATGAGGTACGGGTCGCGCAGAACGAGGCGCCACTCTTTGGCGAGCAGCACCCCTGTAGGGCTTCGCTGCTTGAAGCTCACAGCTCCGCCGGACGCCGTGCGCCGCCTTCGTGCGCCGTCGGATAGCCCCACGCCGTGGGCGAACGAGCGGTGCAGCAGCAAGACGGTAAGCCACATGACGGCGCCCGCGAGCGCCAGCGCCACGGCGGTGCCCAACGGGTGCAGCAGCATGGAGCGCGCGGGCAGCCACAGCAGGCTGTCTGCCGCCAGCACGCCGCCCCTGTCGAAGTATGGACCTATCCTCTCGACCAGACCCATGACGTCGATGCGCTCTCCGAGGATGGCGGGCAATTGCGACACCAGGAACAGCACGAGAACGGTGAGTGCGGCCAGCAGCTGAGAGACCGTACGTGCGCGCCGCGGCCCCAGCAGCTTCACCAGTAGCAGGGTTATGAGCATGCCTATCGACGCGCAGGTGATAGCCAGCGCCACCAGCGTCGGGATGACGCCGAGCAGTTGCGGCAGCCCGAGGATGAGCCCCAGGAAGGCGATGGGTAGCATGAACAGGCCGAGACCCAGGAACACGCCCACCGCTACTGCCAGCACGCGGCTGGCGAAGATGGTGCGGCTGCCTATAGGTGAAGAGACCAGCAGGTCGAGGTCGCCGCGGTCGAACATGGCTATGACCGCGTGGTTGATGCCGGTCGATACCCCGAACGGGAACAACACCACCAGCACGAGTGCGGCCAGGTACACCGACTCCGACGGCAAGGGGTGCGTGAGCACACCCCTGAGGGAACTGGCCAGGCCGGCCAGGATCATGCCGATGAGTGCCAGCACCCCCACCGCCACCAGAACCAGGGTCAGCGGTTTGGTCTCTCCGGTCATCTCGCGCCAGCGCACCGTTACCTCGTTGCGCAGCAGGAGGAGCAGCGGGTTCCTCTTCGGCCTTGTCACCGCAGGCGCCTTCACTCGCGCTCTACGAGCTGCAGGAACACGGACTCCAGGGTGGCCCCGTCGCGGCCGCTGGTGGCGCGCAGCTCGTCCAGGGTGCCCTCGGCTATCAGCTGGCCGCCGGCGATTATGCCGATGCGTTCTGCCATGCGTTCGGCTATCTCCATGATGTGCGTGGTCAGTACTACGGTCTTGCCGGAGCGTACGAAGTCCGTCAGCAGGTCCTTGACGTCGCGTGCCGCGGCGGCGTCGAGGCCGGTGAGCGGTTCGTCTAGGATCATGAGATCGGGTTCGTGGATGAGGCCGCCCGCCAAGCCCAGCTTCTGCTTCATGCCGCGCGAGAACGTCTCGGTGAGGTCGTGGCGGTTGTCCCAGAGCGAGAGCCACTTGAGTAGTTCGGTGGCCCGCTCGGCGGCGCGGTCTGCGGGCACGCCCCACAGGCCTGCCACGAAGCTGAGGTACTCGAGCGGGTTCAGCTTGCCGTACAGAAGCGGCTCGTCCGGCAGGAACGCCAGGCGCTGCTTGGCGGCGGCCGGCTCTTTCGTGATGCTGCTGCTATATATGAAGGCGTCGCCCGAGTCTGGCACGAGCAGGCCCGCCACCATGCGCAGCGTGGTCGTCTTGCCGGCGCCATTGGGGCCGAGCAGCGCGTACAGCTGGCCGCGCTCGATCTCGACCGAGAAGTCGCGCACAGCGACCTTGCCGCCGAAGCGTTTGGTCAGGTTCGTGAGCTTGAGTGCCGGTAGGTTGCTTGACGACCCGCTCATGCCACCGTCATACCAGGCTGGAGCGGTCTGGCGCCACGGCCCTCAAGGTCCCCCTGCGAACTGTTCGTATGTTCGCCGAGGGCTCGTGCCTGGTCTTCGCGCCGGCTATATATTAGTGTGTGCTAATATGACGTTTGTGGCGCCCCTGCTGGTAACCGGCTTTGCGCCGCTACATAAGAGGAGCACACACATGACCCACAGGTTCGAAGAGCTGATGGCCGGCATGCAGCGCCGCGTGGCCACTGGGATGATCGATGGTCAACCGACCGATATTGTCATCGCCGGCCGCACCTACCCGACGGACGTACTGGACCTGTGGGACGCCGTGACGAACGCCGACAGGCTGGCGCGCTGGTTCCTCCCCATCTCCGGCGACCTCAAGCTGGGCGGCCGCTACCAATTCGAGGGTAACGCGGGCGGCACTATCCAGGAGTGCGTGAAGCCTGAGCGCATCAAGGCCACCTGGGAGTTCGGCGGTGGTGTTAGCTGGGTGACCGTCATCCTCACACCGCTGGAGAACGCCACGCGGCTCGAGCTGCAGCACGAGGCGCACCGCATACCCGGCTTCACGGATGTCTACGGTCCGGGAGCGGTCGGCGTGGGCTGGGACGGCGGTTTCTTCGGTCTGGGTCTGCACCTCCAAGACCCAACAGGGGAGAAGCCGCCCGAGGCCGACCCTCAGTGGTACGCCTCTGCCGAGGGTAGGGCGTTCTACGAGAGCTCGGCACGGGCTTGGGGCCTTGCCGACGAGGCCTCCGGGACCCCGGCCGACATCGCCCTGCAGCGAGCTGAGAACACGAGGGCTTTCTACACGGGCGAGGTTCCGGGCATGGGCGGTGGCGAGGAGTAACAGAGAGTGCACCCTTTCGCGGTACTGGCAGACCCCGTGCGCCGGCGCCTGGTAGAGGTGCTGGCCACGGGTGAACATGCCGCAGGCGAGCTGGTGGAGCTTGTGGGTGGCGAGTTCGGTATCACCCAGTCGGCGGTGTCGCAGCAGCTGCAGGTGTTGAGAGAGCAGGGCTTCGCGAGCGTGCGCGCGGAGGGCCGGAGGCGGGTCTACGCCATCGAGCCCCAACCGTTGCGCGACATAAGCGCCTGGGCCGCCCACTACAGCGCCTTCTGGGAGAAGGCGCTTGACGGCCTGGCCGACGAGATAGACCTTGGCAACGCAGAGCGTGCAGCTAGGCGTAGCGCGCCCAGTTGAAGCGGGTACGGTTCCGCTGCTTTAACCAGGGGGTGGCCACCGTCACGTAAGTCAACTGCAGCGCCTAAGCGCTTCCTAGGTCCGTAAGGGAGTTCCTTGAGGGGATGTCTAGGGGGCGCCTTCGTTGGTTGCCGCCACAAGCCGTTCGCCCCATTCGCGCATGTAGTCAACGGCTTCGGGCGGACCATGTACGACGAAGGGGGCGTGCATGGCGGCCAGGCAGAACGCCGCCCAGTCGAGAGAGTCGGCGGGGATGTAGACGGCGCACGAGCCGTCGTCCTTGGCTTCAACGCTGCCGTAGCGCGACACCTCGGCCTTCACCCGCTCGAGCGGAGCGTGCACCGTGGCCCGCACTGGATACTTCGCTGGCATCTCCCTTATCTGGCTGTGAACGAACTCCACGGGATCCCCTCCGGGTATCGGGCGCGTGGCGAACCGCTTGCCTGTCTGCTGGGTACCGGCTATACGGTCGATGCGGAACGTGCGCCAGTCTGCCCTGTCCAGGTCCCAGGCCACCAGGTAGAGGCGTTGGTCGACACTGACTATGCGGTGCGGTTGAACCTTTCGGCGCGTCGTCTCACGGTCACGCGCTTCGTAGGTGAACGTGATCACTTCGGCATCGCGACAGGCCAGCGCCACCGTGGTGAGCGACGCCACGTCGTTGATGCCGGCGCTACGGTTCGGTGCCTCGGGGGTCGCGACCGCCCGCAGGCTGTCTATGCGCCGGCGGATGCGTGGCGGCAGCACCTGGACGATCTTCGCCATAGCGGCCACGGCCGCGTCACCGGAAGTAGGGTACGCGCCCGAGGCTATCTCTTTGAGGCCCATGACCACGGCCACCGCTTCGTCCTCGCTGAGCACCAAGGGCGGTAGCGACCCGCCCGCGCTCAGTTGGTAGCCGCCGCCCGTTCCTCTCGTCGTGGTTATCGGATAGCCGAGCTCCTGCAGGCCGTCGACATCGCGCCTTAGGGTGCGCTGGCTGACCCCGAGCCGCGAGGCGAGCTCCTCGCCGGACCAGTGGCGCCTGCTCTGAAGCAGGCCTAGCAGCTCTAGCGCGCGGGTGCTCGTAGACATGCGGTGAGTCTAACCGTACTTGTGGACAAATATTGACCACAAGGGTCGGCAGTATAGGCGTAGCAAGTACGGAGGAAGGAGCAGGGCCGACCATGATCACAACAGAGAGCCTTTCGAGAAGCTTCAGCGCACCTGAGGGCGGCGAAGTGCTAGCGGTCAGAAACATCGACTTCACGGTGACCGAGGGGGAGACAGTGGCTGTACTCGGGCCCAACGGCGCGGGCAAGACCACGCTGATGCGCATGCTCTGCACGCTGTTGCCGCCTACCAGCGGCTCGGCCCGGGTCGCGGGTCTCGACATAACGACCCAGAGTGCGCTCGTGCGCGAGCGCATCGGCTATGTGGGGCAGGGCAACGGCGCTGGCCACACGCAGCGAGCGCTAGACGAGGTGGTCACACAGGGCCGCATCTACGGGTTGGGCAGGGCAGCGGCCCGCGAGCGTGCAGTGGAGCTGCTGACAGTGCTGGGTCTCGAGCAACTGGGCCAGCGCAAGGCGCAGGAGATGAGCGGCGGTCAGCGGCGCCGGCTCGACCTGGCCATAGGCCTGGTCAACTCTCCCAGCCTGCTGTTCCTGGACGAGCCGACCACGGGTCTGGACCCGCAGAACCGCACCAACCTGTGGGACCACATCGTGGCTACCAGGCGGAGGACGGGGATGACGGTCGTCTTCAGCACCCACTACCTCGACGAGGCGGATCAGGCGGCTGACAGGGTGGTGATCGTCGACCACGGCCGCATCATCGCGGACGGCACGCCGGCAGAGCTCAAGAAGGGTCATGTGGGCGACCGGATGACACTGGACACGAACGATGCGGGCGCGGCTGCGCGCCTCAGCGAGGTGCTGGCGGGCCTGGCAGGCGTTCGTGCCGTAGAAGCGCGCGGCGGTTCAGTCGTGGCGCAGGTGGACGACGGTCGCGCCGCGCTGCCCGCCGCCATAGTCGCAGCGCACGCCCACGGCATGCCGGTGTCAGGAGCAGACGTCAGGCTTCCCACCTTAGACGACGTGTTCCTCGCCCTGACCGGCCGCAGCCTGCGTGACGCGGGCGAGACCGTGGCCGACCCGGCAGATGAGGCAACCCAGGAGAAGGAGAGCAACTGATGACCAGCAACGCCGCACCCCGCCAGCGCAACGTGATAAACGACATCCTCATAGTCATGGGCCGCGAACTGCGCCCGGTCACCAGCGACCCGTTCTCGCTGGTCGTCGGCCTGATCCAACCGCTCTTCTTCCTGCTGCTCTTCGGCCCGCTGGTCGCGGCCAACGCGGCCCCCGACCAGGGGTCGCCCTGGGCCTGGTTCGTGCCGGGCATCCTCGTCATGACCTCGCTGTTCGGCACGGCTGCCACCGGCTCCAACCTGCAGTACGACCTGCAGGGCGGTTCTCACGAACGGCTGCTTGTAACACCTCTGGCGCGCTCTTCGCTGTTCGTGGGTAGGGCGCTCAAGGAGTTCGTGCCACTGATCATCCAGGCGCTGGTGGTCATCGTGGTCATGGTGCCGTTCGGGTTCAGACCCGACACAGCCGGCGGTCTTCTAGGGCTCCTCCTGCTGGGCATACTCGGCATAGGCATAGGGTCGTTGAGCTACGCCCTCGCCATCGCCGTGCGGACCCAGGACTGGATGTTCTGGACCGTGCACCAGACCCTGCTGTTCCCGCTGATGATCCTCTCGGGCATGCTGCTTCCACTAGATGACGGTCCGGCGTGGATGCGAGTGGTGGCCCAGTTCAACCCCCTGACTCACGTGGTGAACGCCGAGCGCGACCTGTTCGCCGGCCAGCTCGGCACGGCTAGCGTCGCGTTCGGGTTCCTGGCGGCGCTGGCTACGGCGGCCCTTGGCCTCTTCCTCGGGCTCCGCGCCCTCAAGGACAGCACGAGCTGACCGACGTGCCGGGGGTAGGGGTTCGGGAGTCGCTCGTGGTGCCGCAGTTCCACCTCAGCTCCTCACCGGACCCCTTCAGGTCTCCGGGCGTCACCGGACCGCTCTGAGGTATCCTTGGAGCCGCGACCGAAGGGTGGCTAGGGTTCCGCCGACACTCATACTGTCGGGCCTGGACCGAGCGCCACATAAAGTCGGCGCGCGCTGCAGCTAGAGCCACCAACGGCAGCCGAGACAGGCAGGCGGGCGCGCACCGAAAGGCACCTCACCGGATAAAAGCCTCGAGGGGGTAAGTCTCGCGCAGGCGCTAGCTGGGTACTGAACACCGGCGCATGCCGCGCGAACCACTCGGAGGCGTGCAAGTGTCGAAGCCGCAAACACCCACAACTGGCAGTCATGTAGTCGCGGTCCTGCAGGCGTTCTTCGTTACGCTGCTGTGGTCGAGTTCCTGGGTACTGATCAAGGAGGGGCTGGGCGAGATACCACCGCTCACCTTCGCCGGCCTGCGCTACACACTGGCAGCGCTCGTGCTTTGGGGCGTTCTCCTGGCCAGGCCATCAGGCCGGGCGTCCATCGCCCGACTTACTTCTCGCGACTGGCGCAACCTGCTGTTGCTCGGCTTCGTCCTGTACGGCATCACGCAGGGCGCGCAGTTCGTGGCGCTCGCTTATCTGCCTGCGCAGTCGGTCAGCCTCACGCTATCGGTAACGCCTGTCATGGTGGCGCTTCTTGGCACGTTCCTCCTGTCTGAGAGGCTCCGGCCCATCCAGTGGGCGGGTATAGGGATCGTGCTCGCCGGTGCCCTCGTCTACTTCCTGCCGGCTCTCCAGGGTGCGGGCCTAGCCCTGGCCGGAGCTGCGATAGGTTGGGTGGTGGCGGGCATGGGAACGCTCTCCAACGCTGCGTCGTCCCTCCTCGGTCGGGCTGTCAACCGTGGCGGCAGGCTGGAGCCCCTGGTGGTGACGGCTGTGAGTATGGGCGCGGGCGCGTTGCTGCTGCTAGGGACAGGGGCGCTGGTGCAGGGCATGCCGGCACTGTGGTGGAACGGCTGGCTCATAGTGGCGTGGCTGGCGTTGGTGAACACAGCGTTCGCGTTCACCCTGTGGAACCTGACGCTGCGCAGGCTCTCGGCCACAGAGTCCAGCCTCATCAACAACACCATGCTCGTGCAGATAGCGGTGCTGGCGTGGCTCTTTCTCGCCGAGCCGCTAGGCGTGCGCCAGCTGGTGGCGTTCGCGCTAGTGATGGTGGGCACGCTTGTGGTGCAGGTGCGGTGGCGGGGCAGGGCTGCCGGCAGTGCCGGAACACGGACCCACTGAGGCTCGAACATCGGTAGGTGCCGTTGCGTTCCTAAGAATTAAGCGCTTCCTAAGTGCCTGCGACCTACGTTGATGGCACCGCGCCGAGGCGCGCCTTAGGAGGATCACCATGGTCAGGGGCCGCGCTTCGCTGCCACCACTCTTGCTCGTCGCACTTGCCTTGCTGCTTTCGGCCTGCAGCGACCCGCCGCCCCGGCAGCCGGACCCGAGGCCGCAGGAAGCATGCACCGAACCGAACGAGGTGGTCACTTTCCCTGACCCCGATCTCCGGTCGTTCATCTACCTGCGGCTGGGGCTCGCCGAGGGTCAGCCCATCCTCTGTGGGGCCTTGGACGTCGTGACCCAGCTGAACCTGCGCTCGTCCCGCAACGTACGAAGCCTGGAGGGCGTGCAGCACCTGCGGTCTGTTAACTCCATATCGTTCGAGCAGCAGAACCAGTTGCCCAACTCCGAGTTCGCCCGGCTTGGCGCCCTTACCACGGTCACGAGCGTGTCTATCGATCAGGCTGCGTTGCTGACCTCGGTCAAGTTCGTGGAGAACATGGCCGACCTGGAGTTCCTGATGGTGGACGACGCCGACCTGGGCTCGCTGGACGGCGTGCAAGACCACGCGCTGCTAAGAACGGTGTACTTGCGCGGCAACCCCAAGCTGAAGAGCATCGACCAGCTAGGTACCTTGCCTGCCCTGACCTCGCTGCAGTTGATTAGGTCCGCTGTGAGCACACTGACACCCCTTTCGGGCAGTGAGACGCTCGTACGCCTGATGGCGACCAATAACGCGTTGACCTCAGTGGATGTGCGCGACTTGCCGCTGCTGGAAGAGTTGCAGGTAACAAGTAACCAGATCGGTGCGTTACCTGATTTCTCTGCGCTGGGCCTGCCGAGCTTGACGCTGTTGTCCGTCGCCAACAACAACCTGACCACGCTCGCCGGCCTGGAGGGTATGCGCCTGTCGTTCCTGGCGGCTAACACCAACAAGCTAGGCACCATTCACCACATCGCAGATCTAGCCGGGGTACGCACTCTCTACCTGAACGACAACTACCTGTCTGATATGACGCCGCTGCAGACCGTGAGCTGGGGTGCAGGCGCCGAGGTCTACTTAGGCACCAACTGCCTGGGCGTCATCTATTACCCGGAATCTGGGCTGCACACGCTACCGGCGGGCCCGAACAACGAGGCCTGGAAGGACCTCACGCTAGCCAAGGGCGTGAACGTCCACTTGTTGCCTGTAGCCCAAGACAACCGCTGTTCGTAGCCGCAGGCGGCAGCGGAGACTGAGCGCCTCCTGTGGCGCGCAGACCAGGGCGCGGTAGCCGGCTATATGGTGGCGCTGCAGGAGAGCGGCTCCTGTGGCGCGCGCAGACCAGGGGTATATTCCGAGGGCGCACCTAGGCGGGTGCGCCCTCGCTCATCGGCGCGTCGATCTTGTTAGTTGCTGCCCTCCGCATAGCCAGATCGTGCTCGCGGAAGTGCGCCCGCGCATCGACGATTATCTTGATGGCAACGAAGATCGCTACCACGCCGATCGAAGGTCCTACGGTCATGGCGACGAAGCCGGCGAGGATGATGGTGAAGTGCAGAACGAACACGCGGCTGTACGGGAACGCCATGAGCGTCGGCACGGGCATGCTCCGCTCCGAGGGAACTTGCAGGTAGTCAGATACGAATGCCGAAGCGTGCGATAGCATCATGCCTAGGAGCGGCCACTTAAGGGCATCGAAATGGATGAGATTGGCGAGCACAAGCGCCTGCACGAACGCTAGCGGTCCCGAGCCCGGCGGCATCTGCGTCACGCCCGTAGGGCCACCCGGCCCGAACATGAGGCCCAGGAAGAGTCCGTGCCCCACCCAGAACGCGCCGTAATGGACCAGGAAGAACGGGATGACGAAGAGTAGTACGGCCGCGTGCAGCCAGAGGGGGAAGCCGCCTTGCTTCGCGGTCAGCATACGTGCGACCGTGAACAGACCGACCACGGCGCTCTCCAGCCAGTACAGGATCATCAGGTCGTACAACTCCCAACCCAGCCAGATGTAGCCCGCCAACGGGATGAGGTTGGTCAGCACAAGCGTCATGAATGCCAGGCCGTATCTCCTGGACGTCGTGGGAGGGGTCACGGGGACAATGCTAGGCCCTGGCATACGTGCTTCAACGTGTGGTACTTCCCAAGCCGTAAGCGTCTAGTGTACTGTGGCACCCAACACCAAGAAGGAGGTGCCATGGCTAGCAGACTGAGACTGTTCGCAACGGCCGTTCTAGTGAGCTTGGCAGTGTTCGCCTTCGCCCAAGGCGATCCCAACACGTTAACGGTAGCGCTCGAAGGGAACGTCGAGACCGTCGACCCACATACCGCTTCCTCGCGCGCGGTGCCGTTCCTGGAGAACGTGTACGAGCCGCTGGTCGGCCTCCAGGGTCCTACGTTCGATCTGTCACCCGTGCTGGCCGAGTCCGTCGATGTGTCTGAGGACCAGACCGTTTACACCTTCAACCTCAGGCCAGGCGTCCAGTTCCACGACGGCACCCCGCTGACGGCCGAGGCTGTGGCGTACAGCTTCGAGCGCGTGAAGGAGATACAGGCCGGGCCGTACTGGGCGATCGGCTACCTCGAGACGATAGAAGTGCTGGACGAGCTCACCGTGCGGATGACCATCCGCCCCGGAGGGCCGCCGTTCCTGCAGGCCGTCTCCATGGTCGGCATCATCAGCCCGGCGGCGTTCCAGGCAGGCGCCACCTCGGAAGACCCGTGGGCTAAGACCTGGGCCGCGACCAACACCGCCGGCACCGGTCCCTACGTGGTCGCGGAGCTCCTGAGGGGCGACCGGTTCGTGCTCGAGGCCTTCCAGCCTTACTGGGGCGGTTGGGAAGGCAAGCACTTCCAGCGCGCCGTTATGCTGCTGGTACCTGAGTCCTCCACCGCCCAGCTGATGCTGGAACGTGGTGACGTGGACATCGCCGAATCCGTTCCCTCTGAGGCGCTTGAGTCGTTGCGTAACAACCCGAACATCCAGGTCATCGAGCGCGATGGCGGCGTTCGGGTGCTGTACCTGATGCTCAACGCCGCGGCCGGACCGACGGCGGACGTACGTGTGCGTAAGGCCATTAACATGGCGTTCGATCAGGACGCGTTCATGCAGGCCATGGGCGGCTCGTTCGCTCCTTCCGACGGGCCTGTGCCGAACGAGTTCCTTGAGGGTTACAAGCCGGAGATCCCCTACGCCAACCTCGACCTCGATGAGGCGCGGCGGCTCCTCGCAGAAGCGGGCCAGTCGAACATGACGCTGGACGTCTACTTCACCACCGGTGACCAGGCGCAGGAGCTGGCTGCCCAGGTGCTTCAGGCGTACCTAGGCCAGATAGGCGTCACCGTGAACATCATCGCCCAGGACTTCCCGGCGTTCGTCCGTGCGATAACCGCCTGGGGCGAGAGCGACCGCAGCGCCTCGAGTCCCGACTTCCGCATGGCCAACTTCCTCTACACGCCGCCGCGCATGCCGGACGCGTACGCCTACCTCTGGTACATGTATCACTCCGACGCGCAGGGCGGCCTGGGCCGCAACCAGAACTTCTATGCCAACGATGCGGTCGACGCGCTCATCGACCAAGGCGCTCTGGCCACCGATCCGGAAGCCCGTATCGCTGCCTACCGCCAGGCCGTCGACCTGATCGTCGAGGACGCGCCGCAGGTGTTCATAGGCACGCAGCGGATGATCTACTCCATCCGGTCAGACATAGGGGGCTTCTACATGCACCCCACCTGGTTCCCGGCCATCCGCGTTTACCCCCTGTACAGGGACAACTGAGCAGCCTTGATAACTGTGGGGCCGGGTTACACCCGGCCCCACAGTCGTTCGGTCGTAGCCACAGATGACCTCATTCATACTGCGCCGCATCGCATTCATGCTTCTGACGGTCCTTGGGGCTGTCACCGTTACGTTCATGCTTGCGACCCTGGTGCCGTCCGACCCGGCCCGCGCAGCCCTGGGCCCCGACGCCACCGAATCGCAGGTGGCCAGCTACAGGCGAGAACGCGGTCTAGACCAGCCTGTTACCGTTCAGTACGTCAGGTACCTGGGAGCGATGATCCAGGGCGACTTCGGCCTGTCTATCGTGAGCCGTACTCCGATAGTGGCTGACCTGGCCAGGTTCATACCGGCGACGGTCGAGCTGCTCATACCCAGCTTGCTGATCTCCATAGTCCTCGGCTTCGCGCTCGGCGTTGCCGCGGCCTTCTACAGGGGCACCTGGATAGACCAGGTCTCCCGCTTCCTCTCGCTGGTGGGCCTCTCCATGCCCGTCTTCTGGCTGGGCCTCGTACTGCAGCTCGTGTTCTTCCGAGCCCTCGGCTGGTTCCCGGCCGGCGGCAGGCTGGCCAACGTGTTCTCTCCGCCCCCGAACATGACTGGGTTCTACACACTCGACTCGCTCATCGCCGGTCGCTGGGACCTGCTGGCGTCCAGCCTTCACCACCTCGTGCTGCCGGCCTTCGCCCTGTCGACCCTCACCTTGGGCATCGTCGCCCGGATGACCAGGTCGAGCCTGCTCGACGTGCTGTCGAGCAACTACGTCAGGACGGCCAGGAGCAAGGGTCTGCGCGAGAGGTCGGTGCTCTGGAAGCACGCGCTTCGCAACTCGATGGTTCCTATCGTCACCGTCATCGGGCTGCGCCTAGGGCAGATGTTCAGCGGTGCCGTGCTGACCGAGACAGTCTTCGCCTGGCCTGGGGTCGGTCGCTACGCGTTCACCGCCCTGCGC